>NZ_CM001440.1:4426782-4734089 GCF_000244975.1 Saccharomonospora cyanea NA-134 | reverse complement strand
TTCGCCTTCATCGCCGACATCACGATGGTGTCGGAGATGGTCTTCTGCGCCGACACCGCGATCTTCTTGCCTTCGAGGTCGTCGATCGACTTGATGTCGCCGCCCTTCTTCGCGACGAGCACGAAGGTGTCCGGAGCCGCGGAGACCGCGTCGGCGACGATCCTGAGTTCGGCGCTGCCGCCCGTGTGTGCGAGCAGGAACGGCACATAGCTGGACTGGACGATGTCGGCGTCACCGCCGATCATCTTCGTCGTCGCGGCCTGACCACTGGCCGCCTGCTCGATCTTGACGTCGAGTCCTTCGTCCTCGAAATACCCCTTGTTCTTCGCGATGTAAAGGGGTGCGACGTCGATGGAGGGCAGGTGAGCGACCGTGATGGTGGACTTTTCGACAGAACTGTTACCGTCCTGCGACGTCGAAGTGTCCTCTTCGCCACTCAACAGGCCGCAACCGCTGGCGGAAGCGAGAAGACCCGCGGTCACCACAGCGGCGGCCAGGCGATGTGGTCTGGACTTCCTTCTCGTCGTGGTGCCTTGTCGAAGCAATGCCACTCCTCAGTGAGGTTCAATACCCAGTTTGGTGATCTGCTGACTGAGCGCGATGCCCTCCCACGTCGCCCAGTGAGCAACGGTTACTGTAGAGATTCGGCGCTCTACTCACAATGCGTACCTGACCGCAATCTATGGGTGGTCATGGTCCACTCGTTCGGGCGGTTGAGCGTGTGGTCTAATTAACTCTGGGTTTAGTCGTGCGGTGCGGATGCGTGCTCCCTAAGAGGCAAACGCTCAGTGAAGTCCAACGAGAACCAGCCCGGGAGGGCTTACGTCTCTGGGGGGTCTTCGCTACATTCTGTGTCTCAACTGGGGGTCACGGAACACCGAAGTGGTGACGGGCGGATGACTGTTTGGTGTAATCCAGGTCGATCACGTCGGCCAAGTAGGCGCTGCGGACGCTTCGGTGCACTGGTAGCCCAAACGAGGATTGACCCATCTGGGGGCTCCCCGGCATGCTTCCGCTGCCTGGTTGCGACAACCGTGACCAGCAGTCGTGGAAGTGTGTGCGGAGAGTAGCAAGTGCTCGGCCAGGACGCCGGCTTTGAGATCCGGCTCGGACAACGATGGTGGTAAAGCGGTGCCCAAGACTGAGACCGCGGACGGGGATGGGCTGGGATCCGACCAGGACGGCGCCCAGAACCAGGAGGGACAGGAGAATCCGGCTCGCCGGGACGCGGCCGAACCTGTCGGCGTCGGCTCCGAGGTCACGACGTCTCGATGGAGACTGAGCAACTGGCCGCTGCGTTACAAGCTCGCCGTCGTCCTGATCATTCCGCTGTTGACCGCGCTGGCCTTCGGTAGCCTCCGCGCGATCTCGGAGCTGAGCGACGCGTCGGAGTTCGGCGAAACGGTCACGCAGGTCGAGTTGGCGCAGCAGGTCACGACACTGGTGCACGAACTCCAGAAGGAGCGGACGCTCCAGGCCGTCGACATGTCGTCGGACTGGGTCGACACCAACACCGTCGAGGAGCAGACGGCGAAGGTGAACGAGGAGGTGACGCGCCTTCGGAACATGCTCGTCGAACGGGACCTCGGTGACGAGGAACTGCAGCGCACCTACGAGCGCGCGGTCCAGCGACTCAACGCTCTGGATCCCCTCCGGGGCAAGATCGACACCACGAACATCCCGGCGCTGACGGTCCACACCACCTACAACTCGATCCTCGACCCGCTCGTCAACCTCGGCCGCACGGTGAACCTGTCCGTGACCGACCGCGAGCTGCTGCGTCGAGGCACCACGGTGCAGGCCATCACCGAGGCGAAGGAATACACGTCGCGGGAGAACGCGATCCTCCAGATCGCCGCGGGCAACCACGCCTTCGTCGCCGACCTGCTGTCCCGCTCGATGTCGTCGCAGGCGAGCGCCGACGCCGCGATCGGCAACTTCAACTCCAACGCCACTCTGGAGGAGCAGCAGCGCTACCTCGACACCGTGTCCGGCGCCGAGGTCGACAACCGGGCCCGGATCATCGCCACCGCCTACTCCGCCATCGACTCGCCCGGAGGGCTGAACATCAGCTCGCGGCAGTTGTTCAGTGACGGCAGCGACACGGCCGACATGATGCGCGAGATGGAGAGCCAGCTCCTCGCGGAACTGCGCGAGCACGCCGAGACGCTCGCCGGGCAGGCCAGCCAGGCCGCCTGGTTGTTCTTCGGGCTCATGACCGTGACCCTGGTCGCCACCGTGGCACTGACGCTGATGGTCGCGAGGGCCCTCACCCGGCCGCTGCGCACGCTGCGGTCGAGTGCGCTGGAGGTCGCCTACGTCCGGCTTCCCGAGACGGTGCGGCGCATCCTCGCCGACCCCAACCCCATGGAGGCGTCCCGCGACGCCGTCACGCCGGTTCCCGTGCACACGCGCGAGGAGATCGGCGAAGTCGCGCGGTCGTTCGACGTCGTCCACGAACGAGCCATCCGCCTCGCCGCCGAGCAGGCGCTGCTGCGCGAGAACGTCAACGGCATCTTCGTGAACCTCTCGCGCCGTAGCCAGCGACTCGTGGAACGCCAGCTCGGGGTCATCGACCGGCTCGAGTCGGACGAGCAGGACCCGGACCAACTCGCGAGCCTGTTCGAGCTCGACCACCTCGCGACCCGGCTGCGCCGCAACGGTGAGAGCCTGCTGGTGCTCTCGGGCGCCGGCCTCACCAAGACGATGTCCAAACCGGTGCCGGCCGCCGATGTCATCGGTGCCGCCGTGTCGGAGATCGAGCAGTACGCCCGCGTGGAGCTCGGCACCATTCCCGACGTGGCGGTGCACGGCAGGGCGGTGCACGACCTCGTGCACCTGCTCGCGGAACTGCTCGACAACGCGACCTACTTCTCCGAACCGGACACCAAGATCAGCGTGCGGGCCGTGGTCACGCGTCGCACGTCGCTCGCCGTGCAGATCACCGACCGCGGTGTCGGTATGTCCGAACAGCAGCTCGCCGAGGCCAACGAGCGGCTCGCCGATCCGCCGGACCTGGACGTGTCGGTGACCCGGCGTATGGGTCTGTACGTGGTGGCGCGGCTGGCGAAGCGACACGGCATCGAGGTGCGGCTGCGGGAGAACGAGGACATCGACGGTGGTGTGATCGCCCGCGTCGTCGTGCCCAGCGACCTGCTCACCGGAACACCCTCGACGGTGTCGTCACCGCCGGCGCCTCCCATCGCTCCACGGGAGACCAGGGCCGAGACGTCCCTGCCATCGCGTGTGGACACCCCGCCTCCGCCGTCCGGTGTGCCGCCGCTGCCCGCGCCACGCAAGCCGCAGGTGGACGCCGATCGTCCGGCCGCGCCGCCGCCTCCGCCGATCGCGTCGCCGCCGCAGCCCTCGCCGCAGCCCTCGCCGCCGGAGCCGGAAGGGGCCCCGTCGTCGGGCTCGCACCTGGAGAACGGCCTGCGTCCGCTGGCCCAGCCCATCAGTCTCGACGACCTCGTCGGGGGCGTCGGCAAGGCGGCGGGACCGTTCGTCAGCCCGGCCGCGCCGGAGCCCGAGCCGGAACCCGCGACCGAGATCGCGCAGCCGGCCCCGCCCACCGGTTCCGAGGAGCCGCAGTGGCCGGTCGAGTCGCCGGACGGCGACGAGAACGACGGCCATGTCACCGAGGCGTCGCCGAACGAGGAAACGCGCTACGTGCCGAGGGAGGACTCGGAGTCCCGCGCTCCGTCGGTCGGCGGCGACGGAAGCGCACTGGAGGACGATGTACCCACCAGGAGACTGCCGATCTACCAGTCAGTGCTGTCGCGGTGGTTCAGCGAGGAGGAACCGCTCGAGCCGGACACGGCCGTCGAGACCGACGGCGAGGCGTGGGGTGCCGAGCCGGGTTCGGTTTCCGACCCCGACACCGGCACGACGGCGGGTGTCGCGATGAACGGAGACGCCGAGGAGAGAACCGACGACACCAGGGGCAGTGCGAAGGACGCAGGCTGGCACAGTGTGTCCGACACCGGCTGGCAGGCCGCCCACGCGCTGCTCGAGGACAAGCACGAGGAGATCACGCCTGCCGGTCTGCCCAAGCGCGTGCCCAACGCATACTTGGTGCCGGGCTCGGTCTCCCCGAGCCGGGGGAACGCGTTCGCCGACACCACCGTCGGGGAACCGGGACGCAGTGCCGTCGCCAGGTCGGCCGAGGCGGCGCGCAACCGCATGAAGAGCTTCCAGCGTGGTTACACCAGCGGTCGCCACGCGCTCAAGGAGCCATCGGCCCAGAGTGAGCAGTTCGACGAGACGGGCAACGACACCCGTCACAACGGGGCGAAGGAGTAGAAGTTGACACGCGCGGGTTCAGCGCATCCGGGTGCGCCGAAAAAGGGCAACTCCGGACAGCAAGGCAGCTTCGCTTGGCTCATCACCGACTTTGTGCACCGGGTGCCCGGTGCGGCCCACGCCGTGGTCGTCTCCGCGGACGGGCTGCTGTTGGCGGCTTCGCGGGGTCTGCCCAAGGACAGGGCCGACCAGCTCGCCGCCGTGGCGTCGGGACTCACGAGCCTCGCGCGCGGTGCCGCGCAGGTGTTCGAGGGCGGCCCCGTGGCGCAGACCGTCGTCGAGATGGCGAACGGCTTCCTGTTCCTCATGTCGGTGTCCGACGGCTCCTGCCTCGCGGTGCTCGGCGCTCCCGACAGTGACATCGGCCTCGTCGTCTACGAGATGACGCTGCTGGTGGACCGTGTCGGACAGCAGATGACACCGGAGCTGCGGGCCCAGTTGCAGGGCTCGCGCCGGTAGGCGAGCGGCTGAGCGGACGCTCGCGAAACGCACACGCTTTCGAAACGCAACAACGCAGTTCGGTGAGAAAACGCAGTTCGGCGACAAAACACTGAGGAGACCGCCGTGGATTCCGGGCACTCACGAGGTGATCGACGGCTCGACAGAGACCGTGCGGCTGGGGGTTGGCCGAGCGAGCCGGAGGACGTGGCGTTCAGCGGCCGTGGCAGCCGTGGACGTCGTCCTTCGCGGAGAGTCGACGACCCCCTCGACACGGGGGAGTGGTTGCGTTCCGGCGGCCTCGACTCCCCCGGGCCGGCGGACTTCGACCTCTCCGACTACGGACACTCCTCACTGCTGTCCGGACCCGGTGCCGAACTGTACGGAATGGGCGGCGGCGGGTTCTCCAGCGCCGAGGGCCCGTCGTCGCGTGATGACGGCTACCTGCGCTCCGCCTACGACACGGGTGGGTACGATCCGGGTCCGATGTCCGGCGAGGTGTCACCCTCCCCGACGCCCCGCCACCGCCGCGACGTCGAGCCCGAGGAGGAGGTGGAGGAGTCTTCGGGCCTCGTCCGCCCGTACTTCCGCACCAGGGGCCGGACGAAGCCGGACTACGACCTGGCCATCGAGGCCCTCATCTCGACCAGCGAGCGGGGCAGGCGGCTGGAGAAGGTGCGGGTGCCCGAACACCGCTCCATCTGCGGGTTGTGCCTCGACACCAGGTCGGTCGCCGAGGTGGCCGCGCTGCTCAGAATGCCGCTCGGTGTCGTGCGAATCCTCGTTGGTGACGTTGCCGGTCTCGGTCTAGTGCTCGTGCACTCCGCGTCCTCCTCCATGGTGGGAGACCGGCCCAGTATCGAGTTCATGGAAAGGGTTCTCAGTGGGCTTCGGAGAATTTGACGCGTCCGCTGCCGTGCCGACGACGTCAGGCCCGACCCAGTCGGCCAAGATCGTGGTCGCCGGTGGTTTCGGTGTCGGTAAGACAACGCTCGTGGGGGCGGTGTCGGAGATCGACCCCCTGACCACCGAAGCATCCATGACCGAAGCGAGCGTCTCGGTCGACGACCTGTCGCAGACGCCGAACAAGATGACCACCACAGTCGCGATGGACTTCGGCAGGATCACGCTGGACTCCGACCTGGTGCTCTACATCTTCGGCACACCGGGTCAGCATCGCTTCTGGTTCATGTGGGACGACCTCGCGTACGGTGCCATCGGGGCCGTGGTGCTGGTCGACACCAGAAGGCTCGCCGACGCCTTCCCGTCGATCGACTTCTTCGAGAACCGCAAGCTGCCGTACATCGTGGCCATCAACTGCTTCGACCGGCTGCTGCACCACCAGATCGAGGATGTCCGGCACGCGTTGACCATCTCGCCCTCCGTGCCGATCATGGCCTGTGACGCCCGGGACCGGGAATCGGCCAAGCAGGTGCTCATCTCCATCGTCCAGCACGCCATCGCCCACGACACGGCGCTGCGTGCTGGGTGATTTGTTGGGCCACCGGCGTGATTGAGTGTGGCGGTCGGGCGAATCGGGCTCGACAGGATTGACCTGGCTAATAGTCTTGCCGCTACAGCGTGCGGGAGGCTAGGAGGGACAGTGACGGCATCAGCCCACCAGGGCAGCTTCGGCTGGCTCATCACCGACTTCGTGCGTCGGGTGCCGGGGGCGGCGCACGCCGTGGTGGTGTCGGCCGACGGGCTACTGCTCGCGAACTCGCAGGACCTGCCCGTGGCTCGTGCCGAACAGCTGTCCGCAGTGGCCTCCGGGCTCGTTTCACTGACGCACGGCGCCGCACGGTGCTTCGACGGCGGCACGGTGAACCAGACCGTGGTCGAGATGGAGAACGGGTACCTGTTCCTCATGTCGATCAGCGATGGATCGTGCCTGGCCGTGCTGGCGTCGCCCGGCGCCGACATCGGCACGGTGGCCTACGAGATGACACTGCTCGTCGACCGGGTCGGCCAGCAGCTCACCCCTGAACTGCGGGCGAAGCTTTCGGGCGGCGTGCGTGGGTAGCGGCGTGGACGAGTGGGAGGCGCTGAACAAGCCCACGGACAGAGAAGGATTCGACCACCCCAGCAGGTTCGACCTGAGCAGTGTCTCCGGTGTCACGCAGCTCGCCAAGCGGGTACGTCAGCAGTCGGGACAGGGCGGGCCTGCCGGTTTGGCGGGGAACGCCCGCCAGCCGGCGGGCGTTCCGCCGCGGCCACGGGTGGCACCCGCGCCGCCGCACTTCACGCACCGTTCGCTGGTGCGGCCGTACGCGCGCACCGGTGGGCGCACCAGGCCCGCGAAGGAACTCGCGCTGGAAGCGCTGGTGGTGACCACCGACAGCGGCAGACGCTACGAGGGTGTGGTCTCGCCGGAGCAGCGGTTCATCTGCGACCTGTGCGTCGACGTGCACTCGGTGGCCGAGATCGCGGCGTTCGCCCGGTTGCCGCTGGGCGTGGTGAAGGTGCTGGTGGACGACTTGTCCGAGGCTCGGGCGGTGGAGATCCAGCGCCCGGGTTTCGTCCTGGCCGACCGGGACTCCCACGACTTCATGGAGCGGATCCTGAACGGCCTCCGTTCCCTGTGACCGTGTCCGCAGGCTGCGTACGCGGGCATCGACTCAGCGGGCCCGGTCCTCGGCAACGGGTTCGGCTGCCGTTCCGGGGTCGACGCGTTCGTGTGCGACGGTCGTGCGCCGGTGCTCGCCGAGCGTGGTGTGCGGCTTCGGGGGGGCGCGTCGCGAATCCGCGGTGCGCCACCCGTGCGCTCAGTCCTCCACGAGCGCGGCCGACGTGATGCGGTGCAGGGGATAACGCTCGCCGGTGGAGGTCTCCAACATCCCGGCACCCACCCGGACCGGGGTGAGAACCCGCTGGGTGGCGGTGCCGTGGGAGTCCACGAGCCCGATCCACACCTCGCGCTGCTCGTTCGCGGCCCGCGACAACAACGCCATGGTCGCCGAGGTGTCGGCTCCGCCTCCCGCGGGCAGCCGCACCACGGAGCCCTTGCGACTACGCGCGGCCTTGTCACCTGCTCGCACGTGCGCCACCACTGCGGTGAGCTGGCCCTCGCCGATCGGCTCCCCGCGGGTCGGCTCGACCCGTCTCGCCTGACGGCCACGGGCGGGGATGCGCCTTCCACTCGGCCGCAGGTCGACCACCCGCCCGTCCGGTCCCTCGGCGGCGGGCGCGAAACCGGCGGCGCGCAGGGCGTCCAGTATCTCGGCCAGCGGGTACGGGCTGACCACCACTGTGGGGGCGATCCGGCGCAGCTCCAGATCGGCTGCGGCCGGCGTTCCCAGCACCTCGGCCAGCAGCACTTCGTCGTCGCACCGCAGGAACGCCGCCGCGACGCCACCGCGCAGGCGGCCGTGCCTGCGGGCGACATCGTCGATGAGGTACGACAGTGACTGCGGCACCGGTGTTCGCGACCGGGTGCGGAAGAGTTCGTGCAACTCGTCGGCGGTCCGTCCGCTGTCGAGGGCCCGCCGCACCGAGGTCTCGCTGACGCGGTACATCGTGGCGTGTCCGGCCGACTCGACGTCGGCGACCGCCTCGATCTGGCGGGCGAGGTCGGGCTCCAGCGGGCCCGGGGCCACGACGGTGAGGTCGGCCTGCACGAGAACGTGGTCCACCGGCTGAGGCAGCGCGTCGGCCATGGCGGCCGCCGCCCCGTGCAGGTCCCCGTCGAGGAGGGCGCCCCCGGCCGTGGTGAGCGCACCCAGGGCCACGACGCCGAGCGCGGTCGCCTCGGCCATCGTGTCGCGCACGGCGGGATCGCGGGTTCGTCCGCCCTTGCGGGGCGCCCGCCATGCCAGCAGCGTGACGAGGTCGTCGACGGCGGCCACACCGGCCCCGGCGGGGAGCTCGGCGAGTGTGCCAAGCACCCGGCGGCGCGTCATGGGCGCGAGCGGCCTGCGTAGTTCCTCCGACAGCGGCACCACGATCTTGTCGCGCGCGTCCCGGTCGCCGGCGAGCCCCGGCATGCGGGGCAGGTCCAGCCACGCCTGCGCGAGCGTCAGCCAGCGTCCCGAGGGCGGCATCGACAGCCACGAGTCGGTCAGCGTGGTGGGCACCCACTCCGGGGAGGTGCTCTCGTCGGCGGCGGCGAGACCCGCGCCGACGACGAGTTCCACCAGCAGAGTGGCGCGACGCTCGTCGACGTCGAGGTCACGTGCGAGCCTGCGCAGCTCCCGCACGCCCAGGCCGCCCGACTTCAGAACGGGTGGCGGCTGGTCGGACCACGCCCGCAGCAGCGTTTCGGCGTGCCGGAGGAACTCCATGGCCTCCCCGGCGGCTGCGGTGTCCACTCCGGACTGCTCGTGCCGCTCCAAGGGCAGCTCCGGCTCCGTCAGCGCGGCACCGGCGAAGACGACACCACCGCGCAGTGCCAGTCCCACCTCGCGGGGGAGTTCGACGGTCTGGTCGTCCCGCCGCACGAGCAGGCCTCTGGCCAGCAACTTCTGCACCGGCGTGGTGGCCGAGGCCAGTGGCACGTCGATGGCGGCGTCCCGCGTGCGGCCGATCGGGGGGCCTGAGGACAACGTGGACAGTAGTGCCCTCTCGTCCTCGCCGACGTCGGCGATCCGCTCCGCCAACGCGTCGCTGTCGAGCTTCGCGAGTTCGGTCGAGGAGACACCGAGGCCTGCCGGGAACGGGCCGAACACGTCACGCGCGGCGGCGGGCACGGAGACGGCGTCGTCGGGACCCCACGCGAGCGCCAGCGACCGCAGCCGGTCGAGTGCCCGAGGGGGAACCGTGGCGAGCAGTTCACCGAGGCGACCGACACCCACGGGTGTGTCGTCGGCCCCGGCCACCAGCAGCGTCTCCAGCACGGCGAGGGTCGCCCTGTCGAGGTTCTCGCAGGCCCTGGCCACCGACCCGGCCGTGCCGGCACGGGTGGCGAGGACGTCGGAGTTCGCGGGCGGAGGGGTGGCCAGATCACGCCGTGCGCGCAGGAGATCGGCGAGGGCGTCGTCGGGCAGGGAACGCAGCCAGTCCGCGAGCGAGAGGGCGGCCATCGTCACCACCATATCCCCCGGTGCGCGGCATCGGGCACACTATGGTCAGTCGTTTGGTCGAGTGTATGGAGGACGACGTGGGCAACGCCGACAACCGTAAGCAGCACCGGATCGACCCGGAGTGGCCGGACGTCGAGCACCCGGTCAGCGAGCTCGCGGCCGACCGGCAGGGCGCGCTCTCCCCGTTCGGCGAGGTGACCTTCCCCCTCGACTCCGTGCCCTACGAGCACCCCGAGACCGAGATCAACAGGTCCGCGTAGCCGGACCCGACGTTACCGGCGAGTCACCCATCCGGCCGAATGTGACCTCGCACATGCGGATAGGCTTTTCTCCCGAATCCAGCGCCAGTCAGTGTGAGTCATTGATGCGGGGGTAAGCCCATGCCCGTTCCCGGTCCCGGTTACTCGATCACCGTGCGACTGGAGGCCCCGCCGTCGGCGAGCGCGGCCGGCGACCTCACCACGGCAGTCGGCCGGGTAGGTGGTGTCCTGACGGCCTTCGACATCGTCGAGTCGCACCCGGACGCCATCGTCGTCGACATCACGGCCAACGTGTTGTCGGCCGACCACGCCGACGACATCACCAAGGCCCTCGACGCGTTGCCCGGTGTGCACGTGCGGAAGGTGTCCGACCGCACGTTCCTCATGCACCTCGGCGGCAAGCTCGAGGTCAGCCCCAAGGTCGCTCTCCGCAACCGTGACGACCTGTCCCGCGCCTACACGCCGGGCGTCGCCCGCGTGTGCAAGGCCATCGCGGCCAACCCCGACGACGCGCGCAGGCTGACCATAAAGCGCAACACGGTCGCCGTGGTCACCGACGGCTCGGCCGTGCTGGGCCTCGGCAACATCGGCCCGGCCGCGGCGCTGCCCGTGATGGAGGGCAAGGCGGCGCTGTTCAAGAAGTTCGCCGACGTCGACGCGTGGCCGGTGTGCCTGGACACGCAGGACACCGAAGAGATCATCAGGACGGTGAAGGCGCTCGCTCCGGTGTACGCGGGCATCAACCTGGAGGACATCGCCGCGCCGCGGTGTTTCGAGATCGAGCGTCGCCTGCGGGAGCAGCTCGACATCCCGGTGTTCCACGACGACCAGCACGGCACCGCCATCGTCGTGGTGGCCGCGTTGCGGAACGCGCTGCGCGTGGTGAACAAGCCCATCGAGCAGTGCCGCATCGTGGTCAGCGGCGTCGGCGCGGCCGGGTCGGCCATCATCCGCCTGCTGCTGCGCAAGGCCCCCGCCGACATCGTCGCGGTGGACATCGACGGCATCGTGCACGAGCAGCGCCCGGGCCTCGACGACAACCTGCGCTGGATCGCGGAGCGCACGAACTCGAAGCAGCTGGTCGGCTCGCTGCACGACGCGCTGGTGGGGGCCGACGTCTTCATCGGGGTGTCCGCGCCCAACCTGTTCGGTGCCGAGCAGGTGGCCACGATGGCCGACGACCCGATCGTCTTCGCGCTCGCCAACCCGGACCCGGAGATCGACCCGCTGGAAGCGCAGCGGCACGCCGCCGTCGTGGCCACGGGCCGTAGCGACTACCCGAACCAGATCAACAACGTGCTGGCGTTCCCCGGCGTGTTCCGCGGTCTGTTGGACGCGCAGGCCCACAAGATCGACGACGACATGCTGCTGGCCGCGGCCAACGCCATCGCCGACGTCGTGGACGACCGCCTGAACGCCTCGTACATCGTGCCCAGCGTGTTCGACTCCGCCGTGGCCCCGGCCGTGGCCGAGGCGGTCAAAGCCGCGGCGCGGAAGGACGAAGTAGTCTCGACTTCGTGAGTGAACTCAGCCACCTCGACGATTCGGGTGCGGCTCGGATGGTCGACGTCTCGGCCAAGGACGTCACCGCGCGTACCGCGGTGGCGTGTGGCACGGTGCGGACGACCTCCGAGGTGCTCGGCCTGCTGGCCGAGGGCGGCCTGCCCAAGGGCGACGCGCTGGCCACAGCCCGCATCGCGGGGATCATGGGAGCCAAGCGGACCCCCGAGCTGATCCCCCTGTGTCACCAGATCGCCCTGACGAAGGTGGATGTCGACTTCGAGCTCGGGGCCGACAGCGTGGACATCACCGCCACGGCCCGCACGAGTGACCGCACCGGCGTCGAGATGGAGGCACTGACCGCTGTCGCCGTCGCCGGGCTCGCTCTACACGACATGATCAAGGCCGTGGACCCCGCGGCGACCCTCGACGGCGTGAGGTTGGTGCGCAAGGAGGGCGGGAAGTCCGGTTCGTGGTGGCGTGGCGATGCCCGCAAGGCACAGGAGGGCGCATGAACCGCACGGCGCGAGTGATCGTGGCGTCCAACCGGGCGGCCGCGGGGATCTACCCGGACCGCACGGGGCCGGTCATCAAGGAGTGGCTCGCGAAGCGTTCGTTCGACGTGCCGGAGCCGCGGGTCGTGGAGGACGGGGAGCCCGTCGCGGAAGCGTTGCGTGCGTGCCTGGCCGAGGACGTGGACCTGGTCGTCACCACGGGAGGCACCGGCGTCTCACCCACCGACCGGACGCCGGAGGCCACGGCGGGAGTCCTCGACTTCGAACTGCCCGGTCTCGCGGACGCCATCCGTGTGGCGGGACAGGACACCGTTCCCACGGCGATGCTGTCCCGAGGACTCGCGGGCGTCTCGGGTCGCACGCTCGTGGTGAACCTTCCCGGCTCCCGGGGTGGGGTGAACGACGGGCTGACGGTCCTCGACGGGGTTCTGGACCACGCGCTGGACCAGATCGCCGGTGGAGACCACCACCGGTCGGTGAGTCACGTGCTGGAGGAGTCGGAGGCCGCCCACAACACGGTCGTCCATGATCCGAGCGGCAACGGTGGTCAGGCCAGGGTCGCGCTCGCCCACGTCACGGAGGAGGAGCTCTCGGTCGAGGAGCACGCGCGGCTGGTGTCCGACGCCGGAGCGGGAGCCGTGGTGACCTTCGGTGGCGTGGTGCGTGACCACGACAACGGGCGCACCGTGACGTCCCTGCACTACGAGGGGCACCCCACCGCAGGGGAGGTGCTGGCCAGGGTCGTCTCGGACGTGGTCGCCCACCGCAGCGGGGTGCGGGCCGTGGCGGTCAGCCACCGACTCGGCACGTTGCAGATCGGCGATGTCGCGCTCGCCTGCGCGGTGGCCGCCGATCACCGCGCGGAGGCGTTCGCCACGTGTTCCGAACTCGTCGACGAGGTGAAGACGCACCTTCCGGTGTGGAAGCACCAGTGGTTCGACGACGGCACCGACGAGTGGGTCAACTCGCCCTGACAGCGCGTCGGTAGCCGATGCCGGCCCCGTCGGCCCGGTCCTGATCGGCCGACGTGGTTTCGCGCGCATCGGCTCGCGACCGAAAAGCACGCCACGGAGCGCCGAATCCAAGCCGTGTCTGTGGCGCGGATCGCCATGCCCGGAAAGGGCGGGGTATGGGGCTCCGCATCAACGAGCGGCTGGATCCGGGTTCGAGCGGCGACGTTCCAGGCGGCTCGGACGCGTTCACGGTGGAGCCCGCTGTGCTGAAGCGGATTCCCGGCGCGGCAGGCGACCATGCGGGATCGCACGAGTCCTGACGCACCTCGTGCGGCCGTCCACTGTCGCGGTTGTGCGGTTGTGCTTTGTGGTGTGAAGGCCCCACCGCCCGGGGGACAGCGGTGGGACCTTCAGCGGCACCCAGGTGAACTCGGGTGCGGGCGACCACGAAGGGTCACTTGGTGGCGATCTTCTGGCCCACCACGATGTAGTCGGGGTTGGAGATGTAGCCGTCGTTCAGCTCGACGAGCTCGTGGTAGCCACCCTCGACGTTCTTCTCCTTGGCGATGGCGCTGAGGGTGTCGCCCTTCTTGACGACGTAGTCGCCCTCGGGGTTCGACTTCGCGACGCCGCTCGGGGTGGACGGCGTGGAAGGTGCGGACGACGGGGCAGGGGCGGGGTCGCTGCTCTCCTGCGTGGACTCGCCGGACGAGCCGCTGCTGCTGCCGCTGTCGCCGCTCGGGGCGGCACCCTCGGTGTTGGTGCCCTCGTAGCTGGCGCTGGAGTAGCCCCTGGAGCCGCACACCGGCCACGCGCCGATGCCCTGGCCGTCCAGGACTCGCTCGGCGATGGCGATCTGCTGCTCACGAGACGTCTCGTGGGGCATGCCCGTGCCGCCGTAGGCCTGCCAGGTGCTGAGGCTGAACTGCAGGCCGCCGTAGTAGCCGTTTCCGGTGTTGATGCTCCAGTCGCCACCGCTTTCGCACTCGGCGATGGCGTCCCAGTTCACGCTCTCCGCCTGGGCGGGAGCGGCCGCGATCGTCAGCGGCGCGCCGACGGCGATACCGGCGACGGCGACGCGGGCGAGGTTGCGGGACGCGGCGGAGGGTTTGCGGTGCTTGCCTCGGTAAGCCATGTTGACTCGTTCGACTTCCGCACCTACGAGGTCGCAAGGCAGGCCGGGGGCCTGGCCGATCGGTCTTCGATCGGCAGCCGGCACCGGGGGATGCCGACTCCTTCCCGTCCCAGTCCGAGAAGCTCTGTGCTCGGGGTTTCGGTTCCGGGATTCCGCCGGACTGGGCTCGGCGCAACGGGATCCCGGTCGTTGGTCGGTTCGGGGCCAACCGGAATGCGACGGTACGTAACGTCGAGCGTGATCGGAAATCTTTGTCGGCGTGAGCTAGGTCACCGTAACGGTGGGCAACCTTTTGCGATTGTGGTATTTTCCCTGATCAGAGGGCCGTTATAACTCCGTTTCCCTTCTGAAATATTTCACCCAAAGTGAGGTCTGAGTCACCACGGTCTAGACCCCCTGCTCCGTTTGTGGCAACGACGAACGGAGCCGTTCGGAACTCCTCGTCGGACGGTGCCAAGGGTTGCCCGAAGTTGCGGAAAAAGACAGATCGGACAGATCGTGTTCACATGGTTCACACCTGTCGCGACGAACTCCCGCCACCCCACGGTCCTGCGGGGCATCCCGGTGGCAGGAGCGCAGCGGGCCCGCGGCGAGCCGAGGGAACGGCGAAGGTGGCGGACGTCGCCACCCGGTGAATGTGAGGCCGAGGCGGCGAAGCTCGCCGTGTCGGGCGTGTCACGACCCCGGCTGCGGGGTCGGCGAGCCGTCAGCCCCCCGCGAAGGGAGGGAGGACGTCCAGCTCCGCGCCGTCGGGCAGCGGGCGGTCGAGATCCCGCACGGCGATGCCGTCGAGCAGGAAGCTCGCGGCGTCCAGGACGCGCGGCAGGCGTTCGGGATGTGCGGTCCGCAGGTGTTCGACGGCGTCGGCCACGGACGCCGAGGGCGACAGTCGTACCAGCTCGCTGTCCACCCCCGCGGCCGCACGCGCCGAGGCGAAGTACCGCACCCTCACGGTCAGCGTGTGCTGGTCGGCTCCCTGAGAGGTCTCGATCACGCCGTCGGTGCCCGCTGTGCTCATGGACCACTCCTTCGTCACTTCCGCCGAGGTGGGCGGTGTGGCTGTCACCCGCCGATCGCGCTCATGGGACGGATCGGTTGGGCGAAACCGGCCTCGTTGATCTCGTGTCCCGCGAGTTTGCCCCACATCGTGTCGCGCCACGCGTCGGCGATCCGCTCGTCGTCGGCGCCCTCGCGGAGCAGGCCGCGCAGGTCCGTCTCGGTGGTGCTGAACAGGCACGAGCGCACGGCACCGTCCGCGGTCAGCCGGGTCCGTTCGCACGCCGCGCAGAACGGGCGCGTGACCGACGGGATGATGCCGACCTCCTGGGGGCCGCCGTCCACCAGCCACCGCTCGGCGGGGGCGCCGCCGCGCTCGACCGGGCTCGGCGTGAGGCTGAACTCGGTGCTCAACAGGTCGAAGATGTCGTCCGCGGTGATCATGTCGGCCCGGCTCCAGCCGTGTTGGGCGTCGAGCGGCATCTGTTCGATGAAGCGCAGGTGGTATCCGCCGTCCAACGCGAACCGCAACAGGTCGACGGCCTCGTGGTCGTTGACGCCGCGCATGAGCACCGCGTTGATCTTGACGGGTTCGAGACCCGCGTCGCGGGCGGCGGCGAGGGCGTCGAGTACGTGCCGGAGCCGGTCGCGGCGCGTCAGGCGTGCGAACGTCTCGCGGTTGACGGTGTCGAGGGAGATGTTGACACGGTCGAGGCCAGCCTCGGCGAACGCGCGTGCGCGCTTGGCGAAGCCGACCCCGTTGGTGGTCATCGCGAGCCGGGGGCGGGGTCGCAGCGCGGCCATCCTGGCGACGAGGTCCTCCAGGTGGGGGCGCAGGAGCGGCTCCCCTCCGGTGAGCCGGATGTCGGTGATGCCGAGGAGCCGCACCGCGATGTCGACGAGCCGGACGAGCTCGTCGTCGGTGAGGATCTCCTGGTTCGGCATCCAGTCGAGCCCCTCGGCCGGCATGCAGTAAGTGCAACGCAGGTTGCATCTGTCGGTGACCGACACGCGCAGGTCGGTGGCGACCCTGCCGAAGCTGTCGACCAGGGCAGGGTTGTCCGGACGCGGCCGATCGGGGGCCGTGCGTGAGGCGGGCACCCTGGGGATGCCGAGGTCCACTCCCGTCACCGTTCCCAGCCTAGTGCCCGTTACGACGAAAAAGGTGGCCGCGAACACGGCACTTCTCGGTCGAGGACTGTCGGTTCCGCAGTTGCGGGATTATGGTCGGTTTCGTGCCGCAATTTCGGATCGCTGAGGCTGCTCGGCTGCTGGGGGTCAGTGACGACACCGTGCGTCGCTGGGTCAGGGCCGGCCTACTGACCGAACACGTCGACGCCTCGGGCCGCAAGGTCCTCGACGGCGCGGAACTCGCCGCGTTCGCCCGCAGGGGCGCCGACACCTCACCGGATCCCACCGGGGTGGCGCGGTCGGCGAGGAACCGTTTCGTCGGGCTCGTCACCGAGGTGGTCACCGACGCGGTGATGGCCAAGGTGGAACTCCAGTGCGGGCCGAACCGGATCGTCTCGCTGATGAGCTCCGAGGCCGTGGCCGAACTCGGGTTGGAGCCGGGCGTGCTGGCCGTCGCCGTGGTCAAGGCGACGCAGGTCATCGTCGAGATCCCGGCCGCTCCCACCGAGGAGGCCGGATGAGACGCCGGTCGATGCTGTCGGCGGCGATGGCCGCCCTCCTCGTCGCGACGTCGGCCACCGCGTGCGGGGGTGGAGGAGGGCAGCGGGTGCTCACGGTGTTCGCGGCCGCGTCGCTGACGGAGGTGTTCACCGATCTGGAACGTCGTTTCGAGCAGACCCACGACGGCATCGACGTGCGGCTGAACCTCGCGGGTTCGTCCCGGCTGGCCCAGCAGATCGTCGAGGGAGCGCCCGCGGACGTGTTCGCCTCGGCCGACACCGAGCCGATGGCCCGCCTGGAGAAGGACGGTCTGCTGGACGGTCCCGCAACCCCGTTCGCCACGAACACGCTCACCATCGCGGTTCCGCGCGGCAACCCGGCGGGGATCACGGGGCTCGCCGACCTCGCCGATCCCGGTGTCACCGTCGTCGTGTGCGCGCCCGCCGTGCCGTGTGGAGCGGCGGCGAAGCGAGTGCAACGCCTCGCCGGGGTGACGTTGCGGCCGGCCAGCGAGGAGGCCGACGTGCGATCGGTGCTGACGAAGGTGGAGGTCGGCGAGGCCGACGCCGGACTGGTGTACGCCACCGACGTCCACCACACCGCAGCCTCCGGACGGGTCGAGGCGGTGGCGTTCCCCGAGGCGGCGGAGGTGGTCAACACCTATCCCGTCGCGGTACCAGCCGACGCCGCCGAGGCGGCCTCGGCGCGGCGGTTCGTCGATCTCGTGCTGTCCGAAGAGGGCAGGCGGTCGCTGCGGGAGGCCGGGTTTGGTCTCCCGCGGTGAGCCGCGCACCCGCGACGTCCCC
This sequence comes from Saccharomonospora cyanea NA-134, assembly GCF_000244975.1. NCBI lineage: Bacteria > Bacillati > Actinomycetota > Actinomycetes > Pseudonocardiales > Pseudonocardiaceae > Saccharomonospora > Saccharomonospora cyanea. The sequence continues at coordinate 4,716,534 of NZ_CM001440.1, read as the reverse complement.
ACGGGCGTGCCGAAGGTGCTGTGGCTGCCCGCGGCGGTGGCGTTGACGCTGGTCGTGCTGCCGGTCGTGGGACTGGTGGTGCGCACCGACCTCGCCCGGCTGCCCGAGCTGCTCGGTTCGTCGGCGTCACTGAACGCGCTGCGACTGTCGCTGGTGACGGCGACGACGTCCACCGTGTTGTGTGTCGTGCTGGGCGTGCCGCTGGCCGTGGTGCTCGCCCGCTCGAACGCGCGGGGTGTGCGGTTCCTGCGCGCCGTGGTGTTGCTGCCGCTCGTGCTGCCGCCCGTGGTCGGGGGGCTCGCGCTGCTGTTCCTGCTGGGCCGCAACGGGCTGCTCGGCTACGTGCTCGACGTGGTGGCAGGGGTGCGGGTGCCGTTCACGACGTCCGCCGTGGTGATCGCGCAGACGTTCGTGGCCATGCCGTTTCTCGTGGTGAGTCTCGAAGGTGCTCTGCGCGCGTCGGGTGATCGCTACGAGCGGGTGGCGGCCACGCTGGGCGCGCGGCCGTGGACGGTGTTCCGGCGGGTCACCGTGCCCCTGCTGCTGCCGTCGCTCGGGTCGGGGGCCGTGTTGAGCTTCGCCCGCGCGCTCGGCGAGTTCGGCGCCACGATCACGTTCGCGGGCAGCCTGGAGGGAGTCACCCGGACGTTGCCCGTGGAGGTCTATCGCCAGGCGGAGGCCGACGTCGACAGCGCTGTGGCGCTGGCGTTGCTGCTGGTGGTGGTGGCGGTCGTGGTCATCGCGGTGGCGCGGCCGAGGGCGCTGGAGGGGGTGCGGTCGTGACGTTGCACGCCGAACTGGCGCTTCACAGGGCGGGATTCGAGCTGTCCGTGTCGCTGGCCGTGCCCGACGGCGGTGTGCTGGCCGTGCTCGGCCCCAACGGGGCGGGCAAGTCCACGGTGCTCGCGTGCCTCGCCGGGCTCGTGCGGGCCGAACGTGCGCACGTCAGGCTGGGTGGGCGTGTGCTCGACGACGGTGACGCGGGCGTGCACCTGCCCGCGCACCGGCGCGGAGTGGGCCTGCTCGCGCAGAACGCCCTGCTGTTCCCGCACCTGTCCGTGCTGGACAACGTGGCCTTCGCGCCGCGTTCGCGGGGAGTCTCGAAGGCCGGGGCTCGCGACGTGGCGCGACGCTGGCTCGCGGAGGTGGAGGCGGGCGATCTCGCCGACCGGGCTCCGGCCGCGCTGTCCGGTGGGCAGGCGCAGCGGGTCGCGATCGCGAGGGCGCTCGCGGGGGAGCCCGAACTGCTGTTGCTCGACGAGCCGCTGGCCGCACTCGACGTCGACGCGGCCCCGGCCGTGCGCGGGGTCCTGCGGCGGGTGCTGCGCGAGAGCGGGCGGAAGCTCACCACGGTGCTGGTCACGCACGACCCGCTGGACGCGCTCACGCTCTCCGACCACGTGGCCGTGCTGGCCGAAGGGCACATCGTCGAGCGGGGACCGATCCGCGAGGTGCTCGCGTCCCCGCGGACGGCGTTCACCGCGCGTCTGGCCGGTGTGAACCTGGTGGCCGGCGTGGCCGTGCGCACCGACACCGGTGCGGCGGTGCGGACGGAGAGTGGGCTGCTGTTCCACGGGGTGCCGGCTCGCGACCTCGCCGACGGCGACGCGGCGGTGGCGGTGTTCGACCCGGGGGCGGTGGCCGTCCACCCACGGGACGTGGCGGTGGTCGGTTCCCCCCGCAACGTGGTCGACGCCGTGGTGACAGCCCTGGAACCACACGGGCCCGTCGTGCGGCTACGCACCCGCGAGGGCCTCAGCGCGGACCTCACTCCCGCGTCGGTGGCCGACCTCGCCCTCGACCCCGGAACCCCCGTGCGACTGGCGGTGAAGGCCGCGACGGTCTTCGTCCACGCGGCCCCGCAACCACCGAGCAGGCGGTGGGGCAGGCAATAGGCTAGGGCACCATGACCGAGCTGCAGCAGTGGAACTACCTCACCGACATGGACGGCGTGTTGGTGCACGAGGAGCACCTCGTGCCCGGAGCCGACGAGTTCCTCTCCGAGTTGAAGTCGAACGGAGCACGCTTCCTCGTGCTGACCAACAACTCGATCTACACCCCGCGTGACCTGCGTGCTCGGCTGGCGCGCACCGGCCTCGACGTGCCGGAGGAGAGCATCTGGACCTCCGCGCTGGCCACCGCTCGGTTCCTGCGCAACCAGCGCCCAGGCGGCTCGGCGTTCGTGATCGGCGAGGCGGGGCTGACCACCGCGCTGCACGAGGCGGGCTACGTGCTCACCGATGTCGACCCCGACTACGTCGTGCTGGGCGAGACCCGGACCTACAGCTTCACCGCCATCACCAGGGCGATCCGACTCATCGAGCAGGGCGCGCGGTTCATCGCCACCAACCCCGACCCCACCGGGCCGAGCCGGGAGGGCGTGCTTCCGGCGACGGGTTCCATAGCGGCCCTGATCGAACGCGCGACCGGCCGCTCGCCGTACTACGTCGGCAAGCCCAACCCACTGATGATGCGTTCGGCGCTGCGTGCCCTCGGCGCGCACAGTGAGCACACGGTCATGATCGGTGACCGCATGGACACCGACATCCATTCCGGCATCGAGGCGGGACTGCACACGGTGCTGGTACTCAGTGGCATCTCGACCCGCGAGTCGGCCGAGCGGTACCCGTTCCGCCCGACCATGGTCGTGGACTCCATCGCCGATCTGGTCGGCCGCACCGCCGACCCGTTCCGGGCGGGCTGATCCCGAGACGCGAAAGACCAGGGCTTATCGTCGGGGCGTGAAGGACCATCCCACGTTCGTGGTCGGCGACGTCCACGGCCACCGGGACGAGCTGGCCGACGCACTGCGCGACGCCGGGCTCGTCGACGACGGCGACAACTGGATCGGGGCCGACGCCCACCTGTGGTTCCTGGGCGACTTCGTGGACCGGGGACCCGACGGGGTCGGTGCCATCGACCTGGTGCGGTCGCTGCAGCGGCAGGCGTCGTCGTCGGGTGGTTTCGTCGACAGCCTGCTCGGCAACCACGAGATCCTGCTGCTGGGCATGCACCGCTTCGGCGACACCCCGGTGCCCGCCGACGCGGCCGGTGCGGGCCGGAGCTTCGCGCGGAGCTGGGCGGTCAACGGCGGGCAGCGGTCCGACCAGGACGCGCTCACCGGCGAGCACATCGAGTGGCTGACGTCGCGCCCGGTCGTGGCGGTGGCGGCCGATCACCTGCTGGTGCACTCCGACACCCTGGAGTACCTCGACTGGGGAGACACCGTCGAGCAGATCAACGAGGCTGTCGAGGAGGTGCTCGCCGGGCACGACCTCGCACAGTGGTGGGACCTGTGGCGCCGGATGACCACGCGGTTCGCGTTCCGGGGGCCGGAGGGCGCCGAGGCCGCGGAGGAACTGCTGGCGCAGCTCGGCGGGGAGCGCGTGGTCCACGGACACAGCGTCATCGCCGACCAGGTCGGCGTGCATCCCGTCGAGCTCGACGCCCCCCACCTCTACGCGGGTGGGAAGGCACTCGGCATCGACGCGGGACTGTTCGCCGGTGGGCCGTGCCTCGTCGTCGAACTGCCCTACCAGCCCTCCTAGCCCGACCATCCCCTCAACGGTCCGGAGTGAGCAGGTCGTTCTCGCGTACGGCGGCCAGCGACAGCGTGCGGTAACCGACCTCGTCGAACAGCACCGTCAGCCGGTCGGCCTCGTGGTTCACCACGACACCGGGGCCCCACTCGGTGTGGCGGACGGGCGTGTCGACGCCGAACTCCGTGTCCTCGTCCCTCGGCGGCGCGTGCTTCCGCGCGGTGCCCTGCTCGCACGTGTCGCAGAACCCGCAGGGTTCGTCCAGGGACTCGCCGAAGTAGCCGAGCAGGAACTGCCGTCGGCACGAGCGGGTCTCCGCGTACTCGCGCAGCACCTCGATCCGCGAACGGTCGAGCTGCCGTTGCCGCTCGAACTCCCGTTCCACGTCCTCCCGTGGGCTGTCGCCACCCCGGTAGGTGAAGCCGCCGCGCTCGTCGGCTTCGACGACCCCGGCCTCCTCGAGCAGGTTGAGGTTGTTCATGGCGCTGCGGTGGGACTGCTCGACCTCGTCGTCGATCTCGGAGGGGCTCGGCGTGCCGTCGTGCTCGCGGACCGCCTCCGCGACCTCCCCTACCTTGTCGACGTCGAGGGAGCGCGAGGTGAGGAAGCGCTGCAGCCGGTAGTCCTCCGGCCGGTGCACCAGCAGGGCGTCGGCGCGTTCGCCGTCGCGTCCGGCGCGCCCGATCTGCTGGTAGTAGGAGTCCAGCGAGTCGGTGGGCGCCGTGTGCACGACGAACCGCACGTCGGGCTTGTCGATACCCATGCCGAACGCCGACGTCGCGGCCACGACCTCCACCTCGTCGTTCATGAACGCGTCCTGCGCCCGCCTGCGGTCCTTCGCCTTCATGCCCGCGTGGAACGCCACCGCCCGCACGCCGACCTCGGTGAGCGCCTCGGCGAACGCCTCGGCGTCGGCGCGGGTGGGCGTGTAGACGAGACCGGGTTTCGCGGCGTCGGACACCCACGCGCACACGAGTTCGCGACGTCGGTCGTCGTCGGCGACCCGCGTGGCCGCGAGGTGCAGGTTCGGCCGGTCGAACCCCGTGACGACGCGCACCGGATCGCGCATGCCGAGGTGTTCGACGATGTCGTCGCGCACCGGCCCGCCCGCCGTGGCCGTCAGTGCGAGCACCGGCGGGCGGCCCATGCGTTCGACGGCGTGGCGCAGCCGCAGGTAGTCGGGTCGGAAGTCGTGGCCCCAGTCGGAGACACAGTGGGCCTCGTCCACCACCACCAACGTGGGAGCCGCCCGTCGTAGCTCGGCGAGCGTGTCCTCCTTCGCGAGCTGCTCGGGGGAGAGGAACAGATACTCCGCGTCACCGCTGCGCACCGACCGCCATGCCTGCCGCTCCTCGCCGCTGCGCTGGGCGGAGTTCACGGCCACGGCGTCCGGCACGTCGGCGTCGTCGAGGTGTTCGAGCTGGTCGCGCTGCAGAGCGAGCAGCGGCGAGACCACCACCGTCGGACCGTCGAGCAACACCGTGGGCACCTGGTAGATGGCGGACTTGCCGGATCCGGTGGGCATCACCGCGAGCACGTCGTGGCCGTGGAGGAGGGGCTCCATCGCGGCCAGTTGCTCGGGCTTGAGCGACCAGCCGAACGACGACTCGGCGACGTGCTCAAGGCGGTCGGTTTCGTGGGACACGCCCGGTCGGGTTCCCGCGCCGGGGCGGGGGAAACCGCGGAAACCGCGGGTGCCGGGCCGGTGGAGCGTGCCGGTCAGCCTTCCGCCAGGTCCTTGATCCCCCGCAGGGTGGCCTCCATGCCGGTGCGGAGCTCGGCGAGGCGGTACCGGACGATCGCGTCCTTCTTCTCCGGCCTCGACTCGATCGCCAGCGTCAGTCCCGAGCGGGCGGGACCGAGTCGTACGCCGTGTCGCAGCAGGACGCCGCCGTCCCGAGGTTGGAGTTCGAAGTACCAGGTCGACATCGGCTGGGCCGGGTCGACGTCGTCACCGCCGAACCGGCCGTCGGGGTCCACCGTCGCCCACGCGAACACCTTCGGCGGCTCGCAGGCGACGACGTGCGACTCGGTGCGCCACTCGCCGAGTACCTCGCTGCGGTTGTGACCCTCGAACCGCGCGCCCAGCGCTGGGCCGGTGGCGCCGTCGAGCCAGCGCACGCGCCGCAGTTCCGGGCTGAACCGTGCCGGGACCTCGATGTCGGTCACCAACTCCCACAGCCGCCCAGGATCGGCCTCGACGACGATGTCGCATGCGGTTTCCACACGGGCTCCTCAGCGGGTGGACACGATTTCCCTGCCGAGCGGCAGAAGTGCCACCGGTACGAGCTTGAAGTTACCGATGCCCAGCGGGATGCCGACGACCGTGACGCAGAGCGCGATGCCCGTCGCGACGTGTGCGAGGGCGAGCCACCAGCCCGCCACGAGCAGCCAGACGATGTTGCCCAGCAGCGACGGAATACCGGCCGTGCGCCGCTCGGTGACCGTCCGCCCGAACGGCCACAGGGCGTAGCCCGCGATACGGAACGACGCGAGTCCGAACGGGATCGTGATGATCAGAAGGCAGCAGACGAGGCCCGCGAACGCGTAGCCGATGGCCAGCCAGAACCCGGAGAGCACCAGCCAGATCACGTTCAGTATCGCTCGCACACCACCATTGTCCCGCGCTCCGGCCTTCGTGCGGTGATGGCTTTTGTGACGTGAGTCTCCGTACACTCGCTCCTGCCGTCGCTTCGTCGTCGAGGAGGCACCATGTCGACCGCGCCCGCTGCTGCGAGCTACTCGTCCGGTCTCGCGGAGGTTCCGCTACTCGGGGACACCATCGGCGACAACCTCGATCGCACCGCTCGGGCACATCCCGACCGCGACGCCCTCGTCGACCACGCCACCGGGCGGCGCTGGACCTACCGTGAGTTCGTCGCCGACGTCGACGCCCTCGCGCTCGGCCTGCTCGCCAGGGGCGTCGCGAAGGGCGACCGGGTGGGCATCTGGTCTCCCAACTGCCCCGAATGGACACTGACCCAGTACGCCACGGCGAAGATCGGCGCGATTCTCGTCAACATCAATCCCGCGTACCGGTCGCACGAACTCGAATACGTGCTGAACCAGGCCGGTGTTTCCACTCTCGTCGCCGCGGAACGGTTCAAGACCTCCGACTACGCGGGAATGATCCGCGAGGTGCGGCCCCGCTGCTCCTCGTTGCAGGACGTCGTGCTGATCGGCGGCGACGACTGGACCTCGCTGCTCACCAGTGGAAGGGAGGCTGATCCGGTCGCCTTGGCGAGAGCCGGAGCCGAACTGGGTGCCGACGACCCGATCAACATCCAGTACACGTCCGGCACCACCGGATTTCCCAAAGGCGCCACGCTGAGCCACCACAACATTCTCAACAACGGTTTCTTCGTCGGGGAGTTGTGCGGCTACACCGAGGCGGACCGGATCTGCCTTCCAGTGCCTTTCTACCACTGTTTCGGAATGGTGATGGGAAACCTCGCCGCCACGTCGCACGGGGCCTGCATGGTGATTCCCGCGCCCGCGTTCGACCCGGGGAAGACACTGGAGGCCGTGCAGGCCGAACGTTGCACGTCGCTGTACGGCGTGCCGACGATGTTCATCGCCGAGCTCGCCGAACCCGACTTCGAGGACTACGACCTCGCCAGTCTGCGCACGGGCATCATGGCGGGCTCCCCGTGTCCGGTGGAGGTGATGAAGCAGGTCATCGAGCGCATGGGCATGGCGGAGGTGTCGATCTGCTACGGCATGACGGAGACGTCTCCCGTGTCCACGCAGACCAGGGCGGACGACTCCCTCGAACGCCGGGTGTCCACCGTCGGCAAGGTGGGGCCGCACCTCGAAGTGAAGATCGTCGACCCCGCGACGGGGCTCACCGTGCCACGCGGTACGCCCGGCGAGCTCTGCACGCGCGGGTACTCCGTGATGCTCGGTTACTGGGAACAGCCCGAGAAGACGGCCGAGGTCATCGACGCGGCCCGCTGGATGCACACCGGCGACCTCGCGGTGATGGACGCCGACGGCTACGTCACCATCACCGGTCGGATCAAGGACATGGTGATCCGGGGCGGCGAGAACATCTATCCGCGGGAGATCGAGGAGTTCCTCTACACCCACCCGGACATCCTCGACGCGCAGGTGATCGGCGTGCCCGACGCCAGGTACGGCGAGGAACTCATGGCGTGGGTGCGCATGCGCGACGGTGCCGAACCCGTCACCGCCGAGAGCCTGCGCGAGTTCTGCACCGGCAGGCTCGCCCACTACAAGATCCCGCGCTACGTGCACGTCGTGGGCGAGTTCCCCATGACCGTCACCGGCAAGATCCGCAAGGTGGAGATGCGGGAGAAGGCCGTGGAGCTGCTCGGACTCGGTGACGCCGCGGGCTAGCCCCGTAGCGCGCGTTCGACCTGGCGCCCGGACAGCGGCTCGGCGCTGATGTAGTACAGCACCGAACCGGGAGGCAGGGTCGTGTTCCGGTCGGGGTTGACATGGAGGGCCTCGCCCGCTCGCGCCGCCAGCAGCGTGGCGTCGTACTGCCTGTCGAGGGCCGTCCGACACTGCTCCACCGACACCTGCCCGACCGAGGCGGGCAGCGTGATCGAGTAGGTGTTGGCGCCCCCGTGGGTCATCAGGTTGGTGTAGACCTCGCTGATGCCGGGCGACTGGAGCTCCTCGGTGATCATGCGCGGGGTGTGCCACTGGACGGGCTGGATGTTCCCGCTCACGTAACCGAGCAGCGACGACCGCTCCAGATCCCGCAGCGTGACCACGATGTGGGCGCGGGTGGTCACGTGGTCGACGGCCAGCGCGACCGCGAGAGACTCGTTGTCGTCGCGGACGTCCACGAGCACGGTGCGGGCGCGGTGCACTCCGGCCCGGCGCAGCAACGCGGAGTCGGAGAGGTCACCGCGCACGAACGTCACGGCCTCGCCCGGCATCGGGTGAGTGCCCACGTCGTCCCAGGCGCAGAGCACCAGTTCACTGGGGCGGCCACCGCTGTCGGCGAGCAGTTCCGCGACGATCCGCTCCGTACGACCGGGTGTGTAGCCGAGGAGCACCGTGTGGTCGGACGCGTCCACGGTGACCGAACCCTGCATTCGCTGTCCCCTCGCCTTCTCCAGCACCGAAGCCAGTTTCGTGAACACCGTCGTGAGCGCCACGATGCCGCCGACGATGACGTAAGCGCCGACGACGTGACCCGCGGCGGTCTCCGGGTAGAAGTCGCCGTACCCCACGGTCGCGGCGGTGACCACGAAGTACCACCAGTAGTTCGCGGGATCGGTCAGTTCGCTGCCGTCGGGCTCGGCCAGTGTCATCAGCGGCCAGCTCGTGCAGAAGACGAACGCGATCACCACCACCGGCGTGGCCCACGAGGTCAGCCGCGCGAGCCGCACCAGCAGCCGGGACAGGAAGAACGGCACGGCTTCCTCCGGGACAGCGGTGGCGGTGGCGACTCGGAACTTCCGAACTTCTTACCAGCCGCCACCGGGCCGCCGGAACCGCTGACCACGTTCGTGGGGTGGACGTCACCCGCGGCGGCCCGAAGGGCACGGCGGTGTCACGACACCGTCTCGGCCACCTCGGCGAACGCCTTCTCGTCCTCCCTGCCGAAGGCGTCCTCCAGTTGTTCGGGGGAGTGGTCGAGGTCGATCTCCGCGACGTTCGCGCCACGCGCCGACTCGATCGCGCCGAGGCGGCGTTGGGCGCGGTCGGCCGCGTACCGCACGAACTCGTTGTTGTCGATGCCGAACGGCGGCGTGTCGAACTGCTCGTCGACCCACTGGATCATGCCGAGGGCGTGCGGCAGCAGCTCGCCCATGCGCTGCTGCACGACCTCCCACAGTGAGTCGTCGGCGGCCACGTGCCGCCTGCACGTGAAGGTGCCCCACGCCATGTGCCTGCGCTCGTCGTCGGAGATGCGCCGCACGAGTTCCTGCATCCCGGGCAGGATGCCCCGGCTGGTACAGACCTTCTGCCAGGCGAAGTAACCGGTGAGCGCGAGGGAGCCTTCGATGACGTGGTTGTAGGTGACGCTCGCGCGGACCTGGTTGCGGGGACTCGGGTCCTCGGCCAGTACACCGAGCGAGGCGGGCAGCTCCTCGTAGAACAGCTTGCGGTAGTGCGGGTTCTCGGCGACGTAGGGGTGCAGGTCCTCGGTGAGCCCGACCGCGTCCATCCAGCGGCGGAACACCTCGGTGTGCTTGGCCTCCTCGAAGCAGAACTGCGACAGGTACATCTCGTCGCCGAGCCTGCCCTCGGTGGCCATCGCCTTCATGAACGGCTGGATGTCCTCGGTGACGGCCTCCTCGCCCGCGACGAACTGCGCGCACAGGAACGTGGCGGAGCGACGTTCGTCGTCGGTCAGCGACTGCCAGTCGGCCGCGTCGGCGCTGAAGTCGATGTCGGCGGGATTCCAGAACCTGCGGTTGCCCTTCGCGAACAGCCGAAGCGGGAAGGAGTTCCAGTTGAGCCCTCCCCGGCGCAGCGACTGGAAGCCGTCACGATGTCCGGCTGTGGTGGAGGTCATGGTGTTTCCCCTTTGCTCACGTCGTTTCTAGGACTGGATCAGTGCTCCGACCACGGCGCACACGCGGTCGGCCGCCTCGGTGGAGGAGCAGGTGGGCAGGACGAGGTGGCTGAGGGCGAGCCGGGTCATGGTCTCGGCGACGAACCGGGGATCGGCGAGGTCGGGAAGTCGCTCCCTCAGGTACGCCTCGGCCATGTCGGTGGCGGCGTTCAGCACCGGTTGTCCCCGCGTGGTGAGCAGCGGCAGCAGGTCCTCCGCGGGCTGCGCTCCCGTGACGGCGGAGACCAGCCGGTTCTCCTTGGCGTGCTCGATGGTGTAGGCCGTGGCGGCGTGGACACCGGTGAGTACGTCACCCGCCTCGTCGAGGCGGCGCTGGATCCCGTCGGTGAACTCGGCGAGGGTGCGCAGCGCGACCGCCTGTACCAGTGCGGACTTGCTGCCGAACTCGTTGTAGACCGTCTGCCTGCTCACACCGACGGCCGTGGCGACGTCGGCCATGCGCAGTCCGATGTAGCCACTGTGGGTCAGCAGTTCGGCGGCGGCGTCGAGCAGTTGTTCCCGTAGCGACGCCTTGGCGCGTTCCGTGTAGCTCGTGACGTGCGACACACGGCGATCTTTACACGTCGCAGTGATATGTCAATCCGCTGGACGGGTAAGCACTGATTGTCAAGCGGTTACGGTGGGCCCGTGGGCACCTGCGTGGGTTTCGACCTCGACATGACACTCATCGATCCGCGGCCGGGCATGGTCGCGGCCATGAACACACTCGCCGACGAGTCCGGCCTGCCGTTCGACGGCGAGCACTTCGCCGCGCACCTCGGCCCGCCGCTCGACCACGTGCTGCGGGACTTCGGCGCGCCGGAGGAGCGCATCCCCGCGCTGGTCGACCGGTTCCGCCAGATCTACCCCGAGATCGTCATCCCGCGCACGGTGGCTCTGCCGGGGGCGGCCACGGCCCTGGACGTCGTCCGGCAGGCGGGCGGACGCTCACTCGTCGTCACGGGCAAGTACGCCCGCAACGCCGCGCTCCACGTGCAGGCTCTCGGCTGGACGGTCGACACGCTCGTCGGTGAGCTCTGGTCGACCGGCAAGGCGGCCGCGTTGACCGAGCACGGCGCGACGGTGTTCGTGGGCGATCACGTGGGCGACGTCAAGGGGGCGCTGGCGGCGGGCGCCGTCGCCGTCGGTGTCACCACGGGGCCCTGCGACCGGGCGGAGTTGCTGGCCGCGGGCGCGCACGTGGTGCTCGACTCGCTGACGGAGTTCCCGGCGTGGCTCGCCGAGCACGACGGGCACGCTGGGCACGGTGGCGCGGTCAGGCCCGGCGGTGTTCGCGGACCAGCGAGATGAGCCCCAGCGCCAGACCGAGCGGGGTGATCACGCCGGCGGCGGCGGACAGCCACACCGGCAGTTCCGAGTAGCCGGCGGCGAAGAGCAGGAACACCGCGACCACGGCCACCATGCCCGCTGCGAACAGGCCGATGCCGATCCTCATCAGCCAGGGCTTTCGCTTGGCGGCCGAACTTTCATCGTGGACAGCGGTTCCCATGTCGGACATTTTAGAGGTGAGCATTCGCCTTCGCCGTAGTGCGTGTGGCGCGATACGCTTGGTGGGTGCGCGTCCTGGGTACGCCTGGGGCGCGTTCGTCGTGCGGGGCCGTGCGAGGGAGTCGCACGGCCCGTTACGGGAGAACGAAGGAACGGTGAGGGGCAGTGCCGACCGGCAAGGTCAAGTGGTACGACGCGGACAAGGGGTTCGGCTTCGTCACGCAGGACGGGGGCAAGGACGTCTATGTTCGTAAGTCCGCGCTACCGCAGGGTGTCGAGGCACTGAAGTCCGGCCAGCGACTCGAGTTCGGGGTGGCCGAAGGTCGGCGCGGCCCGCAGGCCCTTTCCGTGCGGCTGCTCGACCCGCCGCCCTCGGTGGCGGAGGCTCGTCGGCGTCCAGCGGAGGAGCTCCACGGCCTCATCGAGGACATGATCAAGTTGCTGGAGATGAGGGTTCAGCCGGACCTGCGCAGGGGACGCTATCCCGACCGCAAGAACATCAAGCGCATCGCCGAGGTGATGCGGGCGGTGGCGCGCGACCTGGACCCGTGATCGCGGGGAGTTGGTCGCGTCGAGGGGCGGGCACTGGCGTGCCCGCCTTTTTCGTGCCGGAAAAGCGGACTACCGGAGTCGCGTATCACAAAACAGGTAGCTGTGGATCCTGTTCACGATCGCGTGGCGCCGTGCAGCTCAACCGGTCCACCGACATCGTGCTCCGGGTGCTGATGTACACAGCGGCGAAGGACGGTCGCCGAACGATCGACGAACTCGCCGTACCCCGCCACCACCTGGCGAAGGTGGTGCAACGGCTGCAACGGCTGGGACCGCTCACCACGCTCCGGGGCGAGGGGGAGGGTGGGGGTTCCAGCGCTTCTCTAGGACGGAGTGATCTGGAGCGACCAGACACCGCGCACCACGAGCTGCGGTTGGCCGCGTTCGTCGAGGATCGGGTTGTCCTGCTGGTCCACGGCGTAGGCGGCGCCGAGCTGCTGCACCTCCACCACGAGCGGCTGGTGGCGGGGCGTCTCCGGCACCACGGTGTAGGCGTGCCGGGTGCCGTCGGTGAACACCTCCTGCCGCATGGGCAGCAACGTGCCGTCGGGGGCGGCGGACTGCACGATCACCAGCCACGGTGTCTCGGAGATCTCGGAGGGCAGCGAGATCTGTACCGGCTGGCCGGGGCGCGCGTCGAGGGTGGCGGCGTCGCCACCGGTCTCGCAGTCCCTCAGCACGGCGTCGCAGTAGCTCAGAGGCAGCGCTGTGACGCTGTCGCCGTCGGTGTAGAACGTGACCTCGGGGGGCTGCGGGGCTGAACAGCCGGTCGCCACGGCCGCGCCCGCGACCGCCAGCGCTACTACTGAACGTCGCATGAGGGCGAGACTACGAGCCGCCCCGGTCCGGTCCCGGATCGGGTCTCACCGCGCGCCCGCGCAGCGACGGCACCAACGACGAGCCGCCGCGCACCAGCCAGGTCTGGGTGAGTCCGAGCGCGAGCAGCGCGGACACCACGAGGAAGCCGATCCAGTAGGTGGGCGGAAGCAGCAGACCCACCGCGCCGCCGAACACCCACGCGAGCTGCAGCACGGTTTCGGAGCGGCCGAACGCCGACGCGCGCGACTCCTCGGGCATGTCCTGTTGGATGACGGCGTCGAGGCTGTTCTTCGCCAGAGCGCTGGCGGTGGAGCCCACGAGCCCGACGAGTGCGGCCGTGGCGATGCCCGACACGATCGCGGCGACGATGGTGGCGGCCAGTGCACTCGCCAGGCACACCAGCACCACCTGGTCGGGTTTGCCGAAGTGCATGCGGGAACCGAGGGCGTTGCCGAGGAACCCGCCGACGCCCGCGGCGGCCCCGATGATGCCGAGCAGCAGCAGTTGCACGAAGGCGCTCTGCCCGCTGTCCTCGGTCTCGGCCTTCACCGCGAACGCGGCGAACATCATGAGGAACCCGGTGAGCACCCGGATGGAGCCGTTGCCCCACAACGCCACCACGACGTGCCGGGCCATCGGCTGCCGTTCCTGCTTCTCCTTCCGCGTGGGCAGCTTGCCGGTCAGGGAGGCGGGCACCTCGCCCTCGGTGACCTCGACCCACGACGGGATGCGCATGGCCTGCGCGGCGCCGACGGCGCAGATGAGCGCGGTGAACCACAACGCCCCTGCCGAGCCGAACGCCCAGTTCAGGCCACTGGCGACCGCCCCGAACGCGCCCCCGGCCGCGAGTCCGAACACGGCGAGCCTGGCGTTGGTCTTCGACAGTGTGATCTCGGGTGGGAGCACCCGTGGCGTGACGGCAGCCTTGAGCACCATGAACGACTTCGACAGCACCATCTTGCCGAGCGCGGCGGGGTAGAGCACCCAGCTGTCGAAGTTCAGCGCCATGAGCACGCACATCAGCGCCTGTCCCGCCGACGCGGCGGCCATGGCGAGTCTGCGCCCGCGCTGGATGCGGTCGAGAGCGGGACCGATCACCGGGGCCACGAGGGCGAACGGCGCGATGGTGATCAACAAATACAGCGCCACCTTGCCGCGGCTCTCGCCGCTGCTGGCCGCGAAGAACAACGTGTTGGCGAGTGCCACCGCCATCGCGGCGTCGCTCGCGTAGTTCAGCATCACCGAGTACGTCAGCGAGGTGAGGCCGGACTTGTCGGCCCCGTCGGCGGTGGCGGCTCTGCGGAAGGCGGCGACCGCCTGGCCGGAGAGCTCACGGCCGCGTAGTGCCGCCACCCGCGTGACGGTGAGCTTCTTCGGCATGCGGGTGGCGTTCTCGGCCGATTCGAACCCGTGCTTCGTCGTGGTCGGGTCGGGGCCGAACGCGTCGCGCGGGTGCCCCGGCGGGTAGCCGCCGGTGTCGTAGTGCTCGTACGGGGGTTCCGCGCGCCGGGACCGCCACGGGGGCGGCGCGGCAGCGCGTCCGTGGTAGGGCCGCGCTCCGCGAGGCGGCGGCGGAGGCTGCACGGGTACCGCACCGGTCGGCGCCTCGTCGGCGGTCGGAACGGTGTCCTGAGGATGATGAGCCCTGGTCGGAGGCGGCGGTTGGGGCCGCTGGACCCGCGTGGGGTCGGGTGACGGTCGGCTCGCCCGTTCGTCGGGCGTCCACTTCCGCCTACCCCTGCGACCGGAACGCATAGACCAATCCTGCCGTACTCGACCCGTCCTCGTGCGGGTCATCGACCCGTCGGGACGAACCTCACTGTGAACATCTTCGGCCACAGTTTCCCCGTGACGAGAAAGTGGTCCGGCTCGTCGAGCGCGGCGATGCCGTTGAGCACGTCGGCTTCGGCCGCCTCCTGCGGGGTGAGCAGCCCCGACGCGTCGATGCGCGCGGTGACGGCGCCCGTCGCCGGGTCGATGCGGAGGATGTGGTCGGTGTGCCAGACGTTGGCGTACACGGTGTCGCCGACGCACTCCAGTTCGTTGAGTTCGGCGACCGGGTTCCCGCTGTCGGTGACCTCGACGGTACCGAGCACGGAGAAGTCGTCGGGGTCACGGAACGTGAGGGTGGCCGTGCCGTCGCTCATGACCAGCCGGTCGGGCCCCTCCTGGTGACACAGGCCCCAGCCCTCACCGTCGTAACGGACGCGGCGCCGCTCCTCCAGCGTGTCGACGTCGCGTTCGACGGCGACACCGCTGCGCCAGGTGAGCTGCCAGAGGCGGGAGCCGACCACGGTGATGCCCTCGCCGAACAGCGGTTCGGGCAGCGACACCGTGACGGTCGGTTCACCCCCGACCGGCCCCTTGCGCACGGTGGACTCCCCGACGAGGCCCGTGCCCTCGTACAGCGTGCCGTCGACGACCTCCAGTCCCTGGGTGAACGCCTCCGGATCGTGGGGCGACACGTCGAGGACCTCGACCGTCCACTCCTCCGGTACGACGATCGGACCGCCGTCCTCGAACTGCCCCGAGGTGGACCTCGGTTCCTGGGATGGTCCCCCCGCGCACGCGCCCACCGCGGTCAACACGGCGAGCACCGTCGCGCCGACCCTGGTCATCCGGCTGGTCACTCGACGCACAGGCACCACCCTGGCACGAACCCACCGCTTCGGTGTAGTGCCTCGGTGCTGCACAATTGGAACCATGACGCGGCTGCTCACGCACGACGACGGCACGATCCGCAGGAAGCTGCTCGATGCGGTCGAGCCGGCGCGCGAGGCAGCGGTGCGGGACGCGGGCGCGGGTAACGTGGGCGAATACGCCGGTTCCGTGGGCGAGGACGCCTTCGCGGTCACCCACCTGTTCGACTCGACGCTGCCCGGGTACCGGGGCTGGCGCTGGTCGGTGACGGTGGCCACCGCCGACGACGAGGCGCCCGTCACGGTCAGCGAGGTCGTGCTCACCCCGGGACCGGACGCGATCGTGGCGCCGAGGTGGGTTCCGTGGGCCCGGCGGGTGCGCCCCGGCGACCTCGGCATCGGTGACATCTTCCCCACGCAGCCGGACGATCCGCGGCTGTCGCCCACGTACGCGACGCTCGACGACCCCGAGGCCGAGGAGGCCACGCGCGAGATCGGTCTCGGTCGCGTCAGGGTGATGTCGCGGCACGGCCGGGAGGAAGCCGCCACGCGCTGGCACCGCAGCGAGTTCGGCCCCCGCTCCGACATGGCGCGCAGCGCACCTGCCACGTGCGGGACGTGTGGCTTCTACCTTCAGCTCGCCGGGTCGCTGCGGTCGGCGTTCGGTGTGTGCGGCAACGAGATCTCGCCCGCCGACGGGCACGTGGTGCACGCCGAGTTCGGGTGCGGCGCGCATTCCGAGGTGGAGGTCGAGACCAGCCCGTCGGTGCCCGTGGCCGAGCTCGTGTACGACGACTCGCTGTTGGACGTGGAACCCGTGGCGGAACCGTCGGCGGTTCCGGCAGGTGACCCCGGCGCCGAGACGGGCGACGCGGGCGAAGCGGAGGCCAGCGACGAGACGGGCGGTGAGACGGGCACTGCCGCCGACGATGTGGCTGCGGAGCAGTCGTCCGAGGTCGCGCCGGCCACGCCGGCCGTGCCGAGCACACCGGACCCGAGCGCCTGAGTGGAAAGGCCATCGGAAGGCCTGCTGTCCATCGACGAGCTCAGGCACGCGGTACTGCGGTCGTGGCGGGAGTCGCCGACCCGGTTCACCGAGGACACCAACGCCGAGCGCGACCTGCGGGTCGGTGCCTACCGCGACCGCGTGTTCGTGGAGCTGGCGCAGAACGCGGCGGACGCCGCCGCCGCCGCGGGCGAGCCCGGCAGGATGCGCGTGCGGGTGGTCGACGGCGAACTGCGGGTGGCGAACACGGGTGCCCCGCTCGACCGGCGTGGCATCGCCGCGCTCGCCTCGCTGCGCGCCTCGGGCAAGGAGCCCACGGGGTCCGCAGGCACCGTGGGCAGGTTCGGCGTCGGGTTCGCCGCCGTCCTCGCGGTCACGAGCGAACCGCGGATCGTCTCGCGCACCGAGGGTGTGGCGTTCTCCGAGGCCCGCACGCGCGAGGTGTGGGACGCCGACGAGGTGCCGGTCCTGCGGCTGCCCTGGCCGTTGCCCGACGACGAGCCCCCGCTGCCGGACGGCTTCGACACCGAGGTGCGCCTGCCCCTGCGCGACGGGGCGCGCGACGCGGTGGAGCGCATCGAGGCCATCGAGGCCATCGAGGCCGAGGTCGCGGACGTGCTTCTGGTGCTGCCGTGGCTGGTCGAGGTCGAGGTCGAGGGACGGCGTTGGGCGCGACGTGCCGACGGCGCCGAGGTGGTGCTCTCAGTCCCCGACGGCCGCCACACGCGCTGGTTGACCCACCGGGGGCGGGGATGCGTGTGGGCGGTCCCGGTCACCGACGGCGGTCGGCCGCGGCCACTGGACGAGGACGTGCTGCACGCCCCGACTCCCACCGACGAGCGGCTGTCCCTGCCTGCCCGGTTGCTCAGCACGGCGGTGCCGATGGAACCGTCGCGGCGGAGGGTGCTCGCGTCGGCCGACTCGCCGGACGTGCGGCGAGCGCTGCTGGCGGCGGCCGAGGCGTACCCGGGGCTGGTGCGGTCGCTGCCCACCGAGCACCGCCTCGCGCTCGTGCCGCCTCCCCGCTTTCCCGCCTCGGACGTCGACGGACTGCTACGCGACCTCGTGACCGAACGCCTGGCCGACGACGAATGGTTGCCGTCGGCGACCTCCGGCCTGCTGCCGGGTCGCCGGGCCCGGGTGCTCGACGTCGCCGCGCCGCGCCTGGTGGAGCTGGTGGCCGACGTGGTTCCCGGACTCGTCGCCGCGCCGCTGTGCGGGCGCGAGGCGGCACGAACGGCGGCGGTCGCGCAGGCGCGCGGCCTCGGGGTGGCGGAACTCGTGGACGTGGTGGGTGGTCTGGTCCGGCCGCCGGAGTGGTGGCGGGAGCTGTACGCCGAGCTGCTCGCTGCCGTCGATCGTGCCGAGGTGGAACTCGACGAGCTCGGCGCTGTGCCGGTGCCGCTGGCCGACGGGCGCACCCTGCCCGGGGCCCGCGGGGTGCTGCTGGCCGACGACACGGTGGGTGATCTCACCGAGCTCGACATCCCGGGCCTGCACATCGCCCACCCCCAGGCCGCCCACCCACTGTTGCGGCGGCTCGGCGCGGCGAACGCGGGACCCGCGGAGTTGCTGCGCGCCCCAGCCGTGACCGAGGCGGTCGCCCGCAGCGTCGAGGACGCGCTGGCCGGGCTCGACGTGGAGCCGCTGGTCGACGCGGTGCTCGGGTGGGTGTCGGTGACCGGTGAAGCGCCCGGCCTCGGAGCGCTCGCGCTGCCGACGGAGACGGGCAGGCGGCGGGCCGACGAGCTGCTGTTGCCGGACGCCAGGCTCCTCGAAGTGCTGCACCCCGACGCCGTCGGCGACGACGCGCCGCTGGACGTGCTCGCCGCCGACGTGGCGCGCCGCTGGGACCGCGAGACGCTCCTTGCCTGTGGTGTGCGCGACACGTTCACCGTGCTCGACGGCCAGAGCGATGTCGGTGATGTCGGCGATGTCGACCCCGACGCCCCACCCGTGCCCGATTTGGATCTCGTGGCCGACGACGCGTGGCCCGCCGCCGTGCGGCTGCTCGCGTCACAGCCGGACACCTGGCGTGCGTTGACGGCGCCGGATCGGCGCCTGCGCGACTGGCTGTCGGTGAACGCGCTGCTGGACGGCCGAGCTCCGAGGCAGTGGCGGCTGCCGTCGGCCACCGAGCTTTCCGGTCTGTTCGACCCCGTGCCCGACGTGGGGCTGACCGAGGACCTGCTCGCGTCGACGGGAGTCCGCACCGAACTCGCCCTGGACGCCGACCACGCCGCCGAGGACGCCGAGCTGCTGTGCGCGCGGCTCGGCGAACCGGCGCGGACGGTGCCCGTCGGACTCGCGCTGCGCGCCCACAGCATCCTGGCGGAGGTCTCGCCGGAGGACGTGGAACCGCCGGAGCGGGTGCGCACGCTCGCGGGCACGGTGTGTGATCCTGCCGACGCCGTGGTGCTCGACGCACCGTGGCTTGTCGCCGTGTGGCCCGCGGAGCGGCTCGTCGCGGCCGCCGACTTCGCCGACGCGCCGGCGCTCGCCGACGTTCTCGACCTGCCTCTCGCGAGCGAGGAGACCACCGCCACCGTCGACGGGAAGGACGCCGAGCCGAGCTTCGCGGCGTGGTCGGAGCTGCCCGCGATCGTGGAGGTGGCCGACCTGACGGGAATCGGCGTTCCCGCCGGTGGCGTGCTGATTCACGAGGAGTTGACCGTCGCGGGGACCCCGGTGCCGTGGTGGCTCGACGACCTGGGTTCCCTGCATGCCGCGGACTCACCGGAGGGGCTGGCGCGCGCCTTCGCGTGGGCCGCGGACCGGTGGTCCGAGCGGATTTCGGTGGAGCGGCTCCTCGACGATCCCGACCCCCGCGCGGTGCTCGGGTGACGTGTGGTCCATGTGAAAGTACGAGCGGTGACTGTGCTAAAGGTTTCGTTGGGCAAAACGCGACCCTCTGCGGGACGCGGCGCGCTGCCACACCATGATTCCCATGCCCACCAGGCCGAGCCCGCCGCCCGCCAGGGTCGTCCACAGCCACACGCCGTGGACACCGGCGACCAGAAGCACCACGAAGGCGACCAGCCAGAGGACGGTGCCGACGGTCACGGGAATCCAGAGGCTGACCACTGATGTCGGCAGTTCAGGCGTAGGACGAAGCTGTCCTGCGGTCTCCGGTGGGTTGTTCGGTTCGTCCACGTGGGACAGGCTACCGCTGCCGTTGACGATGCAAGGCAGGTGACGATGTCAGATGTGACCGCGCAGGAACGGCGGTCGGGGCTCGACCGGTTCTTCCGGATCAGCGAGCGAGGATCCACCGTCGGCCGCGAGGTCCGCGGTGGTCTGGTCACGTTCGTGACGATGGGTTACATCATCGTCCTGAATCCGCTCATCCTCGGCAGCTACTCGCCCGACGACCCCGGCGCCGCCAAGGACATGACCGGGGCGATCCTGCCGGTCGACCAGGTCACCGCGGTGACGGCGCTCGTCGCGGGCGTGATGACCATCCTCATGGGGGTCGTCGCGAACTATCCCTTCGCGATCGCGGCGGGGCTCGGCATCAACACCCTGGTGGCGGTGTCCATCGCCCCGCAGATGACGTGGCCCGCGGCCATGGGACTCGTGGTCGTCAACGGCATCGTGGTCATGCTCCTGGTGGTCACCGGGGTGCGCACCATGGTGTTCAACGCCGTACCGCAACACCTCAAGGCGAGCATCGCGGTGGGCATCGGCCTGTTCATCGCCCTCGTCGGTCTCGTGGACGCGGGGTTCGTGCGCCGTATGCCCGACGCGGCGGGTACCACGGTGCCGGTGCAGCTCGGCATCGACGGCTCGATCGCGTCGTGGCCCACCTTCGTCTTCGTGGTGACGCTCATCCTCATGGGCGTGCTCGTCGCCAGGGGCGTCAAGGGCGCGATCCTGATCGGCGTCCTCGCGGGCACGGTGCTGTCCATCGTCATCGAGGCCGTCGTGAGCGTGGGCCCGTCCCAGGGCGTCAATCCGAAGGGCTGGAACCTCGGCTACCCGGCTCTGCCCGACGAGATCTTCGACCTGCCGGACCTGTCACTGGTGGGCGCGTTCAACTTCGACGCGTGGGTGCAGGTGCCGGCGATCACCGCGGCGCTGCTGGTGTTCACGCTCGTGCTGACCGACTTCTTCGACACGATCGGCACGATGACCGGGCTCGGTCACGAGGCGCGTCTGGTGGACAAGAAGGGACAGCTGCCCAACGTGGGCAAGGGGCTGTTCATCGACTCCGCGAGCGCCATCGCCGGTGGGGCGGCGTCGGCCAGCTCCAACACGGTGTTCGTCGAGTCGGCCTCGGGTATCGGGGAGGGTGCGCGCACCGGCCTCGCGAACGTCGTCACCGGCCTGCTGTTCATCGCCGCCATGTTCTTCACGCCGCTGTACCAGGCGGTGCCGATCGAGGCGGCGGCAGCCGCTCTGGTCGTGGTCGGCGCGATGATGGTGAGGCAGATCACCGAGATCGACTTCAAGGACTTCGCGGTGGCGCTGCCCGCGTTCCTGACCATCGTGATCATGCCGTTCACCTACTCCATCTCCAACGGCATCGGCGCGGGCTTCATCAGCTACGTGCTCATCCAGACCGTCACGGGCAAGGCTCGCCAGGTGCACCCGCTCATGTGGGTCACGTCCGCGGCGTTCGTCGTGTACTTCGCCATCGAGCCGATCCGGCAGGCGCTCGGCTGATCGGTCACGTCGCGGCGGCGCCGAGATCGACGTCGAGCAGCTCGCGCAGAGCTTCGCGGCCGTCCGGGGTGAGGCGCACGGCACGTCCCGTGCCGATGCGCCTCACCCAACGGCGGGCGATCAGCGACCGGCAGAGGTGCGCCCCCGCGGCGCCCGCGAGATGTGTGCGGCGTTCGGTCCAGTCCAGGCAGGGCTAGGCGACCGGCCTGCCGGTGCGGTGCAGGTCGGAGGACGGGACACCCAGTACATCGGCGAACCAGGTGGTGCCCTCCTCGGTGAGCGAGCAGCCGAGGGACACCTCGACCGGTCCGCGCGCGGCCATGGCGTCGGTCAGGGTGACGCCGAGTGTGCCCGCGAGGTGGTCGTAGCACGTGCGGCCCCGCGCGAGAGCGGCGGACGCGGTGACGGCGCGGAGACCTCGCGGTGGGCGACGGGGAGTCGCCGCGAGCTCGGCGTGAGCGACGAGGCTCTCGATCAGGTCGGCCACGTGGGGCCCGGCGAGTTGTACGTAGCGGTGCCGCCCCTACCTGCGTTCGACGAGCAGACCGCCCTCCACCAACCGTGTCAGGTGCTCGCTCGCCGTGGCCGGGGAGACCCCGGCGTCGTCGGCGGGTTCCCCGACCGTCCACGCCCGACCGTCGAGCAGCGTCGTGCAGAACCGGGCGCGCGTACGGTCGGCCAGCAGCGACGCCATCGCTGCCAGGTCGGTGTGGGATCCCATTCCCCGATCCTGCCGCCGCGACGTTTCGGTGGGCACCGAACCGTTCCGCGCCTAGCGTCCCCGGCATGCACATCGTGAACGAGCCGGGGGCGGTGGCCTGGCTGCTGAGCGACCGGCGCTACGCGGTCGCCGTCGCGTGCGGGACCGTCGACGGGATCGGTGTCCCGCTGAACGTGCTCTGGTATCTGGGCGGGCACCCGGTGGCGGAACTGGCCGCCCTCGGAGTGAAACGCATCAGCACGGGTTCCCAGCTCTGTCGCGCCGCTCGGCGTGCGGCGGTGGACCTCGCCCTCGAACTCGCGGACGCCTCCCGCGGCACGCGGTAGCGGACCGCCCGGTGCACGCGGGGGCGCGCTGCCTCCGGCCTGCGATCATGACGGCCGTCTCACCGTGGGAAGGGTAGGGAAGGCCAATCGTGAGGTATGCTAAAGATATGTCGGAAACTGCTGACGAACGATCACTGGCGAGTCGCCTGAGACTTGCGGTCGTTCGGCTGAACCGCAGGTTGCGGGCACAGCGAGCCAGTACCGACCTGTCGCTCACCCAGATCTCGGCTTTGTCGACCCTGCACAAATGCGGGCCGATCACGCCAGGCCAGCTGGCCGCCAGGGAAGGCGTGCAGCCGCCCTCGATGACCCGGGTCATCTCCGCTCTCGAGGAGATGTCCTACGTCGAGCGCAGCCCGCACCCCACCGACGGCAGGCAGGCGATCGTCACCCTGACCCAGGCGGGCCACGACTACGTGCTCGCGTTGATCTCCCGCAGGGAGGCCTGGCTGGACACGCGGCTGGCCGAGCTGAGCGACGAGGAGCGCCACGTGCTCTCCGAAGCAGCGGAAATCATCGAGCGCATGGCAGAACACGGCTGACCGCCGCGACGGCCATGCTCCTGACAGGAGGCGACCTCACCGCGTGAGTATCACGGGTAGCGAAGCGATCACATCCCGGAAGAAGCCCGCTATCCCCGATTCGCCCGCACCACCGCGCCCCGCCACCGACCGGAAGCGGGGCACGTTCGCGTCCCTGAAGGTCCGCAACTACCGCCTCTTCTTCGGCGGCCAGATCATCTCCAACGTCGGCACCTGGATGCAGCGCATCGCCCAGGACTGGCTGGTGTTCGAACTCAGCGGCTACAACCCCGTGGCGCTCGGCGTCGCCGTGGCGTTGCAGTTCGTGCCGACGTTGCTGCTGTCGCTCTGGGCGGGGGTGCTCGCCGACCGGGTCGACAAGCGCAGGCTGCTCATGGCCATCCAGACCGGCGTCGCACTGCAGGCGCTCGCGCTCGGGGCTCTCGTGCTGGGTGGCGCGGCGCAGCTCTGGCAGGTCTACGCCCTGGCCTTCGTGCTCGGAACGCTGTCGGCGCTGGAGGTGCCGACGCGGCAGGCGTTCGTGTCCGAGATGGTGGGCCGAGACCAGGCGGCCAACGCGGTCGCGCTGAACTCGTCGATCTTCAACCTGGCCCGCATCGTGGGGCCCGCCATCGCCGGCTTCGTGATCGTGTTGGTGGGCACGGGTTGGCTGTTCGTCGCCAACGCCGTGAGCACCGTCGCCGTCATCGCGGGACTCGCGCTGATGAACCCGGCGGAGTTGTTCCGGGCGCCCGCCGTCGCTCGCGCGAAGGGGCAGCTCCGGGAGGGGCTGCGGTACGTGCGGGGCAGGCCCGACCTGATGACCGTGATGGTGCTCGTGTTCTTCGTGAGCACGTTCGGCATCACGTTCTTCACGTCACTGGCGATCGTCTCGGCCAACGTCTTCGGTACCGAGGCCGACGGCTACGGCATGCTGTCCACCCTGCTGGCCGTGGGCACCTTCACCGGGGCGCTCGCCGCCGCTCGGCGGGGCAGCAGGGGAAGGCCGAGTCTGAAGGTGCTCCTGACCTCGGCCGCCGCGCTCGGCGCGATCGAGTTCGTCGGGGCGTTCATGCCGACCTACCTGACGTTCGGGCTGGCTCTCGTGCCGTTGGGCTTCGCCACGATCACGTTCCTCAACACGGCGAACGCGCTGGTGCAGACGACGGTGAGCCCGCAGATGCGGGGGCGCGTGATGGGGTTGTACGTCCTGGTGCTGATGGGTGGCAACCCGCTCGGGGGCCCCATGACGGGTTGGCTGGCCGAGGTGTTCGGCGGGCGTTCGCCCTTCTACGTCGGCGGGGGTGTCGCCCTCGTGGCGGCGTTGGTGTGTGGGTACTTCGCCTACCGGGCACGCCAGGGGAACGACTCGGCGCAAACCCTTGTCCATCGCATGAGGTTAGGCTAACCTCAGTTGTGTCGCTTCGTGGTGGGAGTGGCAGTCAGTTCGGGAAACGAGACGAGGCCCCGCACAACTCGTGCGGGGCCTCGTTCGTGTCGGTGATGTGGCCGAGGTGGCCGGTGCCGGTCAGCCCAGCAGCAGGCCGTTGCGCCCGGCCTTGGCGTCCTCGAAGCGCCTACCGATCTCGGCCCAGTCGAACACGTTCCACAGGGCGTTGACGTAGTCGGGCTTCACGTTCTTGTACTGCAGGTAGAACGCGTGCTCCCACACGTCCACCAGCAGGATCGGGGTGGTCGGCAGGATGAGGTTGTTGTGGTGGTCGCGCAGCTGCTGAGTGATCAGCGTCTTGCCGATCGGGTCCCACGACAGCGCGCCCCAGCCGTTGCCCTGGATCGTGGTGCAGACCGCGGTGAACTGCGCCTTGAACTTGTCGAACGAGCCGAACGCCTCGTCGATGGCGGCGGCCAGCTCGCCGGTCGGCTTGTCGCCGCCGTTCGGCGACAGGATCTTCCACCACACGACGTGGTTCGCGTGGCCGGCGAGGTTGAAGGCCAGGGTCGTCTCAAGACCGACGATCGAGGAGAAGTCGTTCGCTTCCCGTGCGGCGGCCAGCTTCTCCAGTGTCTGGTTGGCGCCGTTGACGTAGGTCTGGTGGTGCTTGCTGTGGTGCAGCTCGTTGATCTCGCCGGAGATGTGCGGCTCGAGGGCACCGTAGTCGTAGTCGAGGTCGGGAAGCTCGTACGTGGGCATGAGCCCTCCTTTGTATCTCGCGAACCAAGCCTTTACGTCGCTGCCCAACCTAGTAGCCACTGGGTGGGCAGGCTAACCGGGGCGTGACGAAGTTGACCTTGCAAAGTGGAGCTAGGTGGAGGTCAAGCAGGTGTTAGCACGAACACACGCGCGAACCGCGCCGTCAGTCCACCGGCCACGAGTGCACGGGCTCACCGGAGCGGGACAGCTCCAGGTAGCGGGAGAGCATGGTGGCGAGCGCGGCCTCGCGGTCCATGCCACGTTCCTCCGCCCGCACCACGGTGTCGCGCTGCCAGACGCTGCCGGTGCGCTGGCGCAGGCACCGCTGCTCGATCACGCCGAGGTAGCGGTCGGCGACGGCGTCGGACACGTCCGAGTTCCGTAGCCCCTCCCTGGCCAGGGGCAACAGCACCCGCAGCGCGAGCTCGTCCGGCGGGATCCAGCCGATTCCCGGCCAGTAGAGGTGCGCGTCGAAACCGTTGCGGGCGCCCGCGTAGAGGTTCTCCTCGGCGGCCTGGAACGACATCTGTGTCCACACTGGCCGTTCCTGCTCGGCGAGCGCCCGCTGCGCGCCGTAGAAGAAGGCGGCGTTGGCCATCACGTCCAGCACGGTCGGGCCCGCGGGCAGCACGCGGTTCTCCACACGCAGGTGTGGTTTGCCGTCCACCACGTCGTACACCGGGCGGTTCCACCGCCACACCGTGCCGTTGTGGAGCCGCAGTTCGGTGAGCTTCGGGACCTCGCCCGACTCCAGGGCCTCCATCGGGTCCTCGTCGTCGGTCTCGGGCAGCAGGCCGGGGAAGTACCGGACGTTCTCCTCGAACAGGTCGAAGATCGACGTGATCCAGCGCTCGCCGAACCAGACCCTCGGCCGCACGCCCTGGTTCTTCAGCTCCTCGGGCCGGGTGTCGGTGGCCTGCAGGAACAGCGGGATGCGCGTCTCGTGCCACAGCGCCTTGCCGAGCAGGAAGGGCGAGTTCGCGCCGAGGGCCACCTGAACACCCGCGAGGCACTGGGCGGCGTTCCAGTGTGCGGCGAACTCCTCCGGCGCCACCTGCAGGTGCAGCTGCACCGACGTGCACGCCGCCTCCGGCAGGATCGACTGCGCGAACGAGCGAAGCCGCTCCGGCGCCCGGTCGGGCAGCCCCACGCCTTCCAGCGACAGCAGGGGCTGCTCCCCCCGAGAGGCGAGGATCTCGTCGTTGAGCAGCGAGTAGCGCGCGCTGTTGGTCAGCCACTTCTGGTCGAAGTGCTCCGACTTCAGCGTCGGCAGCACCCCGATCATCGCGACGAGCGCGCCCGCCTCCCCCGCCTTCCGGTGCGCCCTGTCGAGGTAGCTGTCCAGCACCGACTCCAGCCGCAGCGCGGAGGTGCCGTCCAGCGGGCACGGAGGCACGTTGAGCTCGATGTTGTGTTGCGAGAGCTCCGTGGTGAAGGAGTCGTCGTCCAGCGCGTTCAGCACCGCCGTGTTGGACATCGACGGCCGCATGTCCTCGTCCACGAGGTTCAGCTCGACCTCGAGTCCGATGTGTTTGCGCGGGAACGTGAAGCTGCCGTCGGAGAGCATTCGCGCCAGGGTGTCCAGGCAGCGTTGCACCTTGCGGCGGTAGCGCCCCCGGTCCCTCGGGGTGAAGGCGTCCGGTGACACGTCCTTACCCATGGGATGTTCCTTCTCCTGCTCGGCCTCGGCTCACCCGAACGCCTTGGCGTTCCTTTGCCAGGCGGCAACGTTGGCACACCCGAGAAGCCGCCACTAGCGGCCAAACCGGTGCACTCCGTCACCTCGACATGACTCAGCGCACGCAAAGGCCCGTTCGTACGACCGGGCTACCCAGCATTCGGAGCACCGACTCCTGGGGGGAAGGAGGAGTGCGACACTCCCGGCGTGGCCAAGCTGACCGAGATAGCCGACGCGGCGGACCCCCGACTGGACGACTTCCGCGACCTCACGACCGCCGACCGCAGACCCGATCGGCCGGGAGGACGTGGCCTGGTGATCGCGGAGGGCGTCGTGGTGGTGCGGCGGTTGCTGAGTTCGGCCTACCCACTGCGTGCCGTGCTCGGAGTGCCTCGCAAACTCGACGAACTCCGTGCCGACCTCGCGGACTTCGACGTGCCCGCCTATGCCACCTCGGCGCGGACCATGTCCGACGTCGTCGGGTTCCACCTCAACCGGGGCGTGCTGGCCGTCGCCGACCGCGCGCCCACACCGTCGCTCGCCGACGTGGTCGACGGCGCGAGGGTGCTCGCCGTGCTGGAGGGCGTGAACGACCACGAGAACCTGGGTGCGATGTTCCGCAACGCCGCCGCGCTCGGCGTCGACGGCGTGCTGCTCGGCGCGGGCTGCGCCGACCCGCTGTACCGGCGGAGCGTCCGCGTCTCGATGGGGCACGTGCTGCGTGTGCCGTTCACCTCCGTGCCGGCATGGCCGGACGCGGTCGAAGAACTGCGGCGGCGTGGTTTCCACGTCGCCGCGCTCACTCCACGTTCCGACGCGATAGCTTTGCGTGATGTGCGCCGGTCCGGGTTCGATCGGATCGCGCTGCTGCTCGGCTCGGAGGGACACGGCCTGTCACAGGAGGCTCTCGACGCCGCCGACAGCGCCGTGCGCATCCCGATGGCGTCCGGCGTGGACTCGCTCAACGTCGCCACGGCGGCCGCTGTTGCTTTCTACGAGCTGACGAGGTGAGGTGCGAGAAGAGACGCGGGTGAGCAGGTGTGAATGAGGCCGAACTGCTGGTACGTGACGGCCACGCCGTCATCGTCGGCATCGTACGGAGTGGACAGGGTGAGGCGGACGGGACGAGTGAGGCGACCGTGGTCGCCGAAGGCGGAGGGGGTGGTGAGGTCGCCGGTCTCGACGACGTGGTCGGTGCCGATCTCGCCGAGGCCCTCGACGAGTGGGCCCGCGTGTGCGCGGCCGTCCGGCGCACCGGTGGCGGCGCGGGCCGGGAGGTCGTGTCCAGGCGGGGCAGGCAGCTCGTGAGCCGGGTGGCGGCGGCGCTCGACGAGCCTGTGCGTTACCGCGATCCCATGACCGACGAGACGACACTCGTCTCCCCGCCGCGTTCCGGCGCGCACCCGGTGCCTGCCGCCCCGGAACGCGAGCGGGGCGGCACGGTGGTGGACCCGACGCTGTGGGCCACCGGGCTGACCGTCGCGGGGTTCGTCGCCGTGTGCGTCGTCGTGGCGATGCTCGCCCTGGCCTCCACGCTCGCGTCGGAGACGACCGGGTGGGTCGCCGTCGTCGCCGCGGCCGTGGTGACGGGAGGGCTCGCGCCGTCGCTGTGGCTGGGGCGACGCGTGCCCGTGGTGCGGTGGATCGTGCTCGGCGCCGTCGTCGGCACGGCGCTGTCCTGGATCGGGGTCCTGCTGATCGCCTTCACCTGAGCCGCCCGACGCCGTGCCCGCACTTCCCGCACGCGTGTCCGCAGCTCGGCATCCGGGTTCGCGCCCTTGTTGCGGACAGGCGTTCACGGACTGCGGACACGCGTGCGCAGCCTGCGGACATGCGTACACCAGCTGCGGACACGATGTCGGGTGCTCGAACTGCGACAACCGTTCGTCGGCGTGACCAGGTCGCGGGTACGGGTTGGACCGATCGGAGCACCGGGTAGTTTGACCCCATGTCTTCCGCCACGAATACAGACTCGCCCCATGTCGTGGTCACGGGCGGTTGCGGCTTCATCGGACGCGCGGTCGTCGCCGCCTTCCGGCGTCGCGGCGCACGGGTGACGATCGTGGACCGGGAACTCGTGACGCCGCACGACGAGGGAGTCGTCGCGGTGCAGGGCGACCTGGCCGACCCGGAGGTTCGGGAGCGCGCCGTGGTGCCCGGCATCGACGGCATCATCCACCTCGCGGCCGTCACCTCGGTGCTGCGCTCGAAGGAGATGCCCGCGAAGACGTACGCGGAGAACGTCGGCATCACCCACGAGCTGCTGGAACTGGCGCGGATGCACGGTGTGCGGCGGTTCGTCCTGGCCTCGACCAACGCGGTGGTCGGCGACGTCGGCACGAGAACCATCACCGAGGACATGCCGTTGCAGCCGCTCACCCCTTACGGGGCCACCAAGGCGGCCTGCGAGATGCTGCTGTCCGGTTACGCGGGCACCTACGGTATGGCCACGTGCGCGCTGCGGTTCACGAACGTCTACGGCCCCGGTATGAGCCACAAGGACAGTTTCGTGCCGCGGCTCATGCGAGCCGCCCTGTCGGACGGCGGGGTGAAGGTCTACGGAACCGGCGAACAGCGACGCGACCTGGTGTTCCTCGACGACGTCGTGCGCGGCATCGAACTCGCCTGGGACAGGGAGCACGCCGGCAGGGCGATCATCGGAGCGGGCCGGTCGGTGTCGGTGCTGGAACTGATCGACACGGTCAGGGAGGTCACCGGGTGTCCGATCCCCGTGGAGCACGTGCCCGCGCCGGGTGGTGAGATGCCCGCGGTGGTCGTGGACGTCTCCCGCAGTGCGGAGACCATCGGATACCGCCCGGCGTACAGCCTGCGGGACGGCCTGGCCGCCACCTGGCAGTACTTCCTCGACCACGACAGGCAGAAAGTGTTCTGAGTGATCGGCTTCCTCCGCCGCCACTGGTTGCTGTTCGTCCTGCTCGCCGGTGGTGTCACACTCCGTGTGCTGGTGTGGCTGGCGTACGAGCCCGCGCTGCTCTACATCGACAGCTTCCGGTACCTGGACAACCTCGACGCGCTGCGGCCCACCGACCTGAACCCGTTGGGTTACACGGTGGTGCTGAAGGTGCTGTTCGCCTTCGGTGGGCTGGCGTTCGTCCAGGCGGTACAGCACGTGGTGGGCGTGTTGCTCGCCGTGTCGCTGTACGCGCTGACGCTGCGGTACACGTCGCGGCGGTGGATCGGCGCGCTCGTGGCGGCGCCGGTGCTGCTGGACGCCTACCAGCTCCAGATCGAAGCGCTCGTCATGTCGGAGGTCTGGTTCCAGGCACTCGTGGTCGGCGCGTTGTGGGCGCTGCTCGGCCGTGGTGAGCCGACCTGGTGGCGGGCCGGTCTCGCGGGGGTCCTCATCGGGTTCGCTGTCGTCACGCGGACCATCGGGTTCACGCTCGTGGTGCCGATGGCGGTCTACCTCGTGCTGGCCGGTGGGGCCTGGCGCAGCAAGGCGGGGTGGAGGCGAATCGGCGTCCGGGGCGCGGCCGGTGCGCTCGGCGTCGTGGCGGTGCTGTTGCCGTACTCGGCCTACTTCTACTCACAGGCAGGTTACTGGGGACTGACCGGGGCCACCGGCAACGTGCTCTACGGGCGCACGGCCAGCATCGCGGACTGTTCCGAACTGCCCCCCGACGACGCCGGGCTGCAACTGTTCTGCCCCGACGAACCGGTGGCCGAGCGGCAGGGGATCGACTACTACACGCACTTCGTGTACGGGAACCCGAACTGGCCGCCGGGGGGACTGCCCGACGAGCGGACCAAGGAGGAGCTGGCCAACCAGTTCGCCAAGGAAGTGGTGCTGAACCAGCCGGTCGACTTCGTCGGGTCGATCCTGAGGGACTTCGCGAAGAACTTCGACCCGATCAAGCGCACGCACCACAACGACGTGCCGGTGGAGCGCTGGCACTTCCAGCTCACGTACCCGTACTACAACATCGGCGACTCCACGCTCGAGGCCTACAACGCGACGACGTACGCCTACGACGGGGTGCTGCCGAGGGCGAACACCGACCTCGCGTCGTTCCTGCGCGGTTACCAGCTCGGCGGCGGCTACACGTGGGGGCCGCTGCTCGCCGTGTTCGCGCTGCTCGGACTGTTCGGTGCGGCCGGTGTCGGCCGCGCCCGTCGCTCGGGGCTGAGGTCGGCCGCGTTCCTCGCCACGGGCAGTGGTTTGATCATCCTGCTGGGAGCCGCGTCGTTCGAGTTCTCCTGGCGGTACCAACTCCCCGCGCTGGTGCTCCTTCCCCTCGGAGGGGCGCTGGGACTCGCCGCGATCCTGGGGGCGCGGGCGGAATCGGTCGGCGCGGCGACAGGACGGAGGCCCAAGATGGACGACTACCCCGACGACGTCGACGCCGAGGCGGTGGCCGACTTCCGGCAGCGCTACGGCAACAGCCCGCTGACACCGCTGGTCGTGGTGATCGCCGCCTACAACGAGGCCAAGGGCATCGGAGCGGTTCTGAGGGAGATGCCCACGCACTGCGGTGATCTTCCGGTGTCCACGCTGGTCGTGGTCGACGGTGCCACCGACGACACCGCCGAGGTGGCGCACGAGGCCGGTGCGTATGTGTGCGTGGCCAAGCGGAACCGGGGGCAGGGCGCGGCTCTGCGGCTCGGCTACCACCTCGCCACCGAGTGCGGAGCCCGCTACATCGTCACCACCGACGCCGACGGGCAGTACGACAACAACGAGATGCCGATGCTCGTGAAGCCGCTTCTGGACGACACGGCCGACTTCGTCACCGGTTCGCGCAGGCTCGGCAGTTACCAGCACGACAGCGCCATCCGCTGGCTCGGCGTGCGCGTGTTCTCGTGGCTCGCGTCGCTGCTGACCCTGCGCAAGATCACCGACACCTCGTTCGGCTTCCGCGCGATGAAGGCCGAACTCGCCACGTCGGTGACCCTGCGCGAACCGCAGTACCAGTCGTCGGAGCTGCTGCTCGGCGTCATGGCACGGGGTGCGCGGGTGCTGGAGGTGCCGATGACCATGCGGCTGCGCAACAACGGCGCCAGCAAGAAGGGCCGCAGCGTCTCCTACGGTGCCAACTACGCGCGCGTCATGACGGGGACTTGGCTACGCGAATACGTGTTGCGTGGCGGAAAACGAGCCGGTCGAGCAGTGCGAACTTCATGAAGAAGACGATCGCGTAACTGCCGAGGAACACCGCGTCGAGCACCACGATGCGAAGGAGACCGGACAACTCGAGAGGTTCGGTGAACCACCCGGCGAGCGTGGTCAGGCCCACCGAGGCGAGCCCCGCCAGGCCGATCACCACGAGGTACGGCACGAGTTCGCCCTTCACCGGCGGCGTGCCCTTACGGCCCCACGCCCAGCGCCGGGCGAGGAAGAAGTTGGGAATCGCACCCGCGACGAACGCCACGGCGCTGGCCAGTGCGGGTGCGGCCCCCCACCAGAGCAGACCGATGAGGGTGACCTGACTGATGCCGGTGGCGAGTGCGGAACTCGTCGCGGCCCGGAACAACCGGACCAGCAGGCGAGGGCGGCCTGCCTCCGCCGTGGGAGGTTCTTCGGCGGCCGTCGTAGCGGTGCTCACCCCTCCATTGTGCATACCCACCATTCAGGTGGCTCCGGAACGCCCGTATCCTCCGTGCGGGTTGATCTGTGTGCCCTAGTGGTACACGGTAAAGCTGATAGGTGGAAGAAGTGCACCTGACGGAGATTGAGATCGGGTGCACCGTAAGTAACGATCTGGAGGCAGTCGAGTCGTGCGAATCCTCGTTCTCGGTGGTGACGGATACCTGGGGTGGCCGACAGCCCTCCACCTTTCGGATTGCGGGCACGACGTCGCCGTCGTCGACAACTACGCTCGCAGGAAGTACGACGAGGAGCTCGGCTCCCAGAGCCTGGTCCCGATCGAGGACCTGGAGGTTCGCGTCGCGGCGTGGAAGGAGGTCTCCGGCAAGGAGATCCCGGCGTTCGTGGGCGACCTGCTCGACGCGGACTTCGTGTACCGCGTGGTGCGGGAGTACGAACCCGACACGATCATCCACTTCGCCGAGCAGCGCGCCGCACCGTACTCGATGATCGACCGTGAGCACGCCGTCTACACGCAGCACAACAACGTGATCGGCAACCTCAACGTCATGTACGCCATCGCCGAGATCAACCCGGAGATTCACCTGGTGAAACTCGGCACCATGGGCGAGTACGGCACGCCCAACATCGACATCGAGGAAGGCTGGCTCGAACTCGAGCACAACGGCCGCAAGGACCGGGTGCTGTTCCCGAAGAAGCCGGGCTCGTTCTACCACCTCACGAAGGTGCACGACTCGCACAACATCGAGTTCGGGTGCCGGATCTGGGGCATGCGGGCCACCGACCTCAACCAGGGTGTCGTGTACGGGCAGCAGACGGACCAGACCTCGCGTGACCCGCGCCTGGCCACGCGGTTCGACTACGACGCCGTGTTCGGCACCGTGCTGAACCGCTTCGTCATCCAGGCCGCGCTGGGCCAGCCGCTCACCGTGTACGGCAAGGGCGGCCAGACCCGCGGCATGCTGGACATCCGCGACACCGTCGAGTGCCTGCGGCTCGCCGTCGAGAACCCCGCCGACCGCGGTGAGTTCCGGGTGTTCAACCAGATGACCGAGAGCTTCTCGGTCAAGCAGCTCGCGGAACTCGTGGCCGAGACCTACCCGGGCTCCGTCGAGATCGACTACCTCGAGAACCCGCGCTGGGAACTCGAGGAGCACTACTACAACGTGAAGCACACCGGTCTCATCGAGCTCGGCCTCAAGCCTCACCTGCTCTCCGACACGCTGATCGAGTCGCTGTTCCCGATCGTGGAGCAGAACAAGCACCGCGTGAACCTGGAGAACCTTCTGCCGAAGGTGAAGTGGGCGAGCGCCAAGAACTCCTGAGCCCTACCGGAGAGCGGGCCCGCACCTACCGAAGGTGAGGGCCCGCTCTTCCGTCGTGTCCGCAGGTTGCGTACGGGAAGTGCGGACACGGTGTCAGCCTCGTTGGCTGCGCACTCCCAGAAGGACGTCCTCCCACGCGGGGACGGTGGGATGGTTCTTCTTGGGGTTGCCGTGCGCCGACGTGGGTTGCTCGGGCACGAACCCGTTGCTCGCCTGCTTGGCGGGCAACGGCGCCGAGGTGTCCTCGTCCGGATCGGACTCGACCGGCACGGGGATCGGAGCCTCGATCACCGTGGCCCCCTCGCGAGCGGGCAGGCCTGCGACGGTGGAGTCCGTGCCGCGCTGGCCGACCGCCCTGGGCAGGCGGTACGAGTCGGGGTCGAGCAGAGCCTCGGCCAGCTCGTCCAGGGCCGTGACGGTGCCGCCGTGGGCGCCTGGGGAGAAGGCCCAGCGCGCGCGGTTGTCCGACCGGCCGGCCGTCCACGTGAGACCGACGATCCACTTACCCTCGTCCGAGCGCCACGCGTCCCACTCGGCCTGCGTGTAGTCCTGCCCGCGCAGGGCGAACGAGTGTGCGACGATCTCGCCGAGTGTGCGCACGTCGGGGCCGTCCTCCCGGGCCGGATGTGCGTTCTGCGCGAGTTCCGCCGTGCGGGCGCGCTCGGCCAGCACCGGGTAGGCGAACCGCTCGACCCGGGCCCGCGACATGCCCGCTGCCGACGCGACCTCCTCGACGGACTCCCCGGCCCGGATACGGGCCTGGATCTCGCGCGGGCGCAGGGTGTTCTCCTGCTCGATCTCGAGCTGACCGAGCCGGGCGGTGTCCCCACGCGCTGCCGCACGCAGCCGTTCGTCCGCAGGCAGGAGGAACCGTTCGCGGCGCTCAGGGTCTTCGCACACGATGGACTTGCCGTCCTCGTGCAACCCGACCACTCGTAGCGTTCGCATCCCCGCCTCCGAAAGACATCACCTGTGTGGGTGCCCACGGTAGAACGGCGCGTCGCCTTGACGGGTGAGGCGCGCCGGGTCCCGAGTACATCCGTTTTCGATCGTGCTCGATACGGCCCGAATATCGGTTTTCGACGCGCCTCGTTACCCACTTTCCGTTCGGGTAAACGTGTCGATTACGACTTCGGCAGGTTCTCCACGACCCATTCCACGCACCGGGTGAGCGCGGTGACGTCGTCGGGCTCGATGGCGGGGAACATGCCGACGCGCAGCTGGTTGCGTCCGAGCTTGCGGTACGGCTCGACGTCCACGATGCCGTTGGCACGCAGCGTCCTCGCCACCAGCGAGGCGTCGACGGAGTCGTCGAAGTCGATGGTGCCGACCACCTGTGAGCGTAGGCCGGGGTCACTCACGAACGGCGTGGTGTAGGAGGTCTTCTCCGCCCATTCGTACAGCCGGTTCGACGATTCGCGCGTGCGCGCGGTGGTCCATTCCAGACCGCCCGCACCGAGCATCCACTCGATCTGGTCGGCCAGCAGGAACAGCGTGGCCACGGCAGGCGTGTTGTACGTCTGGTCCTTGCGCGAGTTGTCCAGCGCGGTGGGCAGCGAGAGGAAGTCCGGCACCCAGCGGTCGGTCGCGCCGATCTCACCGACGCGCTCGATCGCGGCGGGCGACATCAGCGCGATCCACAGTCCGCCGTCGGAGGCGAACGACTTCTGCGGAGCGAAGTAGTACACGTCGAAGTCGGCGGCGTTGACGGGCAGCCCGCCCGCGCCGGAGGTGGCGTCGATGGCGACGAGCGCACCGTCGCTGCCCTCAGGCCTGCGCACGGGGACGGCGACACCGGTGGAGGT
This sequence comes from Saccharomonospora cyanea NA-134, assembly GCF_000244975.1. Classification (NCBI taxonomy): domain Bacteria; kingdom Bacillati; phylum Actinomycetota; class Actinomycetes; order Pseudonocardiales; family Pseudonocardiaceae; genus Saccharomonospora; species Saccharomonospora cyanea. The sequence continues at coordinate 4,681,173 of NZ_CM001440.1, read as the reverse complement.
CTCGTTGTGTGCCCACGCCACCAGGTCGGCGCCCTGCTGGTAGGCGATCTCCGGGGCGCTTCCGGGCTCACCCTTGACGATGATCGACTCGCCGAGGAACGGAGCCTTGTCGGTCACCTTGGCGAACTTCGTCGAGAACTCGCCGTAGGTGAAGTGCTGCGCCCGCTCTCGTACGAGACCGAACGCCGCCGCGTCCCAGAACGCCGTGGTGCCGCCGTTGCCGAGGACGACCTCGTAGCCGTCGGGAAGCCCGAACAGCTCGGTGAGCCCGGCGCGGACGCGGCCGACGAGGGACTTGACCGGCTTCTGCCGGTGGGAGGTGCCGAGGACGTTCGCCCCCTCCTTGGCGAGGTTGGCCAGCTGTTCGGGGCGCACCTTGGAGGGCCCGCACCCGAACCGGCCGTCGGAAGGCTTGAGGTCCGCGGGCAGGGTGAGGTCAACGGCTTCGGTCATACGCCCAAGTCTTCCACGCGCGGTCCGGATCTTGAATGCCCTGTCTCATCCCTCGGACTCGTCCGCTCCTGCCGGTTGCCACCCGCGTTCGTCGACCCCGCCCGGAACGGGGGCGCTCGCGTCGTACGGCGTGCGCGTGAAGACGAACGTGGCCAGGTCGAGGTGGTGCGGGCAGCCCTCGGCGTCCCTCGTCACGGCGAGTGTCTCGCCCGCGTAGTAGCCGTCGAGGCCGAGCCAGCGGTCGTCTCCGAGTGGCCGGAAGCGGGACGCGCGGCCCGCGCCGGTGGCGGGGGAGAGGTCGAGCCAGCCGTTCGGCAGCACCCTGAGGTGGTACGGCGAGGGACCCCAGTGCCACAGGCCGGTGAGTTCCAGCAGTGATTCCTCGACCGCGGAGGGGCGCCACTCGGCGGGCAGGGGCGGTTCGTGGTCGTCGGCCATCGCGATGAGGTCGGCGGTCAGGGAGAGGATGCCGACACCCGAGGTGGTGTTGGCGAACGCGACGGCGCCGGTGCGGGTGGCCGGGTCGATCATCGTGCACGCGAGGAAGCCCGGCATCGACCCGGTGTGGCCCGCGAGGCGTTTGCCGTTCGCGTGAACGAGCTGGAGGCCGAGCCCGTAGCCCGAGTTCCAGGCGCCGCTGTCGTCGATCACGGCGGCCTCGCGCATCTCGGCGACCGTGTCGGGGTGCAGTACCTCGCCGGTGTCGCCACCCACGAAGGCGGTCCAGCGCGCGAGGTCGTCGACGCACGACCACAGTTGCCCGGCCGGGGCCATGGCCCCGGCGTCGTGCTCGGGCTCGGGCAGGACGACGTCCGCGAACGGGTGCACGGCGTAACCCTTCGCGTGTCTGCCGCTCGGACGGTCGGTGGTGTGGGACATCTCCAGTGGCCGGAGGACCTCGTCGTGGACCGCTTCGAGCCACGAACCGCCCCGAAGCCGGGCCACCAGTTCGCCGAGAACCCCGTAGCCCACGTTGGAGTAGTGGAACCGGCGACCGGCGCGGTGCTTGACCTCGGCGGGCCCGAGGCTCGCGTTCAGCTCGGTCCAGCTACCGCCCGGCGTGCGCTCCCACCAGGCGCCCGGCGACTCGGACGTGAGCCCGCTGGCGTGGGAGAGCAGTTGTGCCACGGTCACCGAGCCGAAACTCGTGCCGGGCACGTGCGCCTCCAGCGGGTCGTTCAGGTGCAGCCTGCCCTCGTCTCGCAGCCGCATGACGACGGCGGCGACGAGCGACTTGGTGATCGAGCCGATCCGGTACAGCGTGAGGTTGTCCGGAGCGGCCGAGTCCACCTCGCCGCGCGCGGCCGACCAGACGAGCTCGCCGTCGCGGACCACGGCGGCCACGAGCGACGGCGCACGGCCGGACACCTGTTCGGTGGCGAGCCGGCGGAGCAGAGCGAATTCCGTGGTGGGCAGCAGCATGGCGGCTATTGTGCCGCGTGCTCGCCCCCGCGCGCCGTCTGCCCGCTCTGTAGTCGATGGATCACCAGCCCGACGGCGGCCAGCAGCAGGACCAGCAGCACCGTGCCGAGGTTGAGGCCGAGGCCGTTCGTGAACACGAACGCCAGCGCCCCCGCGAACAGGCAGTAGTAGACCATCGGGATGATCGTCTTGCGGATCGTCTCGCCCTCCCTGCCGAGAAGGCCGACGGTGGCCGAGGCGGCCACGACGTTGTGCACCGTGATCATGTTGCCCGCCGCTCCGCCGACGGCCTGCCCGGCCACGATCTTCTCGGGTGCCACCCCGATCTGCTCGGCCGTGGAGAACTGGAACAGCGAGAACATCAGGTTGCTCACTGTGTTGCTGCCCGCCACGAAGGCGCCCAGCGCCCCGATCCAGGGCGCCAGCACGGGCCAGGCGTCTCCCACGGCCGAGGCGGCACCGTCGGCGAGGGTGAGCGGCATGCTCTGGTAGCCGGTGGAGTTCTCGCCGGAGTTGATGAACACGCGCACGAGCGGTAGCGCGAACAGCAGGGCCACGGCCGTGCCCGCGAGTTGCCCGCCCGCCACCTTCCACGACGCGGTGATCTGCGAGCGGTTCATGCGGTGCAGCGCGTAGGCGGACACGCTGGCCACGATGAAGATGAATCCGGGCAGGTAGAACGGTTGCAGGCTCTCGTCGATCCCGGTGCCGAGAATGGAGTCGAAGTCCAGCGACAGTCCGGTGAGGAAGTCGGTGAGCGGCGTGACGGTGCGGGTGAGCACCAGCAACGCGGCCACGAGCAGGTAGGGCGCCCAGGCCCGCACGGGATGCATCCGGCGGCCCGCGACGTCGGCGTCCGGGGTCACCGCGCCCATCCAGCCGGGTTGCCAGCTCTCGCGGGGAGCGAAGTCCCACGGCTGCCGGGGCAGGAAGAGTCCCCGGCGCGCGGCGGTGACCACGATGCCCAGCCCGACGAGTCCACCGAGCAGGGAGGGGAACTCGGGACCGAGCACGGCCGCGACCGTCACATAGGGCACCGTCATGGCCAGTGCCGAGAAGAGCGCGAACTTCCACACGCCGAGGCCGTCGGCGAACCTCGCCAACCGCGGCTTGTCGCCGGCACCGAAGAAGCCGGTCAGCAGGCACACCAGGAAGAGCGGCACGAGCGTACCGATCAGTGCGTGAACGACGGCGGCGTCGAGTGCGATGCTCGCGATGTAGTCGGGCATGGGCAGCCCCAACACCGCCGCCCGTTCCTCGACGGCCGCGCTGCCGGAGAGCCCGTCGGTGACGCCCACGAGAACGGGAGTGCCCACGGCCCCGAACGTCACCGGAGTGCTCTGGATGACGAGCCCCACCATCACGGCCGCCATCGCGGGAAAGCCGAGTGCCAGCAGTAGTGGTGCGACCACGGCGGCCGGCGTGCCGAAGCCCGACGCGCCTTCGATGAAACTGCCGAACAGCCAGCCGATGATCACTGCCTGTACGCGGCGGTCGGCGCTGATGTCGGTGAACGTCGCGCGGATCGTGGCGAGCGCGCCACTGCCGGACAGCGTGCCGAGCAGCAGCAACGCACCGAACACGATGTAGAGCAACCCCGCCGCGAGGATGAGACCCTCGATGCTCGACGCCGCGATGGTGACCGGCTCGACGCCCCACACGAACGCGGCGATGGCCACGACGACGGCGAAGCCGATCGGCATCGCGTACTTGGCGGGCCAGCGTAGGCCGACGAGGAGGAAGCCGATGACCGCGATGGGACTCAACGCGATCAGACTCAGCACTGCCAGGTTGTCCATGCCCATCGTCCTGCCCGCCCCGCCTTCATTGGTGGTTCAGGTGTGCCTTTCACATAGCGGAATGCGTTTTCCGCAATGTTGCCGGGGTCACACAGTGTTACAGCGGGTGCGTCTTGCGTCAATAGATCAAATGGCGCACGGGGCGCCTTAGCATGAGGTGATGCGGACGACGGTGACGACCAGTGACGGCGTACGGCTGTCGGTGCGGGTACGCGGCCCCGAACAGGCGCCGACGCTGGTGTGCGTGCACGGCTACCCCGACAACGCGGCACTGTGGGACGACGTGATCGCCCACCTGCCGGACGGCCTGCGGGTGGTCACGTACGACGTGCGTGGCGCGGGCTCCTCCGACCGGCCGCGCGCACGGGAGGCGTACCGGCTCGACCGGCTCGCCGAGGACCTGCGCGAGGTCGTCGACGCGACGTCCCCCGGTCGGCCGGTCCACCTGCTCGCGCACGACTGGGGTTCGATCCAGGCCTGGCACGCCGTCGCGGGACCGTGGCTCGGTGGGCGGATCGCGTCGTTCACGTCGATCTCCGGCCCCTCCCTCGATCACGTCGCCCGCTGGCTGCGGTCGCGGCTGCGGCGTCCGCGTACCCTCGGCGCGGCGTTGTCGCAGCTTTCCCGGTCGTCCTACATCGGCTTCTTCCAACTGCCCGTGCTGCCCGAACTGGCCTGGCGCACCGGGATCGTCGCCGCCGTTGTCCGCAGGTGGGAACCCGCGGAGCCCACGCCGGTGACGGCCGACGCCGTGTCCGGCCTCAACCTCTATCGCGCGAACGTCGGCGGTGGCGGGCGGCGTCGCAGGCGCGGGTGGAGCCCGGTGGACGTGCCCGTGCAGGTGCTCGCTCCGCGTGCCGACCCGTTCGTCGGCGTGCCGGTGCAGACGGAGCTGGAGGAGTGGGTGCCGAACCTCCGGGTGCGGCGCATCCCCGGCGGCCACTGGGTCGTACGGGCCGACCCGGCCCGCGTGGCCTCGGCGGTGGCCGAGTTCGTCGCACACGTCGAGGGCGACATCGAGACCCGTGCGCTCAAGCGAGCACGGCGCGGGACGTTGCGCGTCGGCCGGTTCGACGGCCGGCTGGTGGTCGTCACGGGTGCCGGCAGGGGAATCGGTCGCGCCACCGCACTGGCCTTCGCGCGGGAGGGCGCCGATCTGGTGCTCGCGGACATCGACGCCGAGTCGCTCGAGGAGGCGGCCCGCGCGGTGCGCGGCGCGGGGGTGACGGTGACGGCCCACCGCGTCGACGTCGCCGACGGCGAGGCCATGCGCGCCTTCGCCGAACGCGTGGTGCGCGACTGCGGCGTGCCCGACGTCGTGGTCAACAACGCCGGTATCGGGATGGCCGGACCGGTGCTGGACACGACCGAGGAGGAGTGGCGGCGGCTCGTCGACGTCAACTTCTGGGGCGTGCTGCACGGCTGCCGCCTGTTCGCGCCCCACATGGTGGAGCGGGGAGAGGGCGGCCACCTCGTCAACATCGCGTCCATGGCGGCGTACCTGCCGAATCCGATGCTGCCCGCGTACTCCACGGTCAAGGCCGCCGTGCTGATGCTCTCCGAGTCCCTGCGAGCCGAACTCGCGGCGTCCGACATCGGTGTCAGCGCGGTGTGCCCCGGGTTCGTGGCCACCGACATCGTCGGCTCGACGCGGTTCGCGGGCACCGGCGATTCCGAGCAGCAGCGGAGGCGGCAGCGGGCACAGCGTTTCTACACCGCCCGCAACGCCCGGCCGGAACTCGTGGCGAAGGACGTGCTGCGCGCTGTGGAACGGAACCTTCCGGTGGTGACCCCCACCGTGGAGGCGAAGGCCGCGCGCCTGCTCGCCCGGTGGGCACCGGGGCTCGTGCGCGCGGCCTTGCGCCGGCGTTGAGGGGCGTCAGGCGTTCGCCGCGACGCGCTCCCAGCCGCGGACCTCGCGCGGGGCCCGGGGTCCGGGGCCGACGTAGGTCGCCGAGGGCCGCACCAGCCTGCCCGTGCGCTTCTGTTCCAGGATGTGCGCCGCCCAGCCCGCCGTCCGCGCTGCCGTGAACATGGCGGGCATCATGGTGGGCGGTACCTCGGCGAAGTCGAGGATCACCGCCGCCCAGAACTCCACGTTCGTCTCGATGGCGCGGTCCGGACGCCGCTCGCGCAGCTCGGCCAGCGCGGCCCGCTCCAGCTCGGCCGCGACCTCGTAGCGCTTGGCGCCGAGTTCCCGGCAGGTGCGGCGCAGCACTCGCGCCCTCGGGTCCTCCGCCCGGTACACGCGGTGGCCGAAGCCCATCAGGCGGTCCCCGCGGTCGAGGATGTTCTTCACCACGGCGCGCGCGTCGCCCGTGCGCTCGACCTCCTCGATCATCGGCAGCACCCTGGCGGGTGCGCCGCCGTGCAGCGGGCCGGACATGGCACCGATGGCGCCGGAGAACGCCGCGGCGACGTCCGCGCCGGTGGAAGCGATCACCCGAGCCGTGAAGGTGGACGCGTTGAGGCCGTGTTCGGCCGCCGAGACCCAGTACGCGTCGAGTGCCCTGACGTGCGCCGGGTCCGGCTCGCCCCGCCAGCGGACGAGGAACCGCTCGGTGATCCCACCGGCCTCGTCGACGCGCGATTCGGGCACGGCGGGGACGTCGATACCGCGCGCGGACTGCGCGATGAACGACAGCGCCGTGGCCGACACGCGCCCCACCTGCTCGCGGGCGTCGGAATCGGAAATGTCGAGCAGCGGGCCCAGGCCCCAGCGTGGTGCGAGCGCGGGCAACGCCGACTGGACGTCCGCACGTACGTCACCGCTGCGGACGGGAACCGGAAACGGTTCGTCGGGGGCCAGCCCGTTTTCGAAATGGCCGTCGACCAGCAGTCCCCAGACATCTCCGAAGCCGACGTTGCCCGCCAGTTCCTCGATGTCCACACCGCGATAACGCAGGGCGCCGCCGTCGCGGTCGGGTTCGGCGATCTCCGTACGGAACGCGACGACGCCTTCCAGGCCGGGACGGAAACCGTCGTCCGGATCGGTGGCCTTCGCCGCACCTGCTGTTGTCTGCCCGCTCGAAGGGGATGTCATGGCAGTGGACCTTTCGTGCGAATCGCCGTTGGCCGTTATGGGCGCGGGAGGCCACGATCACGCGCCTCGTCGCGCGTCGGAAGTGACTTTGCACCCACTACTCCCTGGTAGCAATCAAAATCGCGGTGGCTTCCGTCACGATTCCGAGAACGATTCAGAATTAGGCCGTAGGGGCGGAGTGGGCCCCATCACTTCCCGCGCTCTTTCGCTTGGTTGTGAGACCATTTACCGTCGGCCACAGGTCGGGAGAAGGTGCGGGAGGTTGCCATGACCGAATTCGGAAACGGCGCTGTCAGCAGTGGGGACAGCGTCGACGTGGCCGTCCGGCTGCCCGCCATGCGGGTCGCCTACAACGGTGGCTCGCTGAACGAATCCGATCTCGCGCCCACCTGGCCCGAACAACTCCAGTCCTGGCTCGACGAGGCCCTCGCACACGGCGTCGCCGAACCCAACGCGATGGTGCTCGCCACGGCGGACGCCGACGGCCTCCCGTCGTCGCGCACGGTGCTGTGCAAGGGCCTCGACGAGCGCGGCATCGTGTTCTACACCAACTACACGTCCGCCAAGAGCCACGACCTCACCGTGACGCGATACGCGTCCGCCACCTTCCCCTGGTACCCGCTGCAGCGGCAGGTGCACGTCCGGGGAGAGGTCGAGAAGGTCAACCCGGCCGAAACCGCCGAGTACTGGGCCAGTCGGCCACGCGGCTCGCAGCTCGGGGCGTGGGCGTCGCCGCAGTCGCAGTTCGTCGACGGCAGGCACGATCTCGACAACGCCTTGAAGGCCATCGAGCGCCGCTTCCGTGACGTCGAGCAGATCCCCGTACCGCCGCACTGGGGTGGCTGGCGCATCCGGCCCGAGGTCGTGGAGTTCTGGCAGGGCAGGCAGGACCGGCTGCACGACCGGCTGCGGTACGTGCGCACCGAGGACGGGTGGCGGGTGCGCCGCGTCGCTCCCTGAGCCCGCGGGCGTGGGTGGTCACAAACCGGGTGGAGCAGGTCGTTAGCTCGGCTAAGCTCCTCCGCTGTGACCGAGCAGACCTCCCCCGCGCCTCCCACGCCCAGAGGACGCCTTCGCAGGGTTCTCGGCGCGGTCGTCGCCGACCGGAGGCCGTTGCGCATTCCCGCGTTCCGGCGGTTGTGGATCAGCTCGATCGTCACCGCGCTCGGCAGCCAGCTCACGGCCGTCGCCGTGCCCAAGCAGATCTACGACATCACCGGCTCGTCGGCGTACGTCGGCCTCACCGGGTTGTTCGGGCTCGTGCCGCTGCTGGTGTTCGGGCTGTGGGGCGGAGCCATCGCCGACACCGTCGACCGCCGCGTGCTGCTGCTCGTGACCAACGTCGGCATCGCCGTCACCGCGCTGCTGCTGTGGGCGCAGGCGTTCGCGGGTCTCGACTCGGTGTGGGTCGTGCTCGCGCTGCTCAGCCTCAACCAGGCTTTCTTCGCGGTCAACATGCCGACGCGGCAGGCCGTGGTGGCGCGAGTGGTGCCCGAGCACCTGTTGTCGTCCGCGGCCGCGCTGACCGGCACGATGGCGACGTTCGGCGCGGTGTTCGGTCCGATGCTGGCCGGAGCGCTGTTGCCGGTCGTCGGGCTGTCGACGCTGTACCTGGTCGACACGGTGGCGTTGGTGGCCGTGCTGTGGGCGGTGTGGCGGCTGCCGGCACTGCCACCGCTGTCCGGCAGGACCCGCAGGGCGGGACTGCGCGACGTCGTCATGGGCTTTCGCTACATGGCCACCCAGAAAGTGCTGCTCGCGTCGTTCGTCGTGGACATCGTCGCGATGGTCGCGGGCATGCCGAGGGCACTGTTCCCCGAACTCGCCGAGCGCGCGTTCGGTGACCCGCCCGGCGGCGGGACGGCGCTCGGCTGGCTGTACGCGGGGATCCCGCTCGGCGCGATGGCGCTGGGGCTGATGTCCGGCTGGGCGCATCGCATCGGCAGACACGGTGTGGCCGTCACCGTGGCCATCGGTGTGTGGGGCGTCGCCATGGTCGGTTTCGGCCTGGCGCAGTCGCTCTGGCTCGCCGTGGTGTTCCTCGCGATCGGCGGCGCGGCCGACATGGTCAGCGCGATCTTCCGGCAGGCGATCCTCCAGACGGCGACCACCGACGAGATGCGGGGGCGCATGCAGGGTGCGTTCACCGTGGTCGTCGCGGGTGGACCACGACTGGCCGACCTGACGCACGGGTGGGCCGCCGCCGCGGCGGGAACCACCGTGGCGACATCGGGCGGCGGTGCGCTCGTGATCGTGGGCGTGGTGGTGGCGGTGGTGCTGCTGCCCGCGTTCTGGCGGTACCGAGCCCCGACGGAGCCCGCACCCGAACCCTGACGTACACCAGGTGCGAACACGCGTACAGGAAGTGCGGACACGCGTGCGTAACCTGCGGACACGGCACACACCGTCTCGTGTCCGCAGGCTGTGAACGCTTGTTCGCCGTTCAGGGGCGCTCCATTCGGGCGAAGTCGGTGGCGTCATGGGCGTTGAACACCGACACCGTGTCGCCGTGCTCCCGAACCAGCTCGACCAGCCGCCGCTGGTTGCGCACACGGCTTGCGGCGTCGGTCTGCATCCGCCGCTCGAACATCCCGATGCCCCACGGCACGCGCGGCCCGGCCGGGTCGAGCGTGTGGTGGTGGAAGTACGCGTCGCCGACGTGGAACAACCACCGCGTGCCCGTGTCGATCGCGACGCCCGTGTGCCCGCGCGTGTGGCCCGCGAGGGGCACGAGCAGGATCTCGGGCGGCAGGCCCTTGAGCTCCCGCACGGCCTCGAAGCCGAACCACACCTCCCCCGCCGCCGAGTACGACTCGAACGCAGGGCCGTGGGCGAACTGCGCCGTGCGGTACCGCAGGCGGCCGCGCAGACACTCCCGTTCGCGCATCGCGCGTAGCTCGGCCTCGTACACGTGCACCGTCGCCTGCGGGAAGTCGACGAGCCCGCCCGCGTGGTCGAGGTCGAGGTGGGTCAGCACCACGTGTCGCACGTCCGACGGCGAGTAACCCAGCCGCTCGACCTGTCGCACGGCGCTGATCTCCGGGTCGAGCACGGGACGCGTGAGTCGCACGAAGTCACGACCGAGCCACTCCTCCGGATGAGTGGCGGCGCGCAGGCCAACGCCCGTCTCCACGAGCACGAGTTCGGAGTCGGTCTCGACGAGCAGGCAGTGGCACACGAGCTCGGCGCGCCGGAGCAGTCCCGGCCGACCGTCGACGAGGCCGCCGCCGAGAGGACGCATCGTGCCGCAGTCGAGATGGTGCACCCGCATCAGTTCGCTCCTTCAGCCAGCGCTCGCAGTTGCCGCCCGACGACGCGCAGCGGGGTGACGTCCCGGCGGGTCTTCGACAGCAGTAGTGCTCCCTCGACGGCGGCGAGCATCGTGGTCGCCAGCTCGTCGGCCCTGCCGGGGTCGACGCCGTGGGAGGTGAGGTGGTCGGCGAGCACTCGCTGCCAGGAGTCGAAGCCGCCCGCGCAGGCCTGCCGGATCGGCTCGCTGTCCGCCGCCGCGTCGAGCGCTGTCGTCGACATGGGACAGCCGCGTCGGAAGTCCGACGTTTCGAGCATCTCGGCGAGGTGGTCCACGACGGCGTCCAGCCCCGCCGCGGGGTCGTCGGCCTCGGCCAGCAGGGTCGCGATCGTGGTGGCGAGTTCCTGGCCCGCCAGGGCGAGGGCCTCGCCCGCGAGCTGCTCCTTGCCTCCGGGGAAGTGGAAGTAGAGCGATCCCTTGGGTGCGGCGCTCTCGGTGAGCACCTGGTTCAGTCCGGTGGCGTGGTAGCCCTGCGTACGCAGCAGGTCGGCGGCGGTGCGCAGCATCCGCTGCCGGGTGTCCGTCTGTCTCGGCATGATCGACACCCTAACGCTTACTATGACGACTGGTCTAGATATTTCGTCGGTCGGTATCGTCTCCGGCATGGCGAATCCGACGGGGGAACAGTTCGAGCTGACCAGGGGAGGCGCTCGCGCCGTGGTCACCGAGATCGGGGCCGGGCTACGGGCGTTCGAGGTCAACAAGGTGCCCTACCTGGAGACGTTCGACGCCGACATGACGCCCCCGAAGGCGGCGGGACAGGTGCTGCTGCCGTGGCCGAACCGCACGAAGGGTGCGCGGTGGACCTACGACGGCGAGCCGCAGGAGCTCGAAGTCACCGAGGAGGCTCGCGGCAACGCCATCCACGGCCTCGTGCGCCGCAGGGAGTGGGAACTGCTGGAGCACGGCGAGTGGTTCATCCGGCTCGCCGTGGAGATCGGTGCCGAGCCCGGCTGGCCGGTGCCGCTGCGCGCGGAGATCACCTACGACCTGGCACCGCGCGGGCTCACCGTCACGCACGAGGTGCGCAACGAGGGCGACAGGCCCGTCGGCTTCGGCGTCGGCACGCACCCGTACCTGCGGATCGGAGACGTGCCCACCGACGAGTTGACGCTGACGCTCGCGGCCTCGCGCGTGCGCCCCTACGTCGCCGACGAGCAGCTGCCCTTCGGTGAGGAGATCGACGTCGACGGCACCGACTACGACCTGAGGGGCGGCCGCATCGTGGGCGGCCTCGACCTCGACACGGCGTTCGGCGGGCTGACACCGTACGACGACGGGAGGCACCACCACCTGCTCACCCACCACGACACGACACTCGACCTGTGGACCGACCCCGATTTCGGATGGGTGCAGGTGTTCACGCCCTCGGACTATCCGGGAAGGGGCAGGGCGATCGCCGTCGAACCGATGACGTGCCCCGCCGACGCGTTGAACTCGGGCACCGACCTCATCGAGTTGGAGCCCGGCGCGTCCTGGCGAGGCTCCTGGGGCATCCTCGTCGACATTCGTTAGCGTAACGAACTATGACGACTGCGATCATTGGCGGCTACGTGGTCCCCGTCGACGGGCAACCGATCGACGGCGGCACGGTGCTCATGGAGAACGGCAGGATCCTCGCGGTGGGCGCCCAGTCGGAGGTCGACGTGCCCGAGGGTGCGGACATCGTCGACGCGTCCGGCTCCTGGGTGCTGCCCGGCTTCATCGACGCCCACGCGCACCTCGGCGTGCACGAGGAGGGTGAGGGCTGGTCGGGCAACGACACCAACGAGATGACCGACCCGAACGGCGCGCGCTTCCGCGCCGTCGACGGCATCGACCCGTACGAGGTCGGCTTCGACGACGCACTGTCCGGCGGCGTCACAAGCGTCGTGATCAAGCCCGGTTCCGGCAACCCGATCGGTGGTCAGACGGTCGGCGTGAAGACGTGGGGCCGCACGGTGCTCGACATGCTCTTCGCCGAGCACGTCAGCGTCAAGAGCGCGCTCGGGGAGAACCCCAAGCGGGTCTACGGCGAGAAGGACAAGACGCCGTCGACACGGCTCGGTGTCGCGGCGGTGCTGCGGGAGGCGTTCACCAAGGCACGCAACTACGCGGCCCAGCGCGAGGCCGCCCGTGCCGAGGGGAAGCCGTTCGAGACGGACCTGACCCTGGAGACGCTGACCCGCGTCCTCGACGGTGAGCTGTACTGGGACCAGCACACGCACCGCGCCGACGACATCGTCACGGCCGTGCGGATCGCGGAGGAGTTCGGCTACAAGCTGGTGGTCAACCACGGCACCGAGGGGCACCTCATCGCCGACTTCCTCGCCGAGCGGAACGTCCCGGTGATCCTCGGGCCGCTGTTCACCAGCCGGAGCAAGGTCGAACTGCGTCACCGCACCCTGCGGTCGGCCGGCATCCTCGCGCGTGCGGGCGTGCAGATCGCGATCACCACCGACCACCCGGTCGTCCCGATCAACTTCCTCGTCTACCAGGCCGCGCTCGCGGTCAAGGACGGGCTGGACCCGGAGACGGCGCTGCGGGCACTGACGGTCAACCCGGCTCGGATCCTGGGGCTCGACGACCGGGTGGGTGCTCTCAAGCCCGGTCTGGACGCCGATGTGGCGATCTGGTCGGGTGACCCGCTCGACGTGATGAACCGCGCCCTGCGCGTGTTCGTCCGAGGCCGCGAGGTGTACCACTACGACGAGGCGGCCGGCGAGGGAGTCGTCGCCGACCGCCGCTATCGCGAGTGAGTCCTCACGCCCTGCGCAGTTCCCGCGCGGTCATGATTTGCGCAGTTCCCGCGCGATGACCATGCGCTGGATCTGGTTGGTGCCCTCGAAGATCTGGGGCACCTTCGCCTCGCGCAGGTAGCGCTCCACCGGGAAGTCACGCGTGTACCCGGCGCCGCCGAGAACCTGGACGGCGTCGGTGGTCACCTTCATGGCGGCGTCGGTGGCGACGAGTTTCGCCACCGACGACTGCCGGGTGAACGCCCACCCCCGGTCACGGCGCCGGGCGGCGTCGAGATACGTCGCCCGTGCGGATTCGACGGTGGCGGCCATGTCGGCGAGCAGGAACTCCAATCCCTGGAAGTCGATGATCGGCTTGCCGAACTGCGTGCGCTGCTTCGCGTAGGCGACGGCCTCGTCGAGAGCGGCCTGGGCCAGCCCGACCGAGCAGGCCGCGATGCCGAGCCTGCCCGAGGCCAGTGACGACAGCGCGATCTTCAACCCCTGCCCCTCGGAGCCGATGAGCCGGTCGGCGTCCACGCGGGCGTCCTCGAAGATCATCTGGGTCGTGGCGGACCCGGTGAGGCCCATCTTCCGCTCGGGCGGCGCGGCGGACAGTCCGGGCGTGGCACCGTCCACGAGCAGGCAACTGATACCCCGGCCTCCGTCGTCCGACGTGCGCACCATCGTCGTGTAGTAGTCGGCGTGGCCGCCGTGGGTGGTCCACGCCTTCACCCCGTTGACCACGTAGCAGTCACCGTCACGTCGAGCCCGCGTCGTCAGTGCGGCGGCGTCGGAGCCGGCGTGGGGTTCCGACAGCGCGTACGCGCCCAGCAGTTCGCCCTCCAGCATCGCGGGCAGCCAGCGGTCGCGTTGCTCGTCGGTGCCGTACTCGGCGAGCGCGTAGCACGACATCGTGTGCACGGACAGGCCGACGCCCACCGACATCCACGCCCTGGCGATCTCTTCGAGTACCTGGAGATACACCTCGTACGGCACCTCGCCGCCGCCCCAGCGTTCCGAGTACGGAAGTCCCAGCAGACCGGCCCGGCCCAGGATGCGGAACTGCTCGCGGGGGAAGGTCTCCTTCTCCTCGTACTCGGCCGCCAGCGGCGCCAACTCGTCGCGGGCGATCTCGCGGGCGAGGGCGAGCAGGTCCTCGGACTCGGTGTCGGGGAGCAGGCGTTGCACGGTGGGCCTTGTGGGCGCTGCGGGCATCGCGGGCATCGCGGGCATCGCGGGCATCATTGCCTCCGGAAGCGTACTGCGAGTAGTACTGAAGTCCGGGTCAGAGTACTACAACGTACGATGGCGACCATGCGTTCGACCGGGCCCCGGACTCGGCGGCAGCGGATGCTGCTCGCCGAGCTGGAGGGGCTGTTCCTCGCCGAGGGCTTCGTGGCCTTCACCCTCGACGATCTGGCGGCGAAACTGCGCTGCTCCAAGACCACGCTGTACGCGCTCGCGCCGAGCAAGGAGCAGCTCGCCACCAAGGTCGTGGCGCACTTCTTCAAGGGGGCGGCGGAGCGGATCGAGGCGCGGGTGGCGGGCATCGACGACGCCGCCGCCGCGGTGCGCACCTACCTGGCCGGGGTGTCGGCGGAGCTCGACCGCGCGTCGGCCGCGTTCCTGGCCGACGTCGAGGCCTTCGCGCCCGCCCGCGCGGTGTACGCGTTCAACTCCGAGGCCGCCGCGCGGCGGATTCGCCAGTTCATCACCGACGGTGTTGAGCAGGGGGTCTTCCGTGACGCTCACGCCGATGCGATCGCTGAGATGGCGGGCATCCTCGTGGAGTCCATCCAGTCCGGCGTGGTGGGATCGCGAGCTCGCACCACCGACGCCGAGGCGTTCGAGGCACTGGCGGAGCTGTTGTTGAACGGGCTGCGCGCGGACCTGTCTGGCTAGTCGCTCGACCGGACGTCTCAAGAGCCACAGCCCTAGCCCGTTGACCGACTGTCGACAGTCAACAAAAATGGTCGGCACCTACGTCAGGGAGGACGGATTCATGGCACCAACCGGCGCGACGCCAGAAGCGCCAGAGAAGACGACCGCGCCGCGGACCACGGTCCCGTTCGACGAGCGGGTGTCGACGGTGACCGCCGCGGCACACCGGATGCGTCACCACGCCCTGAACATGGGCGAGGCGCAGGGCCAGGGTTACATCGGGCAGGCGCTCGGCGTCATGGACGTGCTGGCCGCCGCCTACCGTGACCAGCTCCGGTACCGGCCCGAGGACCCGGATTGGGAGGGCCGCGACCGCTTCCTGCTCTCGATCGGACACTACGCCATCGCGCTGTACGCGGCGCTGGCCGAGGCGGGCATCGTCGAGGTCGCCGAGCTCGCCGACTACGGCGCCGACGAGAGCAGGCTGCCGATGTCCGGCATGGCCTCCTACACACCTGGCATGGAGATCTCGGGCGGCTCGCTCGGGCACGGCCTTCCCATCGCCGTCGGCATGGCCCTCGGGCTGCGCCACACCGGCAACCCGGCCCTCGTCTACAACCTGCTCTCCGACGGTGAGCTGGAGGAGGGCTCGACGTGGGAGGCCGCCATGAGCGCCTCGTTCCACAAGCTGGGCAACCTCGTGGCGCTCGTCGACATCAACGGCCTCCAGGCCGACGGCCCGACGCCCACCGTGCTGTCCGCGGAACCCGTCGAGGACAAGTGGCGGGCCTTCGGCTGGCACGTGGTGCGGGTGGACGGCAACGACGTGCCCGCGCTCCTGCGCGCGTTCGACGCCCTGCACGGCGGTCCGCCGGACACGCCGAAGGCACTGCTGTGCGACACGGTGGTCGGCAAGGGTGTGCCGATGCTCGAACAGCGGGAAAGGGCGCACTTCATGCGGGTGGACGAGCACGAGTGGCAGATCGCCCGCGACCAGCTCGACGGGAGGAACCGGTGATGGCGACCAAGCGACTGACCACCTCGGCGATGATCGCCTCGATCGTCGAGGACGGGCAGCGGACCGCACAGGCCCCGTTCGGCCACGCGCTGTGCGCGCTCGCCGAGCAGCGCCCGGAGGTGGTGGGACTGTCGGCGGACCTCGCGAAGTACACCGACATGCATGTGTTCGCGAACGCGTACCCGGACCGGTTCTTCCAGATGGGCATGGCCGAGCAGTTGCTGCTGGGTGCCGCGGCCGGGATGGCCGAGGTCGGTCTGGTGCCGTTCGCGTCCACGTACTCCGTGTTCGCCACCCGCCGTGCGTACGACTTCTTCGCGCTGGACATCGCCGAGCCGCACCTGAACGTCAACGTGGTCGGCGGGTTGCCGGGGCTCACGACCGGGTACGGGCCGAGTCACCAGGCGACCGAGGACATCGCCATCCTGCGTGGCATGCCCGGTCTGACCATCGTGGACCCGTGTGACTCCGTGGACATCGAGCAGGCCGTGCCCGCGCTCGCGGCCACGCCCGGCCCGACGTACCTGCGCCTGCTGCGAGGCAAGGTGCCCACGGTGCTCGACGAGTACGACTACCGGTTCGAGCTCGGCAGGGCCGCCGAACTGCGCACCGGCCGCGACGTCGTCATGATCTCCAGCGGACTCATGACCATGCGGGCGCTGCGTGCGGCCGACGAGCTCGCGAAGCACAACGTGGACGTCTCCGTGGTGCACTGCCCCACCGTCAAACCGCTGGACACCGAGACGGTGCTGCGGGTGGCCGACACCGACCGGCTGCTGGTGACGCTGGAGAACCACAGCATCGTCGGCGGGCTCGGCGAGTCGGTGGCGAGCGCTCTCGTCACCGCCAACGCCACGCGCGGGCTCGTGCGCATCGGCCTTCCCGACGAGTTCCTCGCCGCCGGGGCCCTGCCCACGCTGCACGACAGGTACGGGCTGTCCACCGACCGCGTGGTGGAGCGGGTGCTCAAGGAACTGTCCTGACGAAACGGCATGGGAAAGGGGACCCGGTGCGCACCCGGGTCCCCTTTCCTCACCTGCGGGTCAGGCGATGAGGCTCGCGCCCACCACGAGCCCCAGCGCGACGATCGACATGATCGACTGCGCCATCGTGTAGACCTTGAAGGCGCCCTTCGTGGACAGGCCGAGCAGCGCCTTGAACATCCAGAAGGTGTTGTCGCTGACGTGCCCGCCGAAGCTCGCGCCCGCCGCGGCGGCCAGGGCCACCAGCACGGGCGCCACCGACAGGTCGCCCATGACCGGTGCGAGCAGCGTGGCCGCCGTGATCGCGGCGACCGAGCCGGACCCCTGGGCCAGCCGCAGCAGGGCCGCGACGAGCCAGGCCAGCAGCAGTGGTGAGGCCGAGTCGCCCTCGAACAGGCCCGCGACGATGTCACCGACGCCGGTGCGGCTGATGACCTCGCCGAGCGAGCCGGCGACACCCGTGAACAGCAGGATGGTGCCGCTGGTGGCGGCGCCCTTGTTCAGTGCCCGCTCGACGGCCTCCCGGGAGTGCATCCACATCGTGATGACACATCCGATCGCGAGACCGATCAGCAGCGCGACCACGGGGTCGGCGAGGAACGAGACCCAGCCGATCTCCGAGTCGGTCATCTCCGTCACGGTGCCGGCGACGATCAACAGCAGCGGCACCAGCACCGGCAGGATCAGTACCGCCAGCGGGGCCTGGCGCCGTGGCGTTTCGGTCGCCTCGATGTCGAGCGACTCGACGCCCTTGTCGCCGTCGTCCTCGTCGCTTTCGGGCTTCCAGGTGCGGCACACGAACCGGACGTGCAGCAGGACGCCCAGGACGATGGCGAGGATCGCGACGGGGACGCCCCACAACAGCATCGAGCCGAGGGACACACCGAGTGAGCCCGCCACCGCCAGTGCCGCCGCGCCCGGCAGCACCATGAGCAGGCCGACCTCGAGCCCGATGGCGAGCGCGCCGCCGACCGCGGCCACGTTCGTGCCGGTCCGCCGCGCCACGGACCGGGCGATCGGGCTGAGCATCACGAGGGCGACGTCGAAGTAGATCGCCGGGAACACCAATCCGGACGACAGGCCGAACGCGTACGGCGACTTGCCCTTGCCGAACGCCTTGAGGAACAGCTCCACGATCCGTTGCAGCGTTCCCGTGGCCGCCAGCAGCGAACCGAGCAGCACACCGAAGCCGATGATGAGGCCGACCTCGGCCATGAGCGCGCCGAAACCCTCGGCCACGGCCTTCGTGGTCTCGGTGAAGCCGAGTCCCGTGGCCAGACCCAGGTAGAGGGCACCCAGGATCAGCACGATCACCGGGTTGATGCGGGCACCCACGACCAGGGCGACGATGCCGACCACGGTGATTCCGGTGTGCAGCAGAACCAGAGAGGGGGACATGAGTTTCCTCGTCGTTGAGGGGCGGGGAGGACGGGGGGTCGGAGGACGGGGAGTTCGCTCAGGCGATGTGCGAGCCGCCGTTGACGTCGAACGTGGCGCCGGTGACGTAGCCGACCGCCTCACCGCACAGGAAGGTCACCAGCGCGGCGACGTCGTCGGTGCGGCCGTTGCGGCCGACCGGGATGTCGGCGACGAGCTTCTCCTTGCGGTCTCCGGTGAGCGCGCCGCCGGTGATGTCGGTGTCGATGAGCCCCGGTGCGACCGCGTTCACCACGACGCCCTGCGGACCGACCTCGCGGGCGAGGGCACGCGTGAGTCCCAGCACGGCGGCCTTGGCGGCCGAGTAGTGACTGCCGCCGAACACCCCGCCGCCGCGCTCGGCGCTGACCGACGAGAGGTTCACGATGCGTCCGTAGCCGCGGTCGAGCATTCCGGGCAGCACGCGCTTGGTGACGAGGTAGGTGCCGGTGACGTTCACCCTGAACACCAGGTCCCACTCGGCCTCGTCGATGTCGAGGAAGCGCGTGGGCCGCGTGATGCCCGCGTTGTTCACGAGCGCGGCGACCGGCGGGAGCGACGACTCCTCGACGGCCCGCACGGCCGCGTCTACAGAGGACGCGTCGGTGACGTCGGCGGCGACGCCCAGCGCGGGCACGCCGTGTTCCTCGGTGACCAGCGCGGCCGTGCGCTCGGCCGCTTCGCCGTCGATGTCGAGCACGGCGACGGCGAAGCCGGCCGCGGCGAGATGACGGGTCGTCTCGCGGCCGATGCCGCGTTCGGAGCCCGCTCCGGTGACGAGAGCGGTACGGGTCGGGGCCATGGTTCCTCCTCGGGGGTTGGACGGCCGCGCTCCTCAGGCGCGCGGGAGCAGTGGGGTGACGAGGTCTCGCGCCTCGGCGGCGCGCTGTTCGCGTTCGTCCTCGGCGACGTCGTGGGTCTCGAGTTCGAGCACGTAGTGGCCGGTGTAGCCGTGGGCGGTGAGTGCTCCCACGACGCCCGCGAAGTCGGCGCGGCCGCGTCCGAGGCTGAGGTTGATGTCGCCGTCGACGGCGTCGCGCAGGTGCACGTGCTCGGTGCGGTCGGCGGCGGCGCGAGCGAAGGCGACCTCGTCGAACCCGCCCGCGACGACATGACTGACGTCGAGCACGAACCCGGCGGCGTGGGCGGGCACGCGGTCGAGGAGGGCGGTCGCCCGTGCCGTGGTGTGGCAGAAGCGGAAGTGGTGGAGTCCTTCGACGAGCAGACGCACGTCGTGCTCGGCGGCGATCCCGCCCAGCGTGGTGAGCCGGTCGGCGAGCAGGGAGAGGTCGGCGTCCTCGGTCACGAAGGGCTCGCGCCGCTGCGCCCCACAGGGCACGATGAGCGCCGCGCCGAGGCGGGAGGCCAGCGTCGCCAGCGCCGTGCCGCGGGCCCGCAGCCGGGCCTCGTCCAGTGCCGGATCGTTGAGCGGGCCGGGATCGACGTTGAGGGCCCAGACGGCGAGGCCGGAGCTTTCGAGCACGCGCACGATGTCGTCGACGGCCTCGATGTCCTCGGGAAGCGGGGTGGGGATGTGGTCGCACACTCCCGGCAGGCCGCCGACGTCGACGCCGGGAAGTTCCAGACGGCGGATCGCAGCCAACGCCTCCGACAACGGTCTGTGACGGAATGAGATGGTTGAACACCCCAGTCGGGTCATCGTTGGCTCTCCTGTCTCGCGTTGGTGCAGCGGACAGTTAAACGACCGTGCGGGTCGACTGTCAACAGTCAACGGTTACTCGTCGGTCGTGTGGTGCACTAGACTTTCCGTTCACCACGACGAAGCACGGACGAACTCGGGGAGGCGTAGACCCGTGCCCCTTGACCTCCCGACACTGGCGGGTGTCGACAGGCAGACACTGCGTGAGCAGAGTCTGCACAAACTGCGTCAGGCCATCTTCGCGGGCGAACTCGCACCGGGACGGCGCCTGATCGAGACGGAGTTGAGCGAGGCGCTCTCGGTCTCGCGGGGCACGCTCCGCGAGGCGCTGCGGCACCTCGTGCAGGAAGGTCTCGTGGTCGCCGACGAACGGGGCAGACTCCTCGTCCGCGCGCTCAGCCGGGCCGAGGTGCACGACATCTTCGCGGTCAGGGCCGCACTCGAAGCGCTGGCCGCCGAGACGCTCTGCGCGGTGCCGGACCGGAGCGGGATCGTGCGCGAGCTGCGGGACGCCGTCGACAAACTGCGCTCCACGGATCTCATCCTCTCCAGCCTCGTCGAGGTGGACCTGGCGTTCCACCTCAAGTTGTGCGAGCTGACCGGCAACGAGACCCTGGTGCGCTCATGGCAGCACATCTGCGGCCTCACCCGGGCCACCATCGTGCGGTCGGGGCCGGAACTCGCGATCCGCAACATGGACTGGCAGCGGCACAGTCCCATCGTCGACGCCATCGAGGCGGGTGACGCGGGCAAGGCCCGCCAGGTCGTGATGGAGCACATGCGGCAGACGGCCGACCGCATCGCCGAGTCCCTGGACGGCTGAGCGCCTCTTCCGCTGGGAGCCGTCGACGCGGGGCACTAGTGCCCCGTCAAGAAACATTCACCGCGGTTCTCGGCGGTCCAGGCGGTGATCCGCCGCGTTGTCGTCAGCCGCCATAGCTTCCGCTATGACTCCCTCCTCCGCCTTGCGGCTCCTCCGCCCGGATCCACCGATAACCACACCAACGTTCCTTGACGGGGCACTAGCATCTGCACTGTGATCGTGTCCGGTGGTGAAGCGCTCGTCGACCTCGTTCCGGCAGGGCCGGAAGGGGAGCTGTTGGCCCCTCGGCTCGGGGGCGGCCCCTACAACGTGGCGCTCGCGGCGGCGCGTCTCGGCGTGCCCACGGCGTTTCTGTCCCGCGTGTCGACCGACGCCTTCGGCGACGCGCTCGTCCGCAGGCTCGAAGCGTCCGGTGTGGACACCTCGCTGGTGCAGCGCGGAGCCGAGCCCACCACCCTCGCGGTGGTCACGCTCGACGAGGACTCCAGTGCCCGCTACAGCTTCTACACCGACGGCACCGCCGATCGCCTCGTCGCCGATCCGGGCCCGCTGCCCGAGAACACCTCCGCGCTGTCGGTGGGCACGTTGGGCATGGTGCTCGCACCCGGAGCACAGGTGTACGAGGCGGTGCTGCGCCGGGAACACGAGCGCGGTGTGCTGACGGCTCTCGATCCGAACATCCGCGCCGACATGATCGCCGACCCCGACGCCTACCGTGCGCGCTTCGCGTCGTGGCTGCCCTCGGTGCACCTGCTCAAGGTGTCGCTGGACGACGCCTGCTGGCTCGCCGGGGTCACCGACGTCGCCGACGCGCTCGCCGCCGCGCGGTCGTGGCTCGACGCGGGACCGAGCGCGGTGGTCCTGACCAAAGGCGCTGAAGGCGTGGTACTTCTCACGTCGTCGGGAGCGGAGGTCACCGTGCCCGGTGTCACTGTGGAGGTGGTGGACACGATCGGTGCGGGTGACACGGTGCAGGGCGCTCTTCTGGCGTGGCTGGTGCGTAACCAGGTGAAAGACGTCTCCGCGCTGTCCGAGGAGGAGTGCCGCGAGCTGCTGTCGTACGCGTCGCGTGCGGCGGCGGTCACGGTCTCGCGCAGTGGTGCGGAACCACCGACCGAGGACGAACTGCAGCGGTGCGTGTGAACCTGGTCGCACTACGTTAGCTGTGGGTAACGCCACGGCTGCGTAACCCGCCTCTTCTGGACTAGCGTTAGAGGGCATTCATACCCCAGCGGGGCGGTGTGCGAAGAACGTGACCCGCATGACCTGCGGTCGCAGCCGGCCCGTGTGACCGTGAGAGGCATGTGCATGTCCGACGCGACTGCGGCGCAGACCGGGGGCGAGAAGGTCCAACTCCGCCTGCCGACTGGCGAGCACGAGTTGAACGTCGTTCGCGCCGTGGAGGGCGCGCCCGGGATCGAGCTTGGCAAGCTGCTCGCCCAGGCCGGGTACATCACCTACGACCCGGGTTTCGTCAACACCGGCGCCACGTCTTCGGCGATCACGTACATCGACGGTGAGCAAGGCATCCTGCGCTACCGCGGTTACCCCATCGAACAGCTCGCGCAGCGTTCGACGTTCATCGAGGTCTCGTACCTGCTGATCTACGGTGAGCTGCCCACGAAGCAGCAGCTGGAGGACTTCACCTCCAAGATCAGCAGGCACACGTTGCTGCACGAGGACCTGAAGCGGTTCTTCGACGGTTTCCCGCGTGACGCGCACCCGATGCCGGTGCTGTCGAGCGCGGTGTCGGCGCTGTCGACCTTCTATCAGGACTCGCTCGACCCCGCGGACACCGACAACGTCGAGCTGTCGACCATCCGGCTGCTCGCGAAGGTGCCCACCATCGCGGCCTACGCCTACAAGAAGTCGATCGGCCAGCCGTTCCTGTACCCGGACAACTCGCTGGGTCTGGTCGAGAACTTCCTGCGCATGACGTTCGGGCTGCCCGCCGAGCCGTACGAGATCGACCCGGCGATGGCGAAGGCGCTCGACCTGCTGTTCATCCTGCACGCCGACCACGAGCAGAACTGCTCCACGTCGACGGTGCGGCTGGTGGGCTCCTCGGAGGCCAACCTCTTCGCGAGCATCTCGGCGGGCATCATGGCCCTGTTCGGCCCGCTGCACGGCGGTGCCAACAGCGCCGTGCTGGAGATGCTGGAGCGCATCAAGGCCGACGGTGGTGACGTCGACACGTTCGTCAACCGGGTCAAGAACAAGGAGGCCGGTGTCCGCCTGATGGGCTTCGGGCACCGGGTCTACAAGAACTACGACCCGCGCGCGAAGATCATCAAGCAGACCGCGGACGAGATCCTGTCCAAGATCGCCGGTGGTGACGAGCTGCTCGACATCGCCAAGCGACTGGAGGAGCGTGCGCTGTCCGACGACTACTTCATCGAGCGCAAGCTCTACCCGAACGTCGACTTCTACACCGGTCTGATCTACCGGGCCATGGGCTTCCCGACGCAGTTCTTCACGGTGCTGTTCGCTCTGGGCCGTCTGCCCGGCTGGATCGCGCACTGGCGCGAGATGATGCAGGACCCGGCCACCAAGATCGGCCGCCCGCGTCAGATCTACACCGGCGAGAAGGAGCGCGACTACAAGCCGCTGTCCGAGCGCTGAGCGTTTCGGCGACGGACGCGACCGAAGGCCACCGCATCCCGCGAGGGGCGGTGGCCTTCGTCGTGTTCGGGTTGTGTCGTGGGCTGCGGACACGATGTCCGGGTACTCCCTCGGGGTCCGGCAGCGGGAGGGAGAGGCGCGATGGCGGTGTGGCTGGAGGCCGGGTTGTGGGGTTTGCTCGCCGGGTCGGCGCTGCTGTTCGGCGCGGCGGCGGGGTGGTGGCTTCCCGTGCCGCCTGCCGTCGTGGCCGGGGTGATGGCGTTCGGTGCGGGCGTGCTGGTCTCGGCGCTGGCCTTCGAGCTGGTGGACGAGGCCGAACGCACCGGCGGGCTGCTCGCCACGTCCCTGGGTTTCGTGCTGGGCGCGTGCGCCTACGTGGCGGCGAACGAACTGCTGTCCCGGCGTGGCGCCCGGCACCGGAAGCGGTCGGGCCCCGCGCAGCCGTCCGAGGACGAGGCCAAGGGCAGCGGCGCGGCCATCGCGATCGGCGCGTTGCTCGACGGCATACCCGAGTCGGTGGTTCTCGGCCTGTCGGTCCTGGGTGGTGGAGGGGTGGGAGTCCCCGTTCTCGCCGCGGTGTTCGTCTCCAACGTGCCCGAGGGGTTGTCGAGTTCCGCGGGCATGAAACGGGCGGGGCGCGGTGCGGGTTACGTCTTCGGCGTGTGGGCCGGAATCGCGCTGGCCTGCGGCACGGCCGCGCTGCTGGGGTGCCTGCTCCTCGACGGCGCCTCCCCCGCCACGATCGCGGTGATCACGGCGGTGGCCGCGGGAGGCATTCTCGCCATGGTGGCCGACACGATGATCCCGGAGGCGTTCCAGCGGACGCACGTCCTCACCGGACTGATCACCACCGTGGGGTTCCTCGCCTCGTTCACCCTCCAGCGCTGGGGCTGACCCGGCCTGCCAGCACCTCACGCGAGAGTCGGTCGGCGCGACGGGTGGTCTCCGGAAGCCGGTAGTTCCTACTGAGGGTGAGAGTGTGCGCACTTGCCGTGTCGAGACTGATGCGGTGTCCTACCGAGACGAACACCGGCTTGACCCCGTCGCGCGTTCGCACCGCGGCTCCGACGACCTCACCGTCGACGGTGAGCGGTGAGGTCGACCCCCGGCTGGACGCGGGCGGAACGAACTCACCCACGAACACCGTCTTCGCCACCCCGAACGTCGGTACGCCGGTGAGCACCCCGAGGTGGCAGGCGAGACCGAACCGGCGTGGGTGGGCGAGGCCGTGCCCGTCGCACACCAGCAGATCCGGTGTGGTCCGCAGGCTCCGCAGCGCCTCCACCAGCGCGGGAAGCTCCCGGAACGCGAACAGTCCCGGCTCGTACGGAAAGTCCGTCGTGGTCACCACACTGGAGGTTTCGATCTCCTCCAGCGTGTCGTGATCGAGCACGGTCACCGCCGCGGCGAGACGCGGCGAGTCCCGGTCGTAGGCCACGTCCACCCCCGCGACGGTGCGTACGGGGTGGGTCGTCTCGTCCGTCGCGCGCACCTGGCGCCGCAGTCGCAACTGCATCTCCACGGCCTCCGATGTCGTCGTCGGCCACGGTTCCTGGATCCGGATTTCCACGCCTGCCCCCGGTTTCGTTTTCGGCGTTGGGCCGCGATGTCCATTCTCGACAGCCTTGAAGATTTCGAAACGCGCGACACGCGGTGTGATCGTCGCGGGTCTGTACGGTGGCCGCGGAGATCGACTACGCTGAGCGGAGCAGTAGGGTAGGCCGTTCGTGCCGCCGTCCGTCTCGGGGCCGCATGGAGGTGCACTGGAGTTCGCGGTTCTTTCCGGCGCGACCGTGAAACGGTGTGCTGACACGTTCCGACCAGCCCGACCGATCTCTGGATGATCATGGAAACCTCACCGACTCCACCGCGTAAACCGAGCCCACTCGTGTGGGTGTGCGGCGCGCTCGCCGCCGGTTACGTGGTCGTCGCCTCGATCGTTCTGGCCGTCGGTGACACCGGGCAACTGTGGTGGCTGGCACCGGGCGTGGTCGCGCTGGTCGCCCTGGTCACCTACGCCGCGTTGACCGCCCGCGCCGCCGGTGCCGCCGCCGCTTCCCACGCGGCACTGGCGAGAGAGCACGCGGCACTGACGAGAGAGCACGCGGCACTCGCGCGGGAGTACGCCGCGCAGCGCGAGGTGCACGACGTCTTCATGTGCTACATGGAAGCGCTCACCAAGGACTCGCTGCTGCCCCCTCTCCCGGACAACCCCCCCTCGCCCGAGGCCGGGGAGCAGTTCGAGCGCATGAGGGCGCTCGTCGTGAAAGCCCGCGACCTCTACGCCGCGCAGCGCAGCGCCGTGCACTCCGCCGTCGTGTCGCTGGCCCGCAAGGTCCAGGTCTCCGCGCACCGGATGCAGGAGGAAGCCGGTCGGATGGTCAACCGGCACCCCAACGACCCGGACGTGCTGGAGACCAGCATGCGTATCGACCACGCCGCCGCCCAGCAGGCGCGGTACGCGCAGTCGCTCGCCGCGCTCTGCGGGGAACGCCCGGGGCAGCAGTGGAACGAGGCGCTCCCGCTGTCGGACGTGGTGCGCGGCGCAGCCGGCCGCATCACCGCCTACCAGCGTGTGGAGGCGTCCGGCGATCCTGCCATCGCCGTCACAGCCCGAGTGGTGGAGCCGCTCATCCACATCGTCGCCGAGTTGCTGGCCAACGCGGCGCAGTCCTCACCGCCCACCACGAACGTACTGGTCACACTGCGGCACGTGCAGCGCGGTGCGGTGATCGAGATCGACGACTGCGGTGTGGGCATGGACGATCGGAGGCTCGAACAGGCCCGCGCCATCGCGTCGGGGGAGAAGCTCGTCGACCTCTTCACACTCGGCGAGGTCCCGCAGACCGGCCTGCCGTCCGTGGGCACCTACGTACGGCGTTACGGGTTCCGCGTGGACCTCGGCGAGTCCGTCTACGGCGGTGTGCGCGCCATCATCATGGTGCCTTCCGAGCTGACCGAGCCACTGGCTCCGGGGCACGCCTCGATCAGCGGGCAGCTCGCGCTCTCCCGCCAGCACAGCACGGCGGACAACCTCAGGCCCGTCGAGGTGCCGGAGCCGACACCCGCCCAGTCGTCGCCGCAGTCCCAACAGTTGCCGTTGCCCGACCCGGCCCCGGCCCGGCGGGAGCAGTCCACCGAGACGCCCGTCTCCGTGGACGACGGGTTGCCCGTGCTGCCGCGACGGAAGTCCCGCCGAGGCGATGCCGACGCCGAGAACAGCAACGAGATCACCATGAACCTGCCCGTCATCCCGGCCGTGCCCGCCGATCCCAGGCGGGCCGCGGAGGAGGCGGGACAGTGGATGAGTGCCTTCCTCAGCTCGGACAGCGCCGCGACCAATCGGATCGCCGCCACTCCGAACCCGCCTTACGAACCTCGTGACACTTCGGAGGAGTGATGGTTGCCCACGCCGGTGACAACAGTTGGATGCTGGAGCAGATCAGGAGCGTGCGCGGTGTGCGGCACGCGATCGTGCTGACCTCCGACGGCCTGCTGAAGGTGAAGACCGACCAGACCGCCACCGACGTCGCCGACAAACTCGCCGCCGCGTGCGCGGGCCTGACCTCGCTTGGCAGGGGAGTCGGCGACGAGTTCGGTACCGGGGGAGACCCCAAGCAGGTGATGGTGGAGTTCGAGGGCGGGTTTTTGTTCGTGCGCGGTGCGGGCGACGGCTCACGGCTCGCAGTGGTCACCGACCCGGTCATCGATCCGGGCCTCATCGCGCAGCAGATGCAACTGCAGGTACTCCAGATCGGTGAGCGAACCCTCAGCACTCCCACCCGCACGCGCTGACCATGGACCGCTCCGAGGAGTACCAGGACCGACCGGTACGGCCGTACGTCATCACGGGTGGTCGCGCCCATCCCACGCGGAACACGCTGCGGCCGGAGACCCTGTTGGTGGCCAATCCCGAGTCGCAGCTCCCGGTGTCGACGAGCCGGGAGAAGCGGTTGTTGGTGGACATGTGCCGAGGTGTGCTCTCGGTCGCCGAGGCGGCGGCGCACCTGCGCCTGCCGGTGAGCGTGGTCGTGGTGCTCGCGTCGGACCTGATCGACACCGGGCATCTCGTGGTGCGCTCCAGCCCGCAGCGACTCGTCATACCGGAAATCGATCTGCTGGAGAAAGTGCTGAATGGGCTCCGAAAGCTCTGAGCGTTATGTGCCGTCGACCGTCGTCCAGTCGGTCAAGATCCTGGTCGTCGGCGCGTTCGGCGTGGGCAAGACGACCCTGATCGGCTCGGTCAGCGAGATCCCGCCGCTGCGCACCGAGGAGACCATGACCACCGCGAGCGTCGGCGTCGATTCCCTCGCCGGACTCGACGACAAGAGCAGCACCACGGTGGCCATGGACTTCGGCCGTATCACCCTGAACCCGGAGATCGTGCTGTACCTCTTCGGGACGCCGGGACAGAAGCGGTTCTGGAACCTGTGGGAGGGGTTGGCGGACGGCGCGGTGGGCGCTCTCGTCATGGTCGACTCCCGAAGGCTGCAGGACAGCTTCGAGGTGTTCGACCAGTTGGAACTGCACACCCGCGTACCGTTCGCGGTGGCGGTCAACCAGTTCCCCGGCTCGCCGGAGTACGACCCGGAAAAGCTCCGCGAAGCCCTCGACCTGCTGCCGGAGACACCCATCGTGTACTGCGACGCGCGCGACCGGCAGTCGTCGGTGCAGTCCCTGATCAAACTCGTCGAGTACGCCATCGCGGTGCGCAGGAATTCGGAGGTGGCATGACGGTGTCGCCTCAGTCGCGTCAGACGCCCCAGCCGTTCCGGCCGCAGCCGCTGGCCGAGATGACCGGCCTGACGCCCCTGTCGCAGATCGTCAACTCGCAGAACCCGCAGGCCGTCTACAGCGAGTTGCGGGCACGGTGGGGCCAGGTCGCCCCGGTGGAACTCATGCCGCGCGTCAACGGCTGGCTCGTCATGGGGCATGCCGAGATCTGCCAGGTGGCCCGCAACGAACGGCTGTTCTCCCACGATCCGCGCGCCTGGCGCGAGTACACCAGCGGCGTGATCCCGCCGGACGCGCCGCTGGCGGCGCTGCTGTCGCCGTTGGAGAACGCCGTGTACGCCGACGGCGAGAAACACCGGAGGCTGCGCGCACCCGTCGAGGAGGGTTTCGACAACCTCGACGAGCACCGGCTGCGCAGGACCGTCGAGCAGGTCTGTATGGGGCTCATCGACGAGTTCTCCATGCGCGGGGAGGCGGACCTCGTCACGGAGTACTCCGCGGCCATCCCCATGCTGGTGATGCTGTCGCTGCTCGGGGTGTCGTCCGAGGACCGCGAGAAGCTCAGGGCCACGCTGCTGGCCGGCATCGAGTCGTACTTCGCGGACGACTCCATGCAGCGGATGTTGGTGGACCTGGTGCAGCAGCGGCGGGCCCAGCCGCAGGACGACCTGACCTCGCTGTTCGTGCGGCATCCATCGTTCCGCGGAGACGACGAGGTGCTCCACGCGATGATGATGGTCATCGGTATGGGGTACGAGGTCACGGGCATCTGGATCGCGATGGCGTTGCAGCTGATGCTCACCGATCACCGGTTCACCGCACGGCTGCGTGGGGGAAGGCTCGGCATCGACGAGGCTCTCGACGAGGTGCTGTGGCGTGACCCGCCCGTGGCGAACCTGATGGGCCGGTACGCGGCGGTCGACTGTGAACTCGCCGGGAAGTCGATCCGGCGCGGCGACGCGGTGATCCTCAGCTTCGCGGCGGGCAACGCCGATTTCCGGGTGCGTACCAACGACCCGTGGCTGGAAGTCGGCAACCGTGCGTACCTGTCGTTCAGCGCGGGCTCCCATGCCTGCCCGGCACAGCGTGCGGCGCGGCTGATCACGCGCCTCGCGGTGGAGACCGCACTGTACTCATTGGACGACATCTCCGTGACGGTGCCGGTGGAGAAACTGACGTTCACCCCGTCACTGTGGAACCGCAACCTGACGTCGCTGCCCGTGCGCTTCACTCCGGTCCCGGCGGCCCACCGGTAACTCCGACACCGTGGTCAGGCTTTGGCGGGCGTTCGGACATGAGCGCGGGCCAGCCAGGTCAGGACGATGGTCGCCGCCACGGTCAGCAGCAGCGCCGTCACCACTTCGAACGCTCCGGCGGTACCGGTCGTGAGGTGACTCGGCACCACGAACGGTGACAGCGGCGGAACGAACGACACGGTGAGCGCGGTCGTGCTCTCGGGGTCCGGGAGCGCGAGCATGACGGCCCCGAGACCGGTCACCACCACGGCGGTGGTGGGCAGCACGACCGACCGCACCGGGCCGCTCGTGGCCGCGGCCGCCACGAACACCGGCCAGTACAGCGCGTAGCCGAGTACGAACCACACCAGCCCCCACAGCAGCGCACTCGTCGCGGGTGCCACGGTGGACAGTGCTCCTGTGGCGGCGGTGACCGCGAGAGTCGCGGCCCCGAGGACCAGCACTTGGACCCCGCCGACGAGGCCGACGCCGACGACCTTGCCGAGCACGATGCGCCGGGGACACTCCGAGGCCGAGGCGTCAGGGATGCGAGTGCCGTCCTCGGTGAGGCTGCGTGCCACCACGCCCGAGCTCCCGGCGATGCCGAGCACGAGCAGGAGCACGACGACCAGAGCCGTGCCGAGACGCTCGTCGCGCGCCACGGCAGGCGGTTCCGCGGTCTGCACGGTGACGCGGGCCGCCGCCACGTCGGTGTGCACGTCGACGGGATCGAGCCCGGCCTCCACGAGCTTGGCGTCCAGCACCTCGTCCTGGGCGACTCCGGTGAGCAGGGCTCGAACCGAATCGTCCAGTTCGGACCCGGAGAGGGCACGGAGGTTCGCCGCGCTGCCCGAGACCAGGACGTCGAGCTCACCGCGCACCACGTCGGCGCGCGCCTGTGCGGCGTCGTGGTACGGAACGACGGCGAGGTCCTCGCCCGTGTCGTCCGCCGCCTGCCGCAACGGTTCCGCGATGGCGGTGGCCTGCCCGACCAAACCCACGGTGGTGCTCGCCAACCGCGTGAACACCGACGCGTGCAACAGCAGGTATCCCACCAGCACGGCGAGGACGAGCACCGTGCTGACGACGAAGTACCCGTTACGCAGGTGGGTGCGCAGCTCGCGCGCCACGACGGTGCGCACGGTCGTCGCCGCGCGCCGGGTGACCAGGACGCCCTCGGGCACAACACCCCCTTCTCGCTGTCGCGACGGGGAGAGCATACGTCAGGCGAGTCCCCGCAACGACCGTTCGACCAGCTCGGACACGGCGGGTCGGGCTGCTTCCGCCTCCTCGGGCACCAACCCGAGCCGGGTGCGGCGGTGGAGCACGTCGTCGGCGTCGAGCGCTCCCTCGTGGCGCACGGCCCACACGACCTCGGCCGCAGTGGTGGCGCAGCCGGGGAACAGCGGACGCGCCAGGTCCGGATCGACGTCGCCGAGTGCGGTCACCCGGGGCGCCTCGATGCCGTACTTGCCGACCAGGCGGCGAGGTGCGTCCACTGTGGTCAGCGCGGTGCGGCTCGCCGCTCCCACGAGGGGCAGGCGCGCCGTGCGTGACTCGGCCGCTGGCAGGCCCGCACGGGAGACGGCGACGTCGACGGCGTCGTGGGCCATCACCCGATAGGTGGTGAGTTTGCCACCCACGACCGTGACGACTCCCGTGGACGGGTCGGTGAGCACGGCGTGCTCCCGGGACAGGTCGGCGGTCCGGCCGCCGGGAGTGTCGAGGAGGGGGCGCAACCCCGCGTAGGAGCCGCGCACGTCGTCGTGCGTGAGAGGGCGGGCGAGCACCCGCGACGCCACGTCGAGCAGGAAGTCCACGTCCGAGTCCGGAACGTCGGTGACGTCGGTGGCCTCGCCGTCGAGGGGCTCGTCGGTCAGTCCGAGATAGACCTTTCCGCCCGGCTGGGGGAGCAGGAAGACGAACCGGTTCGACTCCCCGGGCACCGGTACCATGAGCGCCGTGTCGCCGAGTTCGGTGGCCCGGGCGTCCAACACGAGGTGCGAACCACGGGAAGGACGCAGCCGCACACTCGGCACCAGCTCGCCCGACCACACCCCGGCGGCGTTGACCACCTGGCGGGCCCGCAGTTCGACGGTCTCGCCGGTCAGCTCGTCGCGGGCGCGCACGCGCTCGGCCGACAGCTCCAGTGCTCGCACCCGCGTGAGGACCCGGGCGCCGAGCCCCGCGGCCGTCCTGGCGAGTGCCACCACCAGCCGTGCGTCGTCGGTGAGGGCTCCGTCGAAGGCGAGCAGACCGCCGCGGAGCCCGGTCTCGCGCAGCGCGGGCACGAGTGTGAGCGCCTGAGCGGCAGGCACCGTGCGGGGCCGGGGAAGCAGTGACGAAGGGGTGCGGGCGAGTCGGCGCAGTGCGTCACCCGCCGTGAGCCCGGCGGCGGTGAGCGCGTACTCGCGTGGCGGAGTGTCGGCGTAGCGGGGGAAGAGTTGGGCCAGCGGTCGCGTGAGGTGGGGAGCGGTGCGGCGCATGAGGATGTCGCGCTCGACCGCGCTCTGCCTGGCCAGACCGACGTGGCCGTGCGCGAGGTACCGGAGTCCGCCGTGGACGAGCTTGCTGGAGAACCGGGAGGTGCCGAACGCGAGGTCGCGGGCCTCCACCAGTGCCACCGAGAGTCCGCGCGAGACCGCGTCGAGCGCGACCCCCGCGCCGGTCACACCGCCGCCCACCACGATCAGGTCGACCCGCTCTCCTGACGCGAGCGCATCGAGTTCCCGCGCGCGTCGCCGAGCGGTCAAGGAAGCGTGGATCACGTTCGTTCCCGTCATGGCCTCAGGCTTTCGTCGAGAAGGTGTCGTAGTTCGGACAGCAGGGCCTCGTCCGGTACGTCGTGTGTGGCAGGGCGCCACGAGAGCACGAACGACTGCACGGTCAGCAGCAGGGCCCGTACCTGCGCGCCCGGCTCGCCACGCCGGACGGACCCGTCGGCGTGGCCCTCGGCGACGAGCCCGGCCACCACCTGCTCCGCGAGCCGTTGTGTGCTGCCCAGCCTCTCGGTGACGTAGGGCAGCAGCAGTTCGGCGTCGCGGTCGAGCACGGTGCGCAGCAGGGGATCGGCGCCGAGTGCGCGCACGGCCGCCACACCGAGGTCCGTGAGCCGTGCTCGGGCGGGTTGCGAGGCGTCGATGGCGGCGTTGACCCGGTGAAGCAGGGCGCCGAACTCGCGCGTCATGAGTGCCGCGAGGACGCTGCGCACGTCCGGGTACCGCCGGTACAGGGTCATGCGGCTCACCCCCGCGACGCGGGCGATGTCGGTGAGCGTGGTGCGGCGGACACCGCCCGCCAGCACACACGTCCGTGCGGCGTCGAGGAGCGCGTCGTCGGGTACCCGGGAGCCGGTGGCGCGTTCGGCCACCACGGCACCCGCCCCTGTTCGCACGGAGGTGTGACGTTCTGGCTTCATATGTCACACTCTAGCCGTGAACGACACCGCCGACCATCGACTCCGCTCCGCCTGGACTCCGGAAGCGGGCGGAGCCGCCGCGTTACCACCTCATGCGGTGCGCTGGCTCACCCGCCGCATCGGACCTCTTTCGCCCGCCGCGCCCGCCGCACCCGCCTCGGCCTTCGTCGTGCCGCCTTCCCGGCTGCCCGCCGCGGCCCGCGCCGCTCTCGTCGATGCGGTCGGTGCCGGGCACGTGCTGGACGGAGAGAGCGAGCGACTCGGCCGCGCGGGTGGGATGTCCTACCTCGACCTCCTGCGCCGCCGCTACCCGGGCGGGCTCGCCGTGCCGGACGCCGTGGTGGTGCCCGGCGACCCGGACGAGGTGCAGCGGGTGGTGGACGCGTGCGTGGCCCACGACGTCGGAGTGGTGCCGTTCGGCGGTGGCACGTCCGTCGTGGGCGGGGTCGCCGCGTTGCGGGGCGACAAGGCCGCCGTCATCGCGCTGGACCTCGAACGGCTCGACCGGCTCGTCTCCGTCGACCGCACCTCTCGGCTGGCCGTGTTCCAGGCCGGGGTCAGGGGCCCCGACGCGCAGCGCCTGCTCGCCGCGCACGGCCTCACGCTGGGCCACGTGCCGCAGTCGTTCGAGCGCGCCACACTGGGCGGGTTCGCCGCGACGCGTTCGGCAGGGCAGGCGTCGTCGGGATACGGCCGGTTCGAGGACATGGTGCAGGGCGTGCGACTGGCGACGCCGTCAGGGCCGTGGCGACTCGGCGTGGCGCCTGCCTCGGCGGCCGGGCCGAACCTGCGCGCGCTGGCCGTCGGCAGCGAGGGCACGCTCGGCGTCATCACCGAGGTGACCGTGCGCGTGCGGCCGTCGCCGGAGCGGGAACGCTACGAGGGGTTCGTCCTCCGGGGCTGGCAGCACGCGACCGAGGTCGTGCGCGCGCTGGCACAGAACGGTCTGCTGGCAGACGTCACGCGGGTGTCCGATGTCGACGAGACGGAGGTGACGCTCGCGCTCAAGGGCGGGTTCGCGACGAAGGCTCTGCGCCGCTATCTCGCCGCGCGCCGGGTCCACGAGCCGTGCCTGCTGATTCTCGGCTGGCACGGGCCCGCCCCGCAGCGGGCGCGGGCGCTGAGGCTGCTGAAGGCGGCGGGCGCCGTCCCGCTCGGGCGCGCGCCGGGAGAGGCGTGGCGGCACGGCCGTTTCTCAGGCCCCCGCCAACGCGACGCGCTACTCGACCTCGGGGTGTGCGTGGAGACGTTGGAGACGGCCACGCACTGGTCCCGGCTGCGGGAGCTCTACGACGAGGTGCGCGTGGCCCTGCACGGCGCACTCGACCGTCCGGTGGTGATGTGCCACATCTCGCACGCCTACGAGACCGGTGCCTCGCTGTACTTCACCGTGCTCGCCGCACGCGACCCGCACGACCCGTTCGGCCAGTGGGAACGCGCCAAGCGGGCGGCGAGTGAGGCGATCAGCGAACGAGGTCGCGGCACCATCACCCACCACCACGCCGTCGGTGTGGACCACGCGCCCTACCTGCGTGCCGAGATCGGCGACGTGGGCGTGTCGGTGCTGGCGGCGGCCAAACAAGCCGCCGACCCGAAGGGAGTCCTCAACCCGGGAAAACTCGGCCTCTGAGTGATCACATCAGGGACACCATGTGATCACAAGCTGTTCCGGGCTTGGAACCCACTGTAACGGTTCTGGTGTCGACACGACATGTCAGCGACGACGATGTGCGTGTCGAGGAAGGTCTCATGCTCGGTTACCGCAGCCTCTTCCGTGTCCCAGACCACGACGACGTCTTCGATGACTCCCTGAAACTCTTCCATGACTGGCTCCGTGAAAAAGATTACGACCCTGACGCGCTCGTGTGGAACGGGAGTGCAGCGGTTGATGAAGGAGCCGAGGCGGCATTGCTCGACCACCAGCCTCGTGACGGTTCCCGCGCGGTCCGGGCAAGGCTGGTCGAAACCAAGGATAGTGGGCAGTGGGTCACCGTACTCACGGTGATTCAGCAACGCCGCAACCCAGTGCCCTGGGTATGGGTGGACGTTGAGGCACCATCCCAGTTCCGCGGTGCAGTAGGTATTCCAAGGCTGGTGAGGTACCTCCTGGAGGTCTTTTCTGAGGCCCGCGACGGAACAGGATTGCTCGGACCCGCGCCACGTCGTGTGGGATTCGAAGGGGTGCCGGAGTTGTGCGCGGTTGTGCGTGACCCGGATAGACGAGGTTTGACGTTCCTGGCGGCCGACGACCAGGAACCGTTGCCCTACTGGACGAGCACTGTCGACAAGATTCTCCGCCAGACTGTGGGACTGGCCAGCGCCTACGTACTGGAATGGGAGGCCGCGAAGGAGTTCGGCGAGCGTATGGGAGCGAGCCACGCTGTGGCCCCCGGTACAGTGCGCACATTCCGTCCGGGTGCAGACGACACCGACGCGCTCGATGGTCGACGTCACCGTGTGCTTTCCACTCAGCGGCTGCTGGACACAGACTTCAGACATCTGGCACGAATGTTGGGGCGGCGAGCACGAGACGCGGTAATCGACGCGCCACTACCGGCCCCGGTCCGGCGGGCGAATACACTGCTCGATCGGTTAATGGACGACGTCGTTGTGGGCAGTACGGCGCAGTCCAGAAATTGGACAGCACCACCTAAGCCGAGGCCGTCTGAGCCTGGTGCCACTGCGCTTCCCCTGAGGTCGCAAAGCCCTCTTCCCCTGCACCGGGAAGAGCGTCCGCAGTCTGTCACTGGCCAAGCGGAAATGCCGATCGAGGTCCACGCCGCTGCGGTCGCGCTCGCCCGTGAGTTCGGAAGGAACGAGCTTGATCTCACCGTGCTGACGGAAATTGGGCGTTTGGCCAAGGCAGGACGGGAAGCAGTCACTCACCAGTATCGGGTGAAGCAACAGTTCGAGGACTTGCGTGAGCGGCTCGAACGGGCAGAACAGGAGCGCAGCGACCTGTTGTCCCGACTGGAAAACGAACAGTTCGAACACGCTGTGGTACAGGACGAGCTGCTCGAGGAGCGCAACACCGTTCGGTACTTGCGCAGAGTGCTTGCCGCACAAGGTCGGCACGATGTGGCGTACTCCCTGCCAGACACTCCCGTTGAACATCCGCCAGAGTCGTTCGAAGATCTTTTCGAACGGATGTCAGAGCTGCGGTACGTGCGTTTCACCGGCGACAAACAGCAAGCACTCGATCTTGATCCGTTGGACGAGTTTGGCAACTGGCCCCGAAAAGCGTGGAGTGCGCTGTTGGCTTTGGAGGACTACGCGGCGGCCAAATCCGCAGGACGGTGCAATACAGGTGTGTTTGGTTACCTGACGAACTTGCCCGACGGCTGTCGAGGGTTCTCGGTGAATCGGTTTGCGCCGGACGAAAGTACGGACGTGCAGACCAATCGGCGGTTCCGACAGGCACGGACGTTTCCGGTCCCGCCTGAAGTCGACAGCCAAGGGAGGATCTTCATGGGAGCGCACTTCAAACTCGCCCAATTCGGCATCATCAGTCCCCGGTTGCACTATCACGACAACACGGCGCGCGACGGACTCGTGTACGTAGGCTACCTCGGAAGACACCTCCCGACGAAACAGACGAACTAGGCGGGCAACACCTTCCCGGCCGGTGCGATGAGGTACACCACGCCCGCGGGGGTGTCGACGAGGTCGCCGTCGACGTTGTGGCGTCGGCTGCGTTGCCAGACGGTCTCGAACTCCCCGCGGGGGTACACGCGCCGCACCGCGTCAGCGGACTCGGCGGCCGGGTCGTGGGCGATGACGTCGCCGGTGCCGGTGAAGCCGACCACCACCAGGAGGTGTCCCTCCGTGGTGTAGTCGGCCCCGGTGAGCTCACCGGCGGTGAAGGAGACGGAGGCGATCACGGGCACGCCGTGGGCGATGTGGTGTTCGACGTCGTGCAGTGACGCCAGCCGCGTCACCCGCCCGCGCAGCCCGTACTGCGACGCGTAGGCCACGTTGAACGGCCAGTTGCCCGTGCCGCCGTAGGCGTGGTCGAAGGTGTGCCGCGCGGCGTGCACCACGCTGCGGTCGGGGTGCCCGCGCGGGATCCACGCGAGTTCCGCCTCCGTCGGGCCCGCGCCCCAGTACTCGACCACCATCTCCGTGGACGCCGGACTGCACCATCCGTCGCCGCCACCGCCGTACTCCGGGAAGTGGCCTCTGTGGACGTACTGGGCGTAGCGCGGCACGGGAAGCTCGATGCCGACGCCCGGTCCGGGCGGGGACGTGGGAACCTCGGTGCGGTCGTCCACGGCCGACGCCACGGCACCGACCGCGGTCAGCGTCGGGGTGGC
This sequence comes from Saccharomonospora cyanea NA-134, assembly GCF_000244975.1. Taxonomy (NCBI): domain Bacteria; kingdom Bacillati; phylum Actinomycetota; class Actinomycetes; order Pseudonocardiales; family Pseudonocardiaceae; genus Saccharomonospora; species Saccharomonospora cyanea. The sequence continues at coordinate 4,644,323 of NZ_CM001440.1, read as the reverse complement.
GTCGGTTCCCGCCGCTCGACACAGCGTCACCCTGACCCGGTGGCTCCGCAGCCGCACGCCGTCGGCGGCCACGAGCCGGTCGACCTCCACACGGGCCGACTCGTCGTGCTGCCCGGCCACCGAAGTGCGCCGCACGTCGGTTTCGTCGAACGACCAGCGGCCCAGCGAGTACCACGGGGTGTGCCGTCCCGACTCGGTGCGCGCCTGTGCCTCGACGGTCAGCCACGTCCCCGGGGGCGCGGTCGCGTTCCACGAGACGACGACATCGTCGGCGGCGAAGGGCAGTTCGTGTTCCGGGGAGGTCCACCACGCGTACTCGCCACCGTCCTGAACCCCGGCGGCGGAACCGATGCGCAACCCGGTGCCCACCTCGATGCCCGACGACTCACCGTCCCGGAAAGCCGCCTCGCCGCTCCACTCGTGGTAGTCGATGTCCACGGCACTCACCATACGGCCGGGCGGACCATCGCCCGCGTCCCTCACCGGTTCAGGACCGCAGCACCGCCTGGCTCTGGGTGACCTTGGCGACCAGGCGGCCCTCGTCGTCGTGGACCTCGGTCTCCACCACGATCACCCGCCCACCGGCGTGCAGGGGTTTCGCCGAGGCGGTGGCGTGTCCGATGCGCACGGCGCGGAGGAAGTTCGTCTTCGACTCGATGGTGGTGGTGCCCTGCGCGCCTTCGGGCAGGTTGAGGAACGCGCACACGGCGGCGGCCGAGTCGGCCAGCGACATCAGCACACCGCCGTGGAGCGCACCACCCAGCGTGCAGAGGCTCTCGTCGTGTGCGAGCCGGGCCACGACGAGTTCGCGGGAGTGCCGCAGTACTTCGACACCCAACCGCTCGGTGAACGGCATGGTGCGGTGGAACAGGGCCGTGCCCTCACCGTCGAGGCCGGTGGCTGGTGCTGTGTCCATCCGCGTAACCATGCCGCACCGAGCGGTGGGCGTCCAGTTTCAGCGGATCACGCCGTGCACCCACCAGTAGTGGGAGTAGGTGCCGGTGGAGACGTCCGGCGTGCTGCCGCACCCGCTGCCGATGCCCCGGCTCACCACGCCGACGACGAACCAACGGCCGTGGTGGTTCAGCAGCACCGGAGAACCGGAGTCGCCCCCGCACAGCGCGCGGTGGTCGCCGGGGTTGTCGGTGCAGATGTCACCGTCCCGGATGCCCCACGAGTCGTCACCCTCGGCGTCGACCCGGCACTCCTTCGATTCGGGTGGCAGGACGGTGGTGTCGAGCTGCCGCAGGTCCACCGGCAGCGTGGTGGGGTCGCCGATGTCCTCGCCCGCCGTGTAACCCCAACCGAGCGCGCGGACGGGAGTCCCGGCGGCCGGTTCGAACCATGCCAGGTGCGCGGTGCGCGCCTCGACGGGTTCGGACAGCTTCAGCATGGCCACGTCGTGGCCGTCGTTGCGGTCGCTGAGCCAGACCCAACCGGGATGGACCACGATGTCCTCCACGGTGGCGACGCTGCCGCCGGCCAACCGGTCCGTCGAACCCACCCGTACGTGGAACAGGTCCGGGTCCATCACCGTGAACGCGTCGTCGCCCTCGCCCTCGGTGGTGACGCAGTGCGCGGCCGTCAGCACCCATTCCTCGTCCACCAGCGTTCCACCGCAGCGGTGGCCGTTGGGGTCGTCGCCCCGCTCGTACTGCAACGACACCATGAACGAGTACTGCTGGTCCGCGGGATCACCGTCGATGATCATCGGTGCGACACCGTCGGTCTGCGCGGCCGCGGTCGTCGCGCCCGCGCCGGTGATCACGGCCGTGGCCGCCAGCACGGCCCCGAGCTGGCTCCACCGGCGCGAGGTGCCCTTCGGGCCCCCCAGGTCGTTCGTCATCGTCGGACCGCTCCTTTCCCTCGTGCCTGACGAGTTGATCATCTCTCGTCGGTCCGACGGTTTCGGGCGGTCCGAACGACGACGGCCACCTCACGCGGCGGTCGCGAGGGTGGCCGTCGTCGGGATGGTGTCGAAAGGCACCTAGAAGTGCGCGACGTCCAGCTTCCCCTCGGCATGGGCGGCCCGGAGCCGCTTCTTGTCGAACTTGCCGACGCTGGTCTTCGGTACCTCGGCCACGAACGTCCAGTTCTCGGGGAGTTGCCACTTGGCGACCTTGTCCGCGAGGAACTCCCTGAGCTCCTCCGCCGTCACCTGCTCGCCTTCCCTCACGACCACCGCGACGAGCGGCCGCTCGTCCCACTTCTCGTCCGGCACGCCGATCACCGCGGCCTCGGCCACCGCCGGGTGCGCCATCACCGCGTTCTCCAGGTCCACGGACGAGATCCACTCGCCTCCGGACTTGATGACGTCCTTGGCCCGGTCCGTGAGCGTCAGGTAACCGTCCGGGGTGATCTTGCCGACGTCACCGGTGCGCAGCCACCCGTCGTGGAACTTGTCGGAATCGTCGGCCTTGTAGTAGGAGCCCGCGATCCACGGCCCCTTCACCTCGAGTTCGCCGACGCTCTCGCCGTCCCACGGCACCTCGTTGCCGTCGTCGTCCACGAGCCGAGCCTTGACGGCCGCGGGGAAGCGACCCTGCGTGTAGCGGTAACGCCAGGCCTCCTCGCCCTTCGCCGACGACGGCGGCCTTGCCACGCTGCCCAGCGGGGAGGTCTCGGTCATGCCCCACGCGTGCACCACGGACACGTTGTAGCGCTCCTCGAACGCGTGCATCATGGCGGGCGGCGCGGCCGAACCTCCCACCACGACCTCACGCAGGTGCGAGATGTCCTGCGGGTTGGCGTCGAGGTGCTGCAGCAGGCCCTGCCAGATCGTGGGCACGGCCCCGGCGAACGTCGGCTTCTCCGCGGCGAGGATCTCCGCGATCGGACCCGGCTGCAGGAACCGGTCGGGCAGCACCATCGACGTCCCGGTCATGAACGCCGCGTACGGCATGCCCCACGACAGCACGTGGAACATCGGCACGATGACGAGCGCCTTGTCCGCGTCGGTCAGCCGCATCGTGTCGGTCATGCAGCTCTGCATGGAGTGCAGCCAGATCGAGCGGTGGGAGTAGACGACGCCCTTGGGTTCTCCCGTGGTGCCGGAGGTGTAGCACATGGCGGCGGCGGAGCGTTCGTCGATCTCGGGCCAGTCGAAGGTCTCCGGCCTGCCTGCCAGCAGCTCCTCGTAGGAGTGCACGGTGACGCCCGCCGGAGCCTCGAGCGCGGCGGCGTCCCCGTTCGCCACGATCACGTGCCTGACGGTCCTCATCTCGGGCAGTTGCTTGGCGAACAGCGGCAGCAGCGAGCCGTCCACCACGACGACGTGGTCCTCCGCATGGTTCGCCACGTAGGTCAGTTGCTCGGGAAACAGCCGGATGTTGAGGGTGTGCAGCACGGCGCCCATCGCGGGCACGGCCAGGTAGCACTCCAGGTGTTCGGCGTTGTTCCACATGAACGTGCCGACGCGCTGGTCCCCCGTGACACCGAGCTCACGCAGCGCGTGGGCGAGCTGGGCCGCACGCCTGGCAGCCTGGTCGAACGTCGTCCTCCTCGAACCGGTGCCGGTCCAGGTGGCCACCTCGGTGCCGCCGTGCATGCGCGCGCCGTGCCGCAGTAGCTGGGCCAACGACAGCTGGTCGTCCTGCATCGTGCTCAACATTGAGGCTCCCGCTGTAGGTCGAGGATCCGGGTTGAGGCGACTGTAGTGCGCACCGCACGTTCGGGGCTTGTGCGCAGCGCCCAACTGTGCTCACCGTTGTGGTTTCGACACCCGTCGTGATCAGGGCGTGGCCCGGTCGGGGAAACCTCGCGTGTCGGTTTCGCGTCCACGTCGTACTTGGCGTTTACTGAGATCCAGGACCTGGACGGCCTCGTCGCGGCTTCACGCGACGGCGTCGCTGTCGGTCCGCCGCCGCGTGCACGCGGTGTTCGACAAAGCACGAAAGGATCACTACGTTGCCACTTCCCACCTTGACCCCGGAGCAGCGGGCCGAGGCGCTCGCCAAGGCCGCCGAAGCCAGGAAGGCGCGGTCCGAGCTGCTGGCCAACATCAAGTCGGGCAAGGAGAGCATCGAGACGGTGCTCAACCGGGCCAAGGACGACAAGACCGTCGGCAAGACGAAGGTGGTGCAACTGCTGAAGGCCGTGCCGGGGCTCGGCCAGGTGAAGGTCACGGCTCTGATGGAGCAGGCGGGCATCGACCCCGACCGCAGGGCCGCGGGCCTGGGTGACCGCCAGCGGGAAGCCCTCATCAACGCTCTGAAGTGAGCGCTGGGGCGTGACGGCCCTCAGCGCGTGAAAGACGCCTCGACGGCGAGGCGAGAAGACCGAGCGCCGACCAGCCGCTTGGCCGGCGTCACTCCTGGGACAGGCCCATCGCGCGCAACAACGTCGCGAACTTGGCCGAGGTTTCCTCCAGTTCCGCTTTCGGATCGGATTCCGGCACGATCCCGCCGCCCGCGTACAGCCGTAGCGACTGCTCCGCCACCTCGGCACAACGGATCGACACGGCCCACTCGCCGTCGCCCTCCGCATCCACCCAGCCGACCGTGCCTGCGTAGTAGCCGCGGTCGAACTCCTCCAGTTCGGTGACGAGCTGCCGTGCCGACGATGTCGGTGTGCCACAGATGGCGGGGGTCGGGTGCAGGGCGGCGGCGAGGTGCAGGGCGGTGACGTCGGGGTCCGACAGCTCCCCCGTGATGGTGGTGCCGAGGTGCCACATGGTGGGCGTGGACACCAGCGTGGGGCGGGACGGCACCGTCAGCCGCCGGCAGTAGGGCCGCAGCGTCTCCACGATGGCTTCGGTGAGCACCGCGTGCTCGAAGTGGTCCTTGCGGGACACGAGCAGGGCCTGTGCGTGTTCCGCGTCGGTGTTGGGGTCCGCCGACCGGGGGGCCGACCCGGCGTGTGGGTGCGACACCACGGTCCCGCCGCGTCGGGACAGCAGCAGCTCCGGGCTCGCGCCGAGCAGCGTCCTGCCGTTCGGCAGTTCGGCGGCGAAGGTGTAGCCGCGTTCGTTGTCCACGACGAGGTTGTGCAGCACGTCCTCCGGCCGCGCGGGGGCGCCGAGCTCGACGTCGAGGGCGCGGGCCAGCACCACCTTGCGCAGGTTCCGCTCTTCCAGTGCCGTGACGGCCGCGGCGACGGCCTTCGTGTGCTGCGCGGGCTCGGGCACCGGGCGGATCGTGGAGGGAGCCCGCATCCTCCGCCGGGGCGACCACGCGGCTTCCGGGTGGACGGATCCGGTGACGTGCGTCTCCGCCGGAACGACGATGTGGCCCGGGGTGGCGGCGTCGCTGTGGAACGGCAACGCACCCACGGCGATCCGGGGACCGCCGACGGTGTCCTCACGGTCCCCGCGCAAAACCGTCCGCACGCGCTCGGCGAGTGCGAACTCGTCGGCGTCGCACACCGTGGTGTGGACGCCCCGGCCGAGAAGCGTGCGCTCCTCGGTCGCGAGGAAGAAGTCTCCGCGCCGGTAATCCGAGAGAAGGTCCAGGGGGCTTCGCCCGGTCACGCCCGGCCCCCTTTCCGTCGTCGTTCCCGCTCCTCGCCCCTATTGTCCGTCGAGTCCGGCTTCTTGGCGCCACCAGTGCTCGGTGACGTCGATCTCGCCCGTGGTGATGACCGCCACGGCCGCGCGGTAACCCTGGCCGGGGTCGAGGTCGGCCATACGGGTGGTGGCGGGGGAGAGCGAGCCGTCCTGCGAGGAGAGCAGGCGGGCGGGTTCCTCCGCGCTCGACAGGACCAGCGACTGCAGCGGGATGCGCAGGCCGCGTCCGGTGGCCTTCATGAGCGCTTCCTTGCGAGTCCAGAACACGAAGAACGCCTGGGCGCGTTTCGCCGGGTCGGAGGGCAGGGTCGCCTGTTCGGCCTCGGCGAGGGCGTAGGAGATCAGGGAGTCGTCGGCGTTGCGCCGCGTGGCCTCCACGTCGAGCCCCACCGGTTCGCCCGAGGTGGCGGCCACGCCGATGCGCTCACCCGCGTGGGAGATGGACAGCCGTAGCGCGGCGCCGGGGACCCGCACGGGGCCGTGCTGCCTGCCGCAGTCCGAGCAGGTGGCGTCGAAGTGGACATCCTCGGGGCGAAGGCCCAGCCGCAGACCCGCGACGGTCTTGGCGAGCACCCGTCCCGTGAGGAACCGGAGGCGGTCCTCGGTCTTCCGGTAGGCGCCGTAGCGCTGGTGCTCGGCCGGGTCGAGCAGGGCCAGCGCGGTCGGCGTCTCGGTGATCGGCTCCGACCACCACACGGCGCAGTCGGTCATGTGTGTCTGTCCCCCTAAGACCCGGTGGGCGATCCGGTCGGACCCAATCTAAGTGGCGAGGGGGCTGCCGCCAAGGTCGTCCTTGCGCTACCGTGCGAACTAAGCAATCGCTTAGTCAGCTTGACAGTGTCGTCCTAGGGAGCTTGAGCCGATGGATTTCAGCCTGAGTGACGAGGAGCGTCAGATCCGTGACTGGGTCCGGACGTTCGTGCAGCGGGAACTCCTGCCTCTCGAACAGGAGGTGCTGCGCCGGGAGCGCGCTCACCAGCCCGGCCTCACCGCCGACGAGCTGACCGAACTGCGTCAGAAGGCGAAGAAGTCCGGGTTCTGGGGGGTCCAGACCCCGCCCGAGTACGGCGGCATGGGCCTGTCGGCCGTCATGACGGCGCTGCTGGAGGCCGAACTCGGCCGCACGTTCGTCCCGTTCAGCTTCGGCGGTTCGGCGGACAACATCCTCTTCCACGCCAACGACGAGCAGAAGGAGCGCTACCTGCTGCCCACCATCGAGGGCACGCGCAGGTCCTGCTTCGCCATCACCGAGCCCGGCGCGGGTTCCGACGCCAAGGCCATCCGCACCACCGCGCGCAGGGACGGCTCCGACTGGGTGATCAACGGGGAGAAGACCTTCATCACCGGTGGCAACGAGGCCGACTTCGCCATGGTCTTCGCCGTCACCGACCCCGAGAAGGGCGCGAACGGCGGTGTGACGTGTTTCCTCGTCGACCGTGACATGGGATGGCGGTCGGAGTACATCGACACGATGGGCGAGTGGGGCCCCGCCTCGCTGGTCTTCGAGGACGTGCGCGTGCCCGACAGCCAGGTCCTCGGTGAGGTCGGCCAGGGCTTCGCGCTCGCCATGCAGTGGATCGGCCGGGGTCGCTACCTGCTGCCCGCCCGTGCCATCGGGTCGTGCGAACGACTGCTGTCGATGGCCATCGAACACGCCAACACGCGCGAGACCTTCGGCGCTCCCCTCGCCGACCGGCAGGCGATCCAGTGGATGATCGCGGACTCGGGCGTGGAGATCGAGGCGCTGCGCTGGCTGGTGCTCCACGCCGCGTGGCAGGTCGACTCGGGCCTGGACTCCCGGCACGCGCAGTCGATCGCGAAGCTGTACGGCGGCCAGAAGGCCAACGAGATCGTGGACCGCGTGCTGCAGATCCACGGCGGCATGGGCTACACCAGGGAGCTGCCGGTGGAGCGCTGGTACCGCGAGTTGCGCCTGCTGCGCATCTACGAGGGCACCGACGAGATCCAGCGCCGCACCATCGCTCGCAACCTGCTCAAGGGGCACGTGAAGGTGGGCGGCACTCTGGGCTGACGGGCAGCGGCCGCGGGGACGCCGTGGAGCGGGCGAGCCGCGCCCACGGCGTCCTTGTCACCTCATCTTGCGTCGCGGTCTTTCGTCGTGCTTCGTCCGGCTACCTCGCGCCCTGTTCCCGGAGGGCGATCGGTACACCGGCCAGATCCTCCTCGTTGCACAACAGCTTCAGGTCGTAGTAGGGGTAGCCGTCGCGTTCGTCGTAGTCGAGGTGGACGGCGAGCACGTCCACCGGCTCCCCGAGCCACTGCTGGGCCTGCCGGAGCCAACCGGCGCAGCGCTCCAACGCGGCAGAGAGATCGTCGTCGCGGAACTCCACCGGTCGGTAGGGCACGTCCTGGATTCGGTCGCGCGGGTCCGAGGGCTGGGGAAGCCTCGGGGAGACACCGGCATCGTTGAGTTCCAGCTGGATGGTTTCCTCACTCACCCTTCGACTGTCTCTCAGCCGAGCCCTGTGGGCAAGCTCCGAGGGCCCGCAGCGCCACGTCGGCGTAGTGCGCGGCGAGCTCGTCGAGTGGCAGCGAACCGCGTGGCGAGTACCACCGCGCGACCCCGTTGCACATCTCCAGCAACGCGATCCGGGTCACACCGGGATGCGCCGTGGTGAACGCCCCGCACGCCACGCCGTCGGCGACGGCGTCGGCCCAGAGGCTCTCGTAAGCGTCCCGCAGCGCCACCACCGACCGCCGCGCGGCGGGGGTGAGGACGTGGATCTCGTGGTCCACGATGCGCGTCTCCCTCGGCTTGCGCGCATGGGCTCTGACGTGCAGTTTCACGAGTTTTCGAAGGCGCTCGACCGGGTCGGGGACCCCGGTGACCTCCGCCGTGGCGGAGTCGAGCAACGTCCGCAGGCAGTCCCGCATGATGTCGGCGAGCAGCTCCTCCTTGGAGCCCATGTAGTGGTACAGACTCGCCGTCGACAGCTTGGACTCCTGGGCGAGGTCACGGATACCCGTGCCGTGGAAGCCCTTGGCCGCGAACAGTTTCACGGCGGCCCTGCGAACGCGCTCGCGAGTGTCTAACGCCACCGCTGTTCCACCCGGTCGTAGGAGCCGTCCGGTGTGTCGGCGCCTGCCTTGCGGAGCTCCCCCTTGGCCACGCGCTCCGACGCGGTGAGCGGCAGCGAGTCGACGAAGGCCCAGTAGCGCGGCACCTTGAAGTAGGCGAGTTTCGTGCCGCAGTGCTCGGCGAGCTCCTCGGGCGTGACGTCGTGGCCGTCGGCGAGCACCACGAGAGCCTTCACCTCCTCGCCGCGCAACTCGTCCGGTACTCCCAGCACGGCGGCGGTCCGGACACCCGGGTGGAGCTGCAGCGCGCGCTCGACCTCGTCGGCGACGATGTTCTCGCCACTGCGGCGGATCATGTCCTTGGTCCTGCCGACGTAGAACACGCGACCCTGCTCGTCCATCCGGGCCACGTCGCCGGTGCGGAACCAGCCGCCTCGGAACGCCTTGGCCGTGGCCTCCGGGTCGTCGTGGTAGCCGTGCATGAGGCCCACCCCGCGCACCAGCAGCTCACCCTCCTCGCCGCGCGGGAGCGGACGGCCGAGGTCGTCGGCGATCATCACCTCGCGGCCGGGCGCGGGCCTGCCGAGACAGCCCGTGCCGACGCAGTCGTCGTGGTCGGCCGGGTACATGCGGACGTCACCGCCCGTCTCGGTCATGCCGAACGCCTCGAACCACGGAACGCCCCAGCGGCGTTCCAGCTCGGCGTGCAGGTCCTTGGGGATGGCCGACGCGCTGACGGCTCGCACCCGGTGGTCGCGGTCGGCCTCCGAGGGCGGCATACGCAGCAGCAGCGTGGGCATGAGCCCGAGGCAGTAGAACCACGTGACGCCGTGCTCCCGCACCTTCTGCCAGAACGTCGAGGGATGGAACCGGTCGAGCACCACCAGGGTCGCGCCGGACGCCAGTCCCAACGCGACATTCCACTGCGGATCGATGTAGTGGAACGGCTGCGCGGTGAGGACGGTGTCGTCCTCGGCGATGTTCGGGAAGTGCGACACGAGGCCGTGCGCCAGCGTGGTCCAGTAACGGTGCGGCAGCACGCAACCCTTCGGCGCTCCCGTGGTGCCGGAGGTGTACTGGATGTTGGTGGGCAACTCGGGCGCGGGCTCGTACGGCGGTGCCTCGGTGCCTCGGGGCAACTCGGCAGGCGTCAGCACCCGCTCCACCGACGTCCTCGGCGCGATGGTGCGGAGTAGCTCCACGAACCGCTCGTCCGCGACGGCGAAGCGCGCACCGGAGTGTGCCAGCACGTGCTCGCCGTCGAGTTCGCGGTAGTTGGTGTTGACCGGCACGAGCACCGCACCGAGCCGGGCCAGCGCCAACCACAGCAGGGGGAACTCGGGCCGGTTGTCGAGCATCACGGCGACGCGGTCGCCTCCGCGCACGCCGAGTGCGTGTAGCGAGGCCGCGACCGACTCGGTGCGGTCGGAGACGTCGGCGAACGTCAGTCGCTCGCCCGTCGCGTCGAACACCCAGGCGTCCTTCTCCGGCCACGCCTTCGCGGCGTGGCGCAGCAGGCTGACGAGGTCGTCGCTCATCGGTTCTCGAACTCCTGCTTCGACGCGGCCACCTCGGGTGTGTGCTCGGTGATCAGCGCGTGGCTGACCTCCAGTTCCAGCGCGGCCTCCACGCTGGAGTCGACGCCCCGGTCGATCGCGCGCTTCGCCAGCGCCAGCGCCGACGCGGGCTTCTCCGCGAGCGAGCGCGCCACGCCGTGGGCGTGCTTCGCCAGGTCGGCGGCCGGGACGACCGTGTTGACGAGCCCCATCGCGTGTGCCGTCGCCGCGTCGATCCGCTCGCCCAGCATGATCAGTTCCTTGGCCTTCATGGGCCCCACCAGCAGCGGCAGCAGCCGCGAGGCGGCGCCCGTGACGCTCAGGCCCAATCCCACCTCGGGGAACGCGAACACCGCGTCGTCGGCCGCCACCACGAGATCACAGCCCAGTGCGAACTCCGCGCCGGCGCCGATGGCGTAGCCGTGTACAGCGCCCACCACGGGCTGGGGCAGGCTCCGCAGTGCCCGAGTGACCTCCTGGAGCCGTTCCAGCCGCGCGCGGGACTCCTGCTCCGGTGGCGGTTGTCTCAGGTCGTGGCCCGAGCAGAACGCCCTGCCGCGACCGGCCAGCACCACCGCGCCGACGTCGCCGTCGCCCGCGACGCGGCCCAGCACGCCGAGCAGGTCGTCCACCAGTTCCGGGGTCACCGCGTTCAGGCGGTGAGGCCGATTCAGCCACACCGTCGCCACACGGTCGTCGAGGTCCAGGTCCACGGTCGCAAAGTCTCGCCCCATGACTGTGCAGCCTAGCCACACGATCGATCGATCGATAGGGTCGATGCCATGCCGATACGCGATGCGCTGGAGCACGACATCGAGGACATCTGCTCGATGATCGAGGAACACGCCCGCTACGAGGGCAAGGACGACCTCGTGCTCGACCGGGCGGACATGACGCGGCACCTTTTCGGTCCCGAGCCGAAGGCGTGGGTGCTCATCGCCGAGGTGGACGGCGCGACGGCGGGCATGGCGTTCTGCTCGTGGAACTTCTCGACGTGGGAGGCCAAGCCCGGGATCTGGCTCGACGACCTCTTCGTGAGGCCCGCCTACCGCAGGCTCGGCCTCGGCAGGCAACTACTGCGGGAGCTGAAGGCGCGCACCGACGGCAGGGTCGAGTGGGACATGCAGGAGGGCAACGAGAGGGCCGCCGCGTTCTACGCCGATCTCGGAGCCGAGCCCGTGCCGGGCTGGGTGCGCTATCGCTGGCGCGGCTGAGCAGTACGTATCGTAGAAGGCATGGTGGGTGCCTCGAACCGTCGATCGGCCTCGATCGAGGACTACCTGCGGGCGATCTACGGCCTGGAGGAGCGTGGTGAGGCCGTCACGAACACGTCGTTGGCGTCCCGGTTGGCGGTGAGCCCGTCGTCGGCTTCGGGGATGGTCACGAAGCTCGCGCAGCAGGGTCTCGTGGAGCACGTGCCGTACCGGGGCATCGAGTTGACCGGTGACGGCCGGTTGCTCGCCAGGTCGGTGCTGCGCAGGCACCGGCTCATCGAGTCGTACCTCGTGTCCGAGCTCGGCTACACGTGGGACGAGGTGCACGTCGAGGCCGACCTGCTCGAACACGTCGTGTCCGACCTCCTCGTCGAACGCATCGCGGCGAAGCTCGGCAACCCGGTGCGCGACCCGCACGGCGATCCGATCCCCGCGGTGGACGGCTCCGTGGAGGAGGTCTCCACGAAGCTGCTGGAGGACCTGCCCGCGGGCGCGGTGGGGGAGATCGTCCGGGTGTGGGACACCGACCCCGAACTGCTGCGGTACCTGTCGGACCGCTCCATCGGGCTCGGCGAACGCATCGAGGTCCTCGAACGCCAGCCGTTCGGCGGTTCGATCGTGGTGAAGGTGGGGCAGCCACCGGCCGACACCACGCACGCACTCGGCAGGGAGATCGCGCAGGCCCTGTCGGTGTCACTGCGTTAACGGGCCGCTGGGGTCAGCGGTCGCCCGGAAGTGAGAGCTGACCCTGATACAGACGGACGTGTTCCGCGAACCGGGGCACCCTGCCTTCGCGAGGTACTTCGCCAGAGGTGCGCGGCCCCTTCTTCCGCTCCAGTACTCGGTTTGCTGCCGGGTTGCGGTCCGGACATGGGACGGCGCGCTGCCGTCGATCAGAATGAAGAACTCGTCGGGCTCATACACCTCGTAAGGAAGAAGGTCCAGCTCGGCACCGGTGTCTTCGAACCCCTTGTCGCAGGTCGGAAGGATGTCCTGGAACAGCTCTCCCCCGCAGGAGCAGGCGCGGTTCGCCAGCGCCGACATGTCCGTGCTGGTGTTGCCGTTCCTGCAGTTCTGCGTCGCCGCCTTCGGAGGTCTCGCGGTCACCTCCGAGTACACGACCGGAACCGTTCGGAGCACGCTCGCGGCGGTTCCCGCCGGGGCGGGTGCTGGTGGGCAAGACCGTGGCCGTCGGTGCGACGACGTTGTCGCTGTCGCTCGTCACCACCTTGGCGATGCTCGTCGTCGTGTCGGTCATCGTGGGCGACCGGCCCAGCCCCATCGCGCCGTGGGAGTCGATGAGCGAGGGCGTGGTGCCCGCGCTCGCCGCCGTGGCCGTGCCGAGCCTTCCGGAGCAGCTCGCAGGCAGCGAGGGGCTGTGCTTTCCCCGACCGGCGCGGCGGTGGTGCTCGCCGCGTGCGTGGTGATCTCCTCGGCCGTCGCCTACTGGTCGTTGACGGGGCGCGACGCCTGAAGCGGCTGGTGCGGGCACAAGAGCCCGGCACCAGCGCGCTCCTTCGACGATGCGCTGTTTCGCGGAGGTTCCTCGCGGGCTGTCGTGTCGGCCGGATTGTCCGTTCTAGGTGGTGGCGTGCGAGCGCGCGGAGCCCGGTTTCGAGAGAGGGCGGTGTATCCGGGCGAGCAGGCGGTCCGGAAGCAGCCTTCCGGCCAGGATGAACGCCCAGTTGTAGAGCGGCCCGGTGACGACGTGGGCCCGTCCCGCCATCACCGCGCGGTAGGCCTCGCGTGCCACGCGTGCCGGATCGTCCTTGAACGACGTCGCGCCGATCTTCGTGTCCAGCATCCCCGCTCGTGCGAAGAACTCCGTGTCGGTGACGCCGGGCAGCACCGTGGTGACGGTGACGCCCGTCCCGCGCAGTTCCTCGTCGACGGCTGCGGCGAACGACGACAGGAACGCCTTCGACGCGTTGTACGTGGCCTGGTACGGGCCGGGCAACCCGGCCACCGTCGACGACACCACCACGACTCGGCCACTGCCACGTTCGACCATCGCGGGCAGCAGTCGCTTGGCCAGATGCACGGTGCTCACCACGTTGAGGTTCACGACGCGTAACTGATCGTGCAGCGACTCCGGGCTCGCGGCGAAGGGGCCGCCGACCCCGACCCCGGCGTTGAGCACCAGCACGTCCACCGGGCGGTCGAGCGCCTCGACACGGTCGGCCAGCTCCATGACGCCCGCGTAGCTGGCGAGGTCGCCGTGCACGCTCCACACCTTCCGTCCCGGCGCCTCGAGCTCGGTCACGGTGGAGTCGAGCGCGTCGTCGTCGGCGGCCAGGACGAGGTCGAATCCGTGCTGCGCGAACTCCTCGGCGATCCTGCGACCGATCCCGGTCGAGGCACCCGTCACCACGGCCAGTTGGGAATTCATGTGTTCCGCCTTCCGTCGCTTCTGGGCTACGGATACCCAGCTCCGGGTGGCGGTTACGCTCCCGAAATGATGAGCGATGCACGACTTGCCGCGCGGCTGGCCGGTGAGGCCGGCGACCTGCTGCTCCGGGTCCGGGACGAGGCGACCGGCGCGGACGCCCGGGAGTTGGGACGGCGTGGCGATGCCGAGTCGAACGCGTTGCTCGTGCGTCTTCTCGCGGAGCACCGGCCGGACGACGTCGTGCTTTCGGAGGAGTCCGCCGACGATCCGGCCAGACTGAGCGCGGCCAGGGTCTGGATCGTGGACCCGCTCGACGGGACCCGTGAGTACGGACTCCGGCGCTCGGACTGGACGGTGCACGTCGCGCTGTGGCAGGTGGGTCTGGGAATCACGGACGCCGCGGTGGCCGAACCCGACCGCGGCCTTGTCACCGCCACGGGCGAGAAATCGCGGGGAAGTACTCGGCCGTTCAGGAAAAGAACGCGCATTCTGGTGAGTGACACTCGACCTCCCGAATTCGCGAAAAAGGTCGCGGACGCTTTCGACGCCGAGTTGGTTCCGATGGGATCGGCGGGAGCGAAGACCATGGCCGTGGTACGGGGTGAGGCGGACGCCTACCTGCACGCGGGTGGTCAGTACGAGTGGGACTCGGCCGCGCCCGTCGGGGTCGCCCGTGCCGCGGGCCTGCACGCGTCGCGAGTGGACGGTTCCGAGCTGGTGTACAACAGAGCGTCGCCGTACCTGCCGGATCTGCTGGTCTGCCGTCCCGAGTTGGCGCGTCCGATACTGACCGCCATCGCCACCACAGTGGACTGACGCGGACATGGAAACGGGTGGGAGGCCCGTGGCCTCCCACCCGTGGCTGGAGTGCGCTGACTCAGTTGTCGGTCGCCTCAGCGTTGCTGCAGTACGCGACGTTGTTCTCGTTCGCGCCACCGAGCAGGCCGATCTGGCCGAGGAGGTCAACGCTGACCACCGGGCAGATGTTGATCTGGTTTTCGCTCAGCACGTCGTCGACGTTGATGAGACCCGCCTGGTTGGTGTTGTCGTGAACGTCGTTCTCACCCGGCGTGGTCGCGAAGGCGGGCGAGCCCAGCATCAGCATCCCGGCCGCAGCGGTGGCCACAATAGCAGTCTTCTTGAACACCTTAACCCATTCCTATCGACTCGAGTGACGTTAGTGCCGCGGTAGAAATCCACCGCAACCGCCAACGAATCTACAAGCGTGACTGCGGGGGCACACGGCAAAATGCAGCCGATTCGGCTCACCCGTTCTGTAGTGACGTGGATCACTGCGGACTCTGGATTGGAGTAAAGTTCTGCTCTGACCAGGGGAAACGGGTGATCGTACATGTCACGATCCGTGGTGGATTACCCGCTCGTTCAGCTCTCGTCACTCGTTCCGGTGGGGAGGTGTGGTGCAAAACGTGTTGGGCGACGCGGCGGCAAATGACCCGATAGTATGAAAACCCGGTAGGTGAATTGTTGAAAAGCGACTCGTATTCCGCTTCTCGCGTCGGCGACATCGCTCGTGTACCGCTTTCCGGGCGGCGAACGCAGGCCCCCACCGAGTGTCGAAGCCGGGGGCCTCGGTCGCGGACGGCCTGGCGGTCAGGACGCCAGCACGCCCAGTACCTCGTCGCCGTAGCGGTTCAGCTTGGTCTCTCCCACACCGCTCACCGTGCCGAGCTCGGCACGGGTCGAGGGGCGCAGCGCCGCGATCTGCCGCAGCGTCGCGTCATGGAAGATCACGTACGCCGGAACACCCTGTTCCTTCGCCGTGGCCGCACGCCAGGCCCGCAGTCGGTCGAACACGGCGGCCGCCTCCCCGTCCAGTGGTACCTGCTCGGCGCGTGCCGACGACGATGCCGACGCCGTCGCGCGAGAGGAGCGCACCGCGACCCTGGCCGGGTCCTTCCGCATCCGCACCGTCCGCCCCCGGTACAGCACCTCGTCGGAGGCGGCTGTGGTGACGAGCGTGCCGTAGTCGCCTTCGACGGCGAGCAGGCCCTGTGCGAGCAGTTGCCGCACCACCGCGCGCCATTCACCGTCGCCGAGGTCGGAGCCCACTCCGAAGACGGACAGTGCGTCGTGCCTGTGCTGGGTCACCTTCGGGGTGCGTTTGCCGCGCAGGATGTCGATGACCTGGCCCGCCCCGAACTTCTGCCCGCGTTCCCGGCGCAGGCGGACCACGGTGGAGAGCAGCTTCTGCGCCGCCACGGTGCCGTCCCAGGACTCCGGCGGCGAAAGGCAGGTGTCGCAGTTGCCGCAGCGACTCTCCGCCCCGTCCTGCCCGAAGTACGCCAGAAGGCGGGCCCTGCGGCAGTCCACCGTCTCGCACAGCGCGAGCATGGCGTCGAGGTGCGTGGACAGGCGTCGCCGGTGCGCGGCGTCCCCCTCCGAGGTGTCGATCAAACGGCGTTGCGCCACGACGTCCGCCAGCCCGTAGGCCAGCCATGCCGTCGACGGCAGCCCGTCGCGTCCCGCCCGGCCCGTCTCCTGGTAGTAGCCCTCCACCGACTTGGGCAGGTCGAGGTGCGCCACGAACCGGACGTCGGGTTTGTCGATGCCCATGCCGAACGCGATGGTGGCCACCACCACGAGTCCGTCCTCCCGGAGGAACCGCGCCTGGTGACGGGCACGGGTGCCCGCGTCGAGCCCCGCGTGGTAGGGCAGGGCCTCGATGCCGTTGCGGGTGAGGAACTCGGCGGTCTCCTCCACCGAGCGGCGGGAGAGGCAGTAGACGATGCCCGCGTCACCGGAGTGCTCGGTGCGCAGGAAGTCCAGCAACTGCTTGCGCGGGTCCTTCTTCGGCACGATCCGGTACTGGATGTTGGGCCGGTCGAAGCTGGACACGAACGCGCGCGCGTCCTCCAGCTTCAGCCGCGTGGCGATCTCGTCGCGGGTCGCGGGGGTGGCCGTGGCGGTCAGGGCCACGCGCGGCACGTCCGGCCTGCGCTCGTGCAGTGTCGACAGCTCCAGGTAGTCCGGGCGGAAGTCGTGGCCCCACTGCGAGACACAGTGCGCCTCGTCGATCGCGAACACCGACACCGGACCACGCTCGATGAGCCGCATCGTGGCCTCGGAACGCAGCCGCTCCGGCGCGAGATACAGCAGGTCGAGCTCGCCCGCGAGGAACTCCGCCTCCACCGTCCGGCGCTCGTCCGGGTCCTGCGTCGAGTTGAGGTACCCCGCGCGCACACCCGCGGCACGCAACCCGTCCACCTGGTCCTGCATGAGCGCGATCAGCGGTGAGATCACCACCCCGACGCCGTCACGCACCAGCGCGGGGATCTGGTAGCAGAGCGACTTGCCGCCTCCGGTGGGCATCAGCACGAGCGCGTCGCCGCCGTCGGTGACGTGGTCGACGATCTGCTGCTGGTTGTCGCGGAACGAGTCGTAGCCGAAGACGCGCCTGAGGACGTCGAGTGTCTGCGGATTCCCCACCCCCGCGATCCTAGGCCGCCACTAGACTGTCGCGGCCCTCCGGCGACGAAAGGAACCTTTCGATGGCTCGGCCCCTGACCACGGCGTCGTCCGGACGGATGCGCTTCCCCGACATCAGTCCCCGCGCGTACGAGCATCCCGTCGACCGCGGTGCGCTGGCGACGTTGCGGATGGTGCCGGGCTTCGCCGAGGTGCTGAAGGTTGTCACCGGGTTCTTCCACGAGCGCGGTGAGCACCTGATGGCGCTGAGCTCCGCCGTGCGGGTCGGCCCCACGCAGTACCCGGAACTGCACGAGATCCGCACCGACTGCGCGGACACTCTGGGACTTGATCCGCTCCCCGACCTCTACGTCACCCGGGAGGCCGAGCCGAACGCGATGACGATCGGCATGGAGACACCGTTCGTCGTGCTCACCACCGGCCTCGTCGAGCTGCTGGATGTCGACTCGCTGAGGTTCGTGGTCGGCCACGAGTTCGGCCACGTGCTGTCCGGGCACGCCGTGTACCGCACCATGTTGCTGCGCCTGCTCGACCTGCGGTCCACCCTGTCGTGGACGCCGATGAGCGCGTTCGGGCTGAGGGCGGTCATCGGCGCGCTCAACGAGTGGTTCCGGAAGTCGGAACTGTCCTGCGACCGAGCGGGCCTGCTGTGCGGGCAGGACCCGGCCGCGGCGCTGCGCACGCACGTGCTGATGGCCGGTGGCATCGACCCGGCGCGCGTGGACCTCGAAGCCTTCCTGCGGCAGGCCGACGAGTACGACTCCGTGGAGAGCGTCCGCGACAGCATCGCCAAGCTGCGGAACGTGGAGCTGCTGTCACACCCGCTCGCGGTGGTGCGGGCGGCGCAGTTGCAGAAGTGGGCCGCGTCCGGGGAGTACCGGGCGATCCTGGCCGGCGACTACCCGAGGCGGGACGCCGAGGCACCCCACCGCGGTTGGGCCGAGGACGTGAAGTCGGCGGCGCGTTCCTACCGGGAGTCGTTCGCGTCCTCGGCCGATCCGTTGACGAAGGTCTTCTCCGACGTCGGTGAGGCGGTGTCCGGGGCGGCGGGCTCGTTGTGGAGCAAGCTGGCGCCGCGCGGTTCCACCGACGGTGACGACAGGAGGTGAGCGGGCGGCTTCAGGACTTGCCCTGGTCCTGGCTCAGCCAGCGTTCCGGTCGGACGCGCACCAGGATGCTCGTGGAGCCCAGGCTGTTGCGCACGAACGCCTCGGCCTCGGCGGCGGGCAGGTACCGGCCCGCGATGGCCAGTGCCTCCTCACGCGTCGGCGGCTCGTCGTTCGACACGACGGGCCCCTCCACACTGACGTAGGCGTACGGCTGCTGCTCGGACTGCGCCACGAGACTCACCCGCCCCGCCTTGCGGATGGCGCGTTCCTTCACCGAGTCCCGATCCATCCACAGCAGGACGTCACCACCGGGTTCGTAGCCGTACCAGATCGGCACGGCCAGCGGGGCCCTGCCCTCCCGGGCCACGGCGAGCACACCCACGTGGTGGCCTGCGAGGAACGCTTCCCGCTCGGCGGGGGTCATGACCGTCGACATCGATGCTCTCCTTCACGAGTCGGTCGTGATCGACACAACCTCCGGCGACCGTGCGGCATTCCCGCCCCGTGGACGAGATCGCGCCGATGCGTGACCACGTTTACCCCCGGGGTATCCCGCTGGGCGGGGACTGGAGGGAGTACGTGGCCGCCATGGCAGCACAGCCGACCGAGACACTGAGGGATCTGCTCGAGGACAACGACCTCCCCGGCCTTCAGGGCTGGCTCGCGGAGCACCAGCCGTACGAGGTCGCCGACGAGATCGCGCGCGCCGACGCGGTCCACGCCGTGCTGCTGTTCCGCCTGCTCGACAAGGAGCGTGCGCTCACCGTCTTCGAGGAGCTCGATCCCACCGACCAGCAGAAGGTGCTGTCAGGGTTGCGCGAGCCCGCGTTCCGCGACGTGGTCGAGCGGATGGCGCCCGACGACCGGGCGCGGTTGCTCGGTGAGGCACCCGCCAAGTTCGCCCGGCACGTGCTCGCGGGACTCAGCCCCCGCGAACGCGAGTACACCGCCGCGCTGCTGGGTTACCCGGAGCACTCCGTCGGCCGCTACATGACTCCGGAGACGGTGGCCGTGCGCCACCACATGAGTGCGGACGAGGCCCTGGCCGTGGTGCGGCGCAAAGGGGCCGACGCCGAGACGGTGTACACGCTGCCGGTGATCGACGACCGGCGTTGCTTCCTCGGCACGGTGTCGCTGCGCGACCTCGTGCTGAGTGCCCCCGAGAGTCCGGTCGCCGAGATCGCGGACGCCGACGCGCCGCAGGTTCGTGCCACGGCCGACGTCGAGGAGGCCGCGCGGCTGATGCAGGACACCAACGTGCTCGCCCTTCCGGTGACCGACAGCGAGAACCGGGTGCTGGGCCTGCTCACGATCGACGACGCGTTCGAGGTCATCGAGGCCGCCGACACCGAGGACATCGCCCGGCAGTCGGGGTCGACGCCGTGGGCGGGGCACTACATGTCGGCGAGCGTGGTGGAGCTGGCCCGGGCGCGGGCGGTGTGGCTGCTGTTGCTGATCCTCGCGGCGACGCTGACGGTGAACGTGCTGCAGGTCTTCGAGGACACGCTGGCGAGCGTGACCGCGTTGGCGTTGTTCATCCCGCTGCTGGTGGGCACGGGCGGCAACGCGGGCGCGCAGGCGGCGACGGCGGCGGTGCGGGCGCTGGCCGTGGGGGAGGTGCGCACGCGCGACGTGCTGCGCGTCGCGTGGCGCGAGTGTCGGGTGGGACTCGTGCTCGGTGCCATGCTGGCCGCGGTGGCGCTCGTCATCGGCACGCTGCTCGTGGACGTCACGGTGGCGGCGAGCGTGGCCGTGTCGCTCGTCGCGGTGTGCGCGTGGGCGGCCACCATCGGTTCGACGATGCCGCTTCTGGCCAAGCGCGTCGGCATCGATCCCGCCGTGATCTCCGCACCCCTGGTGACCACGCTCGTCGACGCCACGGGGCTCATCATCTACTTCCTCGTGGCACGGCTCGTGTTCGGGCTGTGAGCGGCTCGCACGTGAAAGAAGGCCGTCGCCACCGGGTCGCGGTGGCGACGGCCTTCGAGCCTCAGGCCTGGACGGCGGTCACAGCGTGATGCCGTGTGCCTCCAACCAGGGCAGCGGGTCGATCTTCACGCCGTTCTCGTGGATCTCGAGGTGCAGGTGCGGGCCGGTGGACTGGCCGCGGTTGCCGATCGTGGCGATCTGCTGGCCTGCCTCGACGCGCTGACCCACGGTGACCAGCGACTCGTTGATGTGGCCGTAGACGCTGATGAGACCGTTGTCGTGCTGCACGCGCACCCACAGCCCGAAGCCGCTCGCGGGACCGGACGAGATCACGGTGCCCGACATGAGGGAGTAGATCGGGGTGCCGATGCTGTTGGCGATGTCCACGCCGTAGTGCGTGGTGCCCCAGCGGGCACCGTAGCCGGAGGTGAACGTTCCCTCCGCGGGCTTCACGACGCCGGGGGCGGGGGCGGGGGCGGCAGCACCACCGGCGGGAGCCGCGGCGGCCTGCTTCTCGGCCTCCTCGGCCTTCTTGCGCTCGTTCAGCTTGTCCAGTTCGGACTGTTTCTCGTCCTGCTTGGCCACGGCCTGCTCGTGCGCCTTCTCGGCGTTCGCCTTGGCGCGCTCGGCCTTGGTCTCCTCGCGTTCGGCCTTCTCGACGGCCTTCTCGGCGGCCTCGACGGCGTCGCGCTTGGCTTCGACGTCCTGGCTCATCGAGTCGGTGACGTCGGAGCCGAGGAAGCCCAGCAGCGAGCTGACGACACCGTCGAAGCTGAACCCGGACGACTGCTCGTCGACGCGGTTCTCGGCCTGCCGGAGCTGGACCTCGGCCTTGCCGAGGGTGTCGCGGGCCTTGGTGAGCTTGCCGCGAGCGTCCGCGGTGGCCTTCTTCGCCTTGTCGTGTTCCGCCGTCGTGTTGTCGAGCTTCCGCTTCGCGTCGGCGGCCTGCTTCTTGGCGATCTCCAGCGCCTTCTCCGCCGATGTGATCTGCTCGTCGAGTGACTTCTCGCCCTGCTCGGCGGCGGTCTGCTGGATGTTGACGTCCTGCTGTGACGTCGCGGCTGGGTCCGCGAAGCTGACGCCGGGGGTGGAAATCAGGGTCAGGGAGGCGAGCAGCGCGATCGGCGCGGCCCGTCGGACATGACGCGCACGCATGATGAAGTGCGACTCCATTGGGTGTCGGGGGAAGCACGCCGGTGGGGGGCCGACGTACTCGAATCGGGGCACTGGCGACTATGCGAGGTCGGCAAGATCGCCCTCTACCAAACTTGACGCTCGCCACAACGATTCGGTTACTTTTGCCGTAACTTTCGGCGCGTCGTACTTGACTGCATACGAAGTGCTGCTCTATGCGCTGTCCGCACCCCTGGTCGAAAGGGGTTCCATGACGCTTCCCGAGGTGACACACTCGGCTTGATCCATCACGTTCGGTGGCACAGTGTTGATCAACATCAACGTCGCCACTGGAAGGAGCCCGACGTAGTGCAGGACGCAACACAGCCGATCCCGCCCTCGGCGAAGCTTGACCCCACCAAACCGACGGTCGCCCGTATCTACGACGCGAGCCTCGGGGGGAAGGACAACTACGAGGTCGACCGGCAGGTCTTCGAGCAGATCAAGCAGGTGGCGCCCCACCAGGGCGACGTGAGCTGGATGAACCGCCGCTTCCTCGTGCGCGCGGTGCGCTACCTCACCGAACTGGCGGGCATGGACCAGTTCCTCGACCTCGGCAGCGGTCTTCCCACGGTGCAGAACACCCACGAGGTCGCCCAGTTCAGCAACCCGGAGGCCAGGGTCGTCTACGTGGACAACGACCCGATCTGCAACGCGCACGGCCGGGCTCTGCTGGAGGAGAACGAGAACACCAGGTTCGTCGAGGCCGACCTCACCAAACCGAAGGACGTGCTCTCACACCCCGAGATCACGCGCCACCTCGAACTCGACCGGCCGCTGGTGCTCATGCAGATCGGCACGCTCCACCACGTGTCCGACGAAGAGGACCCGGTGGGCATCATGCGCGACTACGTCGACGCGCTGCCGTCGGGCTCCTACCTGGCGATCACCCACTTCTGGGACCCGGACAGCGAGAACCCGGAGTGGTCGAAGCAGGCGCACGACCTGGAACGCAAGATCCGCGAGGCGGGCGTGGGCACGGGGTTCTGGCGCAAGCGGGAGCAGATCGAGGAGCTGTTCGCCGGGCTGGAGCTGCTGTCCCCGGGACTCGTGCGGCTGGACGACTGGTGGCCCGCCGGGCCCCGCACGCGCGAGCCGTGGCCGGAGGAGAACCTCATGCTCGGGGGAGTGGCCGTCAAGCGGTGAGCGTGCGCACCGTCCTGGACGGCGACGTGGAGGTGCACTACGGCCAGTTCTACGTCGAGTCGGAGTGCGACCAACCGGAGATGGCCGCGTGTTTCGTCGGCCAGCGCAACGGCCTGTGCGGGGCCGCCTCACCCGGTTTCCTGTTCTGCATCACCGGCCTGCACACCGGTTGCGTTCGGCTCACCGTCGAGGTGCGCGAGGAGCCGCCGGAGCCTGACGAGAGGTGGGAGGACGTCGTCGAGGTGTCGTTCCGGCCCTCAGGTGCCGCCGGAGTGGTGGGCTGGGCCGGCGGGTGGGGGCACGACCTGCACCTGACGGAACGCGACTACCGGGTCCGGTACAGCGCTTACGCCATGGACGCCGGGCGGGAGCGGGACACGCGCGGTGCGGACGAGGACGAGGTGGATTCCTACCTTCTCCAGTTCTGGCCCGCACCGCCCGCCGAGGATGTCGTTGTGCGCCAGACCAGCGACATCGCCGCCTACTGGCACGGGGTGTCCTGGAAACCGCCACCGCCACCCACGCCGGAGGAACGGGCGGAGCGGGCGCACCAGGCTCTGGTGGAAGAGACCCTGAAACGTAACGCCCGGGGAGCTTGACAGGATTCAGTGGCGGTAGGAGTGGGCGACGGCGTGCCCCTTGCCGCGGCCGATGAGCCACTTGTTCACCGGCGCGGTGACCACGAACGCGACCGCGAACGCCACGGCGAGTGAGCCCCAGAACACCGGTGAGTCCAGGGGTGCCTCCATCGCGTTCGGGATCGCGAGCATCACGCCGTTGTCCACGATCTCCATGACGGTGATCGACACGGTGTCCGCGGCAAGCGCCACCCGCAACGCCTGCCGGAACCGGAGGCCTGCGCGCAGGACACCGCGCATGCCGAGCGCGTAACCGAAGAAGAACGCGAGCACCACGGCCAGGGCGATGGTGGGGACGTCGCCCCACCCGAGCGCCGTCCCGATCACCATGCCCAGCACCTCGCCGATGGCGCAGCCGGTGAGGCAGTGCAGCGTCGCCGACACGGCCATACCCCAGCCGGCCGAAGAGGCGCCGTGGTGTGCGTGGGCCTGCGTGCGCGTGTGCTGGTGGCTGTCCGACACCGCCTCCTCCTTTCCCCGAGCCCGGTGACTACCCGCTGCTAACATCGGTCAACCCGGACGGGGCACGGCGAGGAGACGATCCTGTGGCGACGATCTACGACGTGGCGCGGCGTGCCGAGGTGTCGGTCGCCACGGTGTCGCGGGTGCTCAACGGCGGTTCGGTCGATCCGGTGCTCGCCGAGCGTGTGACGAAGGCGGTCGCCGCGTTGCGCTACCGTCCCAACCTCGTCGCCCGCAGCCTTCGCACCCAGCGCACCCGCCTGTGGGCGGTGATCATCTCCGACGTGCGCAACCCGTTCTTCACCGACATGGTGCGCGGCATCGAGGACGTCGCCTCCGCAGAGGGCTACTCGGTGGTGCTGTGCAACTCCGACGAGGACGAGGCGAAGGAGGCCGACTACGTCGACGTGGCGTTGGCCGAACGCATGGCCGGGGTCATCCTGTCGCCGTCGTCGTACCGCGCCGCCCACGTCAACTCGCTGGCGAGCGCCGGTTGCCCGGTGGTGCTCGTCGACCGCGAACTGGACGGTGTGCGCGCCGACGCGGTGCTGGCCGACAACGAGCAGGGCGCCCACATCGCGACGAAGCACCTCGTGGAGCAGGGGTTCGAGCGCATCGCGTGCGTCACCGGGCCCAGGGAGTACAGCACGGCCGCGCAACGGCTGAGCGGCTACCACGCCGCGCTCACCGAAGCGGGCCGCGACGCGGACGAGTCGCTGGTGCGCTTCGCCGACTTCCGCGAGCCGGGTGGTCACGCCGCTATGCAGTCTCTTCTGGACGGTCCAAAGCGGCCGGACGCGGTGTTCGTCGCCAACAACCTCATGACGATCGGTGTGCTGCGCTGCCTGACCGAACGTCGGCTGTCCGTGCCCGGCGACGTCGGCGTGGTGGGCTTCGACGAACTGCCGTGGGCGGAACTCGTGCGGCCCACCATCACCACCGTCGGCCAGCCGACGTACGAGGAGGGCCGCGTGGCGGCCGAAGCGCTGGTGCGACGTATCAAGAACCCGAATGCCGAGCCGACGCGCACGGTACTGCCGACACACCTGCACGTGCGGGAGAGTTCGGTGCGCGGGCGCTGACGCCGTGGGGCGTGGTGTCGTTCCGACCTCGGGCCGGACACGACGGCCCGGTTCCGATATCGAAGCTTGACGAAGTCGTCGCGTACTCGTTCTTGTTGAAACTTAGATCACACCGGTTTCGGGCTCATTGCCCCGTTCGGCCGATTCGCAGGCGCATGCCTGGTGCCAGGCTGCGTGCGGCCAGTCGCGCAGCGTGAGGGGTCTGCGCGTGATGATCTGCGGGGGGTTGGCAAGTGCATACACGGTCGTCGTGCCCTGCTCAACTGCGAGCGCGGTCGGTCGCCGTCTTGGTGATGCTCACTGTCGTCGCCACACTGACGGTGGTCATCGCACCCGCGGCGCGTGCGGAAGAGACTTCGGCGGCGATGTCCGCATCGGCGCGGGCGAAGGCGGAGGGCGAGCCCGTCCGAGTCGAGGAGGAGACCACCGAGACGGTCGAGGTTCTGGCCAACCCGGACGGAACCTTCACCTGGAGGCAGAGTCTCACTCCCCAACGCGTGAAACAGGACGGGCAGTGGCGATCCATCGACACGACCTGGGAGCGCCGGAGTGACGGCACCATCCGTACGGTCGCGACGCCGGTCGACGTAACCCTGTCGCCGGGTGGCGCGGCGGAGCCGTTGGTGGTCGCGTCGAAGGACGGCTACGAGGTGGGCCTGGAGTGGCAGGGTGAGTTACCTGAGCCCGTACTCGATGGCTCCACGGCGACGTATCCGGACGTGCTGCCGGACGTCGATCTCATCGTCACGGCGAATCCCGAAGGATTCAGCCAGCTTCTGAAGATCAAGACACGGGAGGCCGCCGATCATCCGGAGCTGAGCGAGATCGGTTACGGATCCCACACTCACAACGTGTCGTTGAGCGGCGACGCCGACGGCCTGGAGGCGAGGGATGCCGAAGGGGAGCTCAAATTCGTGGGAGACGCCTCCCGGATGTGGGACTCCTCCGGATCCGACTCCGCGGGGGAGGTCGTGGCTGTCCCGGCCGACGCCGGGATGGCCACCATGACCGCGGACGTGTCCGGTGACACGATCACCGTGCGTCCCGACCGATCGTTCCTCGAAGACCCGCAGACGCAGTACCCGGTGTTCATCGACCCCAGCTACAACTGGGCGGGAAAGACCAACCACCACGTGGTTGTCCAGAGTGGTCACGAGACTGCGAAGAACTTCGACAAACGAACCGGTGAGCTCAGCGATCTCAAGGCGGGAAACGCGGGAGACGACTCCGGCATCTCTCGTTCGTACGTCGAGCTCGACCTTCGAGGCGTGCAGGGCAAGCGAATCAACAGTGCAACGCTGCGCACCAGGGTGAAGCATTCCTACGGCTGTTCTGGTGGCGGAGGCACGGAACTTTGGCTGACCGACTCGATCTCACCAAACACGACCTGGAATAACCAACCGAACTGGACTTCGGAGCTCGACCAGTTCAACGTGTATAACAACGTTCAGTTCTGCCCGAGCCAGGGCGGCGTCGACATCGGCCTGACGAACACTGTCAAGGGAGCTGTCGCGAACGGCAAGACGAAGCTGACCTTCATGTTCAAGGCGGCGGATACGTCGAGAGACAGTTGGCGGCGCTTCGATCTCGACCCGGTGTTGGAGGTCAAGTACAACTCCTACCCGAACAAGCCCACCGAGATGTCCATGCAGGGTGGGCTCGTCGCGTGCGCCACGGGCGCGGAACGCCCCGCTGTCCCGACCACGACTCCACGGTTGCGCGCCCGCGTGTCCGACCCTGACAGGGGCACCCTCGACGCGGGCTTCCGAGTTCTCAAGGGAACCGGGTCGGCAGCCACGTGGGACGGCAACGAGACCGTGATCAGGGACGTTCCGTCCGGCTCGTTCGCCGAGGTGACGGTGAAGGAAGGCGTGATCGACGGAGACGGCCTGTACACGTGGCGACTCTGGTCGAAGGACGACCAGTTGACGTCCTGGTCGTCGGACTGCGAGTTCGAGGTGGACACGGTCGCCCCGGAAACACCGTCGGTGACATCGGAGGACTACCCGTACGACTCGCCGGCCGGTGGACTCGGCCAGACCGGGGACTTCCTCCTCACCTCCGACAGTGGCTCCGACGTCGACCACTTCCTGTACTCGTTCACCGAGGATCAGACCGACGACCCGCAGACCCGCGTCACGGCACAGGACGGGCAGGCGTGGATCCGCTGGACACCGACGTTGGACGGGCCGCAGACCCTGTTCGTGCGGTCGGTCGACCGAGCCGGCAACCGTTCGGAGATCTACCGGTACAAGGTCTTCGTCAGGGCACACGATCCGCTGGCATCGGGCTTGACAGGGCACTGGAAGCTCGATGGCGACCTGACCGACGAGAGTGCCCAGGGACGCACCCTGACGGCGGAGGGAGCCCCCGTTCTCGACGAACCGGGGTACGAGGGTTCCGCGGCCGCGTTGGACGGCGCGGACGACTGGCTGTCGGAGCCGACCGGTGTCGACACCGCCGAGAGTTTCTCGGTGGCGGCATGGGTGAAGCCGAGCACGTCGGAAGGAAACCGGGCGATCGTCTCCCAGGACGGCGAACACGTCAGCGGGTTCCAGCTCCAGACCACGTCGAACGGCGAATGGGCTTTCGTGATGTTCAGCGAGGACGCCGTCGGGGGTGGCAGCGTCCACAGCCGTATCCGCTCGACGCAGCAGGTGGAGCTCGGAGTCTGGACGCACGTCACGGGCGTGTACGACGCGGCCGCGCAGGAGGTCAGGCTCTACGTCGACGGTGTCCTGGCCGGTGTGAAGCCCCACAGCGGCGCGTGGTCGGCGAGCGGCCCGCTCACCGTCGGCCGGGCGTTGTGGAGCGACAACCACGTCGACCACTTCTCCGGTTCGATCGACGAGGTCCGGTTGTACGACCGCGTGCTGGTCGACTCCGAAGCGGCTCTGCTGGCCCAGCAAGCGGTGCTGCGAGCGCACTACGCCATGGAGGAGGGCAGCGGGACCACGACCCGCGACGAGGTGACCGGGCGCGAAGCCGTCTTCCACGGCGACGCGTCCTGGGAGGTCGGGGAGTTCACGTCGGTCCGGCTGAACCACCACTACACGGAATGGCAGCACCTTTCCGCACCACGACCGGACATCCGCACCGACAAGTCCTACACCGTGGCCGCGTGGGTGAAGGCGGACGACCTGGACTACCAGAAGACCGCCGTGAGCATGGACGATCCCGAGTACACGCCTTTCTCGCTCGGCTATCGGATCGACACCGGCCGATGGGGAATGGTGGTCACCTGCCCGACGAGCAAGGGCTGTGAACGCGGCGGAGGCGTGGCGCACAGCGCGGACCTCGCGACGGCGGGCGAATGGGTGCACCTGACCGGCGTGTACGACGCGCAGGCACGGGAAGCACGGCTCTACGTCAACGGAAGGTTCTCCGGAAAAGCCACCGACGTGCATTCGTGGAACAACGCCGGAGAGTTCCTCATCGGGCGCACGGTCTGGACAGGCCTTCAGGCCGATCCCTGGTACGGGGCCATTGACGAGGTGCGCGTGTTCGCCGGGGTTCCTACCGACGAACAAATCGGTCAACTGGCGATTCGTTAACGGTATCCGTTCAGCTTCTCTTTCGGTCAACAGAGGAAGGACAACCCGTGCGTGTGAGCCGGTTCGCCAGACGCAGTCTGGTCCTGGTGCTCAGTGTGTCGCTGTTGGGCTCGTTGAGCCCCGCCGTGGCGGCTCCTCCGGGAATCGACACCGACCAGAAGCTCCCTCCGTTGCAGCAGGAACGTTCCGTGCCGGGCGAGCCGGTGACGATAAATCCCTTGCCGGGCAGTGAGACGGCGAAGAAGGCCATCGACACGATGCCCCAGCCGGTGTGGCCGGGCAGCGACCACGCCGTGGTGGACTTCGCCACCGCGAAAGCGGCCACGCAGAGCCGGGGTGAGCGAACACCGGCATACCACCGGGCTGGCAAGCTCCCCGTCTCGGTCGGATTGCCGGACACCGCCGCTGCGGGCACCGCGACGACGAAGTCCGGACCGGGCAAGGTGAAGGTCGAGACCTTCGACCAGGAGACCGCGGCGAAACTGGGCCTGCGGGGCATGCTGCTCCAGGTGTCCGACGCCGGTGGAACGGCCGGGGACACGGTCTCCGTCCAGGTCGACTACTCGGAGTTCGCGGCGGCCTACGGCGCGAACTACGGATCGCGGTTGCGGTTGGTGCGGCTGCCGGAGTGCGCTCTGGAAAGTCCGCAGAAGTCGGAGTGCCGAGCGGGAGAGCCGGTCAAAAGCACGAATGATGAACGCGACGGCACGGTGACGGCCGACGTCGACCTTCCCGACACCAAGGAAGCCGGTGTCCTTCTGGCCGTGGCGGCGGAAGCGCAGTCGTCGGGAGGGACGTTCACCGCGACCAAACTCGCCCCGTCCTCGTCCTGGTCGGCCGGAGGATCCAGCGGGGCGTTCAGCTTCTCCTATCCCTTGGTGATGCCGCCGTCTCCGGGCGAGGACGCGCCGAACGTGTCGCTGCAGTATTCGTCTGCGTCGCTGGACGGTCGCACCAGCGCCACGAACAACCAGGCCTCGGTCGTCGGAGACGGGTGGAGTCTCGCCGCGGGCGGTTACATCGAGCGCCAGTACAAGGCGTGCTCCCAGGACCTGAACGGCAACCAGGGCACGCGCGAGACCGGTGACCTGTGCTGGGCCAGCGACAACGCGACCATGATGTTGGGCGGCGTTTCGACCGAACTCGTCCGCGACGAGGACACCGGCCGGTGGCGGCCCAAGTCGGACGACGGCTCGCGCATCGAGCGACTGTTCGGGGCCGACAACGGTGACAACAACGGTGAGCACTGGAAGGTCACCACCAAGGACGGCACCCAGCACTTCCTCGGCGTGGACCGGATGCCGGGCTGGCAGGAGGGCGATCCGGAGACCTCGTCGGCGTGGACCGTTCCGGTGTTCGGTAATCACGCGGGCGAGCCGTGCCACGCGGAGAGCTACGCTGACTCCTGGTGCAGGCAGGCCTGGCGCTGGAACCTCGACTACAGCATCGACCCGCAGGGCAACGTCACGACCTTCTACTACGGGGCCGAGTCCAACTACTACGGGCGCGACATGGACGCCGACTCCGGTACTCGGTATGTGCGCGGTGGGTATCTCGATCGCATCGAGTACGGCCTGCGCGACGACGACTTCTTCGGTGGTGCCGCGGCGCGGGTGCGGTTCACGATGGCCGAGCGGTGCCTGCCGAGTGACGGCGTGAGTTGTGAACCGGACGCGCTCACCGAGGACACCGCGGAGTCGTGGCCGGACGTCCCGTTCGACCGCATCTGTGCCGCGGACGAGTCGTGTGAGTACCGCACGTCTCCCTCGTTCTTCACCCGCAAGCGGCTGACCAAGATCACCACGCAGGTGAACGACGGCTCCGAGTGGCGCAGCGTCGACTCCTGGACCCTGCGGCACTCGTTCCCGGAGTCCGGTGACGGCCTCGCACCTGCGCTGTGGCTGAAAGGGATCAAACGCACCGGCCACGTCGGCGGCACGGAATCGGTGCCGGAAATGGTGTTCGGTGGGCACTCGATGGAGAACCGTGTCGACGCGGCCGAGGGCATCGCCCCGCTGACCCGGTACCGGCTGACCGACATCCGCAACGAGAGCGGCGGGCACACCGAGATCAAGTACTCCGGGCCCGAGTGCGTGCGCGGCACGAACATGCCGGACAAGCCGGAGACCAACACCATGCGCTGTTACCCGGTGTGGTGGTCTCCCGAGCACGCGCCGGAACCGATGCTCGACTGGTTCCACAAGTACGTGGTCACGGCGGTGATCGAGGACGACCGCACCGGCGGATCGGCCCTGCGGAAGACGGCGTACGAGTACCTGGGCGGGGGTGCGTGGCGGTTCGACGACCGCGAATTCCTCAAGCCCGAACACCGCACCTGGTCCTCGTGGCGCGGCTACGGACGGGTCCGCACCATCGTCGGGGAACCGGGCACGACGCAGTCGGTCACCGAGACCCTGTACCTGCGCGGCATGGACGGCGACACATTGCCGGGTGACGGGAAACGTGACGTGTGGGTTGAGGACTCCGAGGGCGGACGCATCGAGGACCACGACCGGCTGGCGGGATTCGCGCGGGAGACGTTGCAGTACGACGGCGACAAGGTGGTGTCGGCGTCGGTGACCGACCCGTGGCTGCACGGGCCCACCGCCACCGACGGCGACGACGAGGCGTTCGCGCTCGCGGCGGCCGGAGTCCGAGGGCGTGAGCTTCTGGAGGACGGCACGTGGCGGCGCACCGAGGTGTCCCGCACCTACGACGACCACGGCCTGGTCACCGAGGTCGACGACGCCGGTGACGTGGCCGTCGAGGGCGACGAGAAGTGCACTCGCACCAGCTACGCCCGCAACACCGACGCGTGGATGCTGAACTACATCTCGCAGGCGCGCGAGGTCGCGTTGCCGTGTTCGGCAGGCGAGGGTGAGGGCAACGACGTCATCAGTGACGTCCGCAACCTCTACGACGGGCAGGAGTTCGGCGCCGCGCCGACACGCGGCGAGATCACGGCCGTCCAGCGGTGGGACGGTGAGCGATACCAGGTGTCCGCCGAAACCACCTACGACGCCTACGGCCGGATCACCTCCCGTACCGACGCGTCGGGAGCGACGACGAGCATCGACTACGTTCCCGACACGGGCCCCACGACGAAGGTCGTCACGACGAACCCACTCGGCCACACCTCCACGACCGAACTGGAACCGGCGTGGGGGGAGCCTCTGGTCGAGACGGGTCCGAACGGGGAACGCAGCGAGGCGGCCTACGACCCGCTGGGCAGGCTGGTGCAGGCGTGGCTGCCTGGCCGGTCCCGAGCCGACGGTGAATCACCGAACGTCAAGTACGAGTACCACTACCGCACCGACGCCGCGACGGTGGTCGCCACGCATTCGATCCGGCAGGACGGCCAGTACAACACCTCGTACACCCTCTACGACGGCTTCCTGCGGGAACGGCAGACCCAGCTCCCGGCCTCCGGGGGCAACGGGGACATCCCCTCCGATCCACGCGATGACGATGGCTCCACCGGCACGTCCGGGCTCGGACGGATCATCACTGACACGTGGTACGACTCGCGTGGCCTGGCGTGGAAGGTCAACGACACCTACTTCAACGCTGAGGCACCCAGCGACGTCCTGTTCGGGGTGGGCGATGAGGCGGTGCCTCACCAGACCGTCACCGAGTTCGACGCCCTGGAACGGCCGACCGCGGTGATCTTCCGCAAGCTCGGTGAGGAGCAGTGGCGTAGCACCACCACCTACGGCGGCGACCGGGTACACGTCGATCCGCCGGACGGGGACACGCCGACCACGGTGATCCGTAACGCCCAGGGCGAGATGGTCGAGCGTCGGCAGTACCACGGCGACGAGCCCAGCGGTGAGTTCGACGCCACGACCTACGACTACACCCCGCGTGGTGAGCTGAAGTCGGTGACCGACCCGGCGGGCAACACCTGGAGCTACTCCTACGACGTGCTGAGCCGCAAGATCTCCTCGCACGACCCGGACAGCGGTACGACGACGTACGTCTACGACGAACTCGACCAGTTGGTCTCCACGACCGACGAACGTGGGAAGACCCTCGCCTACACCTACGACGAGCTGGGCCGTAGGACCGCGATGTTCGAGGGCGGCCCGGACGGCACCAAGGTGGCGGAGTGGACCTACGACACGCTGAAGAAGGGGCTGCCCACGGCCTCGACCCGGTTCGTCGACGGTCACGCCTACACCAAGAAGGTCGCCTGGTACGACGAGCAGAACCGGGTCACCAGCGAACAGGTGATCATCCCGGAGGCCGAGGACGAACTCGCCGGTACTTACACCTTCCGCACCAGCTACGTCAAGAACACAGACCTGGTGGACTCGAGGACGATGCCCGCAGCGGGCGGCTTGGTGACCGAGAAGGTCTACCACGACTACAACGAACTGGGTCTGCCGACCAAGACATACGGCATCGACACCTACGCCCAGGAACACCTGTACTCGCCGTACGGGGAGACGCTGCGGCTGACGATCGGCGAAGGTAGTCGGCGGGCGTGGGTGACGAACTACTTCACCGAGGGCGCACGGCGGCTCGACCAGACCATCCTGGACCGGAACACCGAGACCGGTTACCGGGTCGCGGATCGGCGTTATTCGTACGATCCGGCGGGCAACATCACCAGCATCGCCAATGCCCCGAAGGACGGGCCGCGGGATGTGCAGTGTTTCTCCTACGACTACCTGCGGCGGTTGACGTCGGCGCACACGCCTGCTTCGGGTGACTGTGCGGCGGAGCCGAGCGTGGCCGGTCTGGGTGGGGCGGCGCCGTATTGGGTGGAGTTCGCCTACGACGAGTCCGGTAACCGGTTGTCGGAGGTGCGGCACGAGGTTGAGGGGGACACGACTCGGACCTACGAGTATCCGTCGGCGGGGCAGGCGCAGCCGCACACGTTGACGGCGGTCACGCAGGCCGGTCCTGGTGGGACGTCGCGGGACGAGTTCGCCTATGACGCGGTGGGCAACACGGTGTCGCGCACGGTGTCCGGGGACACCCAGTTGTTGGAGTGGAACGCCGAGAGCCGTGTGGAGCGGGTGGAGCATGCGGACGGGTCGCAGAGTTCGTATGTGTACGACGCGGACGGCAATCGTCTGCTGACGCGTGATCCGAAGCGGACGGTGTTGTTCCTGCCGGGGATGGAACTGACGCTGGACACCGGGTCGGGCGAGGTCACGGGGAAGCGGTTCTACGAGCACGCGGGCACGACGGTGGCGGTGCGGTCGTCGGCCGGTGGTCTGACGATGTTGTTCGGTGATCACCAGGGCACGACGACGGAGTCGATCGAGGCCGAGTCGGGGTTGTCGGTGTCGCGGCGGTACTTCACGCCGTTCGGTGCGCCGCGGGGTGAGCAGCCGGGGTCGTGGCCGACCGATCACGGGTTCGTCGGCGGGACGGCGGATGTCACCGGTTTGACGCATTTGGGGGCGCGGGAGTACGACCCGACGCTGGGGCGGTTCATCTCCGTGGATCCGATCATGGATTTGACGGATCCGCAGCAGATGCACGGGTATGCGTATTCGAACAACTCGCCGGTGACATTCAGCGATCCGTCGGGGTTGTTGATGGGGGCGGCGTGCGGCCCGGACGGGGTTCTGTGTGGCAGGCCTGCCTGGATGGATCGTCAGGACTACATCGAGACGCGGTCGTATTGGATGCGGTGGCGTGGGGATTCGCCGGCGGTGGTGGCGAGTTTCCAGCGGCTGGCGCGGGAGAAGTATGCGCCGCATATCGCGCGTGAGCAGGTGTTGGCGGAGAAGGGGATCAGCGCCGCCGAGTACGAGGAGATGCGGGCGCTGGCGAATTCGAAGCAGAGTTTCTTCGATTACGTGTTGGCGCAGTTGCCGGAGTTGGCTGCTGATCTGACGGGTTTGTCGGATATTCAGGATTGTTTTTCGGGGAGTTTGGGCTCGTGTGTGTCGGCGATCATCGGGGCGATCCCGATTTCGAAGTTGCGGTATGCGGGCAAGATTGTCGGGGCGGTGCGGGATGCGTTCCGGTGGCAGGATCGGGTTGAGGCCGCTCGCCGGAGTTTTCCCAAGCTGACCGCGGCGATCGAGAAGGGGATCAACAAGCTCCGGAGGAGTCCGGGGTGTAACAGTTTCGCGCTGGGCACGCGGGTGTTGTTGGCTGACGGTTCGACCAAGCCGATCGAGGAGGTCGAGCTGGGGGATCGGGTGGTGGCCACTGACCCCGAGACCGGTGAGTCGGGGCCGCAGAAGGTGGTGGCCACGATCGTCGGCCACGGTGAGAAGGAGCTGGTGGAGGTCACCGTCGATGTCGACGGTGAGGCTGGGGATGCGGTGGAGACGATCACCGCGACCGCGGAGCACCCGTTCTGGGTCGACGACCCCGGCCGCCTCCTCCAGCCCGCGCTCGACGGACCGTGGGGTGAGGGCCCTGGGTGGTATGACGCCGAAGACCTCGACCCCGGCGACCAACTCCGCACCCCCACCGGCGACAAAGTCCGGGTTGTCGACCTCCGTGGCTACACCGCCACAACCACGGTCCACAACCTCACCATCAACGGCACCCACACCTACCATGTGGTGACCGAAGAAACGCCGATACTGGTACACAATGCTGGTGAGTGTCCAGTCACTGGATTGCCGCATGGTGAACTTGGTGAGAGCGCCACTCTTCAAAGACTTCAGAACGAGGGGTACTCAAATATCACAAGGGAAGTTTATTTCAAGACCAGTAAAGGTAACAAATTTCGGGCCGACTTCGTGGCGCAGGACCGCTCAGGGAACTGGACTGCGGTTGAGGTGAAGACTGGTAAAGGGTCCCTGACCGACAACCAAGCGCTGGGATACTCTGAACTTGGGCACGGCGGTGCGGTGCTGAATACGAGCAGAGTGCCGGGCCTGCGGAAAGGATCGACGGTCACCATGGGAGTAGAGGTTGATTTATGGCGTTGCCCCGCATGTGATCCATAGGGAGATTTTTAGGAAGTGCGCTGTTAGAGATGCGAGGTACTTGATGGGATCAAAGTCTGCCGTGGTGGTCTTCGCTGAGGCGGAACCTAGAAGGGCTTTCCGTGATGCTGGGTTAACTGATCATGACAAGTCGAAGCGTCTTGCGGAGATCACGCTCGGAGCTACTGCACAAGAGACAGGACTCCTCACGCTCGATCTCGCTGTTTGGCCGGATAGTGGAATTGTGTGCGCGGCGAGTCTTCCTGAGTGTGAAGTTGTCTGCTCTCGTGAACTCGCGCGGTACCGGCCCAGCGAGTTGACTGAATGGATCTTACGGCTGGCGAACGGTAGGGGTGCCTACGC
Organism: Saccharomonospora cyanea NA-134; assembly: GCF_000244975.1. Taxonomy (NCBI): domain Bacteria; kingdom Bacillati; phylum Actinomycetota; class Actinomycetes; order Pseudonocardiales; family Pseudonocardiaceae; genus Saccharomonospora; species Saccharomonospora cyanea. Next base: position 4,608,814 of record NZ_CM001440.1, on the reverse strand, counting down.
CGTTTTCATGCACAGTGCCGAAGATTGGGCTGCTTTTGCGGTCTGGTCAGATGGTGCTCTAGTTAGGTCTCTGAGCATGAACCCGAGTTCGGGGGTCATGGAAGACATGGGGGAGCATCTTCCATTCGAATTTCCCTTCTGGGAAGGTGAGCGTTCAGTTCGGAATGAACCTAACTATGCCTTACCTTTTCATCCGATCGACTTCGGAAACGAAGCGCTGAGGGAGTTCTTCGGGTTTGTTCTTGAAGGTCGAGAGGATGAATTGTGCTTCGATCTCGAGGAATTTGAGGTTCCCGCATTCCGTGCTGTATCACAGGCCTGACTTTGGGCTGCGGTCCTGGCGAAGTGGCTGCGTTTGAAGGAAGTATCGTGGCCGGTCGATCACTGTCCGATAACCGCAGTTGCCGGAGTTGGCTGCTGATCTGACGGGTTTGTCGGATATTCAGGATTGTTTTTCGGGGAGTTTGGGCTCGTGTGTGTCGGCGATCATCGGGGCGATCCCGATTTCGAAGTTGCGGTATGCGGGCAAGATTGTCGGGGCGGTGCGGGATGCGTTCCGGTGGCAGGATCGGGTTGAGGCCGCTCGCCGGAGTTTTCCCAAGCTGACCGCGGCGATCGAGAAGGGGATCAACAAGCTCCGGAGGAGTCCGGGGTGTAACAGTTTCGCGCTGGGCACGCGGGTGTTGTTGGCTGACGGTTCGACCAAGCCGATCGAGGAGGTCGAGCTGGGGGATCGGGTGGTGGCCACTGACCCCGAGACCGGTGAGTCGGGGCCGCAGAAGGTGGTGGCCACGATCGTCGGCCACGGTGAGAAGGAGCTGGTGGAGGTCACCGTCGATGTCGACGGTGAGGCTGGGGATGCGGTGGAGACGATCACCGCGACCGCGGAGCACCCGTTCTGGGTCGACGACCCCGGCCGCCTCCTCCAGCCCGCGCTCGACGGACCGTGGGGTGAGGGCCCTGGGTGGTATGACGCCGAAGACCTCGACCCCGGCGACCAACTCCGCACCCCCACCGGCGACAAAGTCCGGGTTGTCGACCTCCGTGGCTACACCGCCACAACCACGGTCCACAACCTCACCATCAACGGTGTTCACACGTATTACGTGGTAGCAGGCGACACCACGGTGCTCGCTCACAACGCAAAATGTGACCCCTGGAACTCGGTACGCAAGTACGATGACGATGGCCATCCGTTGGATGGAACCCTTATACCGACGGACGATGCGCTTGACGCGGCAGAGAAATGGGTTGGCCCTGGGTACAAGGAGTCTGTTCCCGGGAGTGGAAGGTATGTTTCGAAAGACGGTTCTCGTGTTGTAAGAATGGGAGAAGCAGATATCACAGGGCAGCATGGCGATGGTCCGCACATGAATTTCGCAAGGCTTGCCCCTAATCCGAGGAATCCTGGGAAGATGATGGTCGTCGAGAATCGACACGTCTATCTAGGGTAAATTTTTTATTGCTGGACCCCAATCGGGTGCGATCAGGATATTTCACCCTGGGGTGTTAATTCGCTATTCATGGGCTAGGAGTATTCGATGGAGCAAGTAATCTCTGTCCCAGATTACGATCCTGGGGTCGGTCTCCGTTTCTCTTGGGATGATGGATTTGATATCACGGTTTCGGTTACTCGCTCGGAAGTGGTCGTCAAGGCCAACCGTGCGGGGTTGACGTCCTTGGCGCGCCATCTTCTTACGCTTGCGCAGGAGGGCGTCCGCGGTGGGATGCATGTGCACCTCACCGCTGATCAGGAAATCGAATCAAAGGTTGATCTTGTTTTTGAGCGGATTCCGGACTGAGTCTTTCGACGGGCGCCGCGCGGTCCTCAACGGGTTGCGATAACCGCAGTTGCCGGAGTTGGCTGCTGATCTGACGGGTTGTCGGATATTGAGGATTGTTTTCGGGGAGTTTGGGTTCGTGTGTGTCGGCTATCATCGGCGCGATCCCGATCTCGAAGTTGCGGTATGTGGGCAGGATTATCGAGGCGGTGCGGGGTGTAACAGTTTTGCGCCTGGTACGCGGGTGTTGTTGGCCGACGGTTCGACCAGGCCGATCGAGGAGGTCGAGCTGGGGGATCGGGTGGTGGCCACCGATCCCGAGACCGGTGAGACCGCCTCGCGTGAGGTGGTGGCCACGATCATCGGCCAGGGGTGAAAGGATCTGGTGGAGGTCACGGTCGATGTCGACGGTGATGCCGGTGAGGCGGTGTCCACGATCATCGCGACCGCGGAGCATCCGTTCTGGGTCGACGAGCACGGCCGCCGCCTCCAGCCCGCGCTCGACGGCCCGTGGGGCGAGGGGCCGGGCTGGTACCACGCCGCCGACCTCGATCCCGGCGACCAACTCCGCACCCCCGACGGTGACCACGTCCGCATCACCGACATTCGCACCTACACCGCCACCACCCGGGTCCACAACCTCACCATCAACGGCATCCACACATATTATGTAGGGTACGCACAAATTCTCGTCCACAGGAATGCGGGTCCGAACTTCCGGGGTTGCCTGCGGACGCACCGAAACCACTGGGGCGAGGTTCGACGGGCAGGACGGTTCCCGAAAATTTGACTGAGCAACTCGCGATGACTGAAGTTCGATGGGCGCCCGGTGGTAGGGTGCTGACGAAGGTCCCAATGACCGATCCACGCTGGGAAGCTGAGGACGGATGGGTCGAGATGCAGCATATCGTCAACGGCGTGAACATTTACTACGTCCGCAACACTATCGCCGGAGCAGTTGATGACTTCAAGTTTCAGTGAGAGAGTCCGATGAGAGCCGCTTGCATCTCTAACGACCCTCGAGCGTTGGCCGATCATCAGCGGCATCGAGCAATGGAGTTCGCAAGCGTATATGCGTTGACGATCGGTAAGAGGTACCCGATATTGGGTATGAGTATCACCGAGAATGTGCTCGAATACCTCGTTCGCGATGATTGGGGCGGTCCGTGCTTCGCCCCTGCTGGGTTCTTCGACTTGATGACGGCGCAGATTCCGGAGAACTGGCACTTCGCTCTAAAGCCGGGCGTACATGCTTCTGGAAGAGAACTGTGGTCACATCCTGTGGTGGCACTCTGGGGATACCCTGAGCTTATTGAGGATCCTGAGCATGCGGCTGCACTCGAGGAACAAGAAGCTGCCGCCGTAGAGCTCTTCAGTCGTTATGCTGATGCGGCTGAAGAGGACACGTAAAGCCAAGGTTGCCCTATGGAAACCCCTGTCCGTCGGGTGGGGCGGTGTCGGTGAGTGTCCACGGCCCCACCGGGCATCCCTTACTGAGCCGGTTCGGGCGGAACGCGCTGTCTTCATCCGCCTCTCCGACCGCGACGTCCCCTGCGGCGGTTGACGTCGGCGCACACGCCTGCCTCGGGTGACTGTGTGGCGGAGCCAGCGGAAGGACCGCCGTGAAGGCTGATGCGGGCGGGGACCAGGTGACGTTGACTCTCACCAGAGACGAGCTCGGTCGACTCGTAGTGGCGTTGGCAGAGGGAACTACGGCACTGTCGACAGCCGAATACTTCTTCCGTACCGGTTATTCGTTCCTGAACATCGAGGCAGTCGTCCGTCGAGATAGGGCCGGTGTCGAAGCCGAGGAGAACCCACGCCCACCCCATCGGCCATAGGGATTTCGTCAGGACTGCGAGGGGCCGGCGTCAGGTGGCCTCCCGTGCCGGAGCGACCACGGCCCGCCGGACACCCGCGAAAGCCGGGTGCCCGGTGGGCCGCTCCGCCCTCGTCGCCTACGCGACCGAGACGTCCCCGCACAGGTGCACCGCCACGCCGAGGCGGGCGAACATCGTCGCCTTCGCCGTCAGCGCCCTGTCGGCCGCCGCGGCGTCCGGGGCGTAGGCGATCTGCACGTGGTTGGCCTTGTGCCGCGCCATGAACTGGTCGCGGGTCACGCCGTGCAGCACGACGTGGGCGATCGGCCATTCGGGGTTCGTGGCCTCCTTGCGCCGCCTGGTCTCCTCCTCGGGCAGCTCCACGACGCTGGCCCGGCCGATGTCGACGTGCAGGCCGCCGTCGGCGATGTAGACGCGCGACCACACGAGCTCGCCCGGCTTCGACACGCCGTTGATCGTGGCGCCGCCCGCCGGGAAGAACACGTTGCCCTGCCGCCAGCCCTCGGCGTCGGCGTACCCGTTCGGGAAGTGCGAGGGCGGCACCGAGCCCGAGATCTCGTACACCCACACGAACTCGCCGTCGTATTCCTCGCCCCAGCGCACGTCGTGCAGCGTGGTGGCCGGGTCGAAGCCCAGCGCCGTCCACACGCGGTTGGTCACCAGCGCGTCGACCGCCGCGCCCTCGTCGACCTCGTTGAAGTGCGGCAGCGGCTGCCCGTCCCACAGCACGCGGGAGCCGTCGCGGCTGGTCACCGGCGGGCGCTGCGCGTTGTTCAGCAGGCCCTCCACCAGGTCGGACGCGGGCGCGAGGTCCTTGAGGCCCTGCTGGTACTGGATGCCCACGGCGTCGAGACCGAAGTCGTCGCTGATGCGCAGCGCCGCGATGTACATCTTGTACTGCCAGCGCAACTGGTTCTCGGTCAGCTCGGTGGCCTCGTCGGTGCCGAGGCGGAACGTCATGCCCGCCGCCTTCAGCCACTCGCCCACGGCGTCGGCCTCCGCGTCGTCCACGCGCTGCATCTCCGCCCACAGCGCGCTCTGCGACAGCCGCTCCTTGTAGACACCGATGGGGTTGAGCAGCTCGTCATCGATGATCGCGTTGTACATGCCCATGCAGCCCTCGTCGAACACGCCGATGATGGCCTTGTCCTCCAGCAGCCGAGCGGCGAGCTGCTCGCCGAGTTCGGTCTCGGGCGTGGCGGGCAGGTCGGTGGGCAGGTCGCGCACGTGCGAGTCGTCGTGGGTGATCGTGCCGGTCTCCAGCCACGAGCGGATGCCGTCGCGGAAGAAGTCGTCGCTGCCGTCCACCGTCCAGATCGTGGAGTACGGCTTGCCCATCTTCGTCAACCCGGCGTTCAGGCCCAGCAACCCCACGAGACCGGGCCAGTCGCCGACGAAGTTAGCCACCGTGAGGATCGGGCCCTCGTGGGTGCGCAGCCCCGGCAGCACGTGGTGGCTGTACTGCCACACGGCCTCGGCCACGATCAGCGGCACGTCCTTCGGGACGGTCTTGAATACCTCGATGCCCATGCGCTGACTGGAGATGAAACCGTGGCCCGTCTTCGGGTCGACGTCGTTGGCGCGCACGACCCGCCAGCCGTGCTCGGCCAGCGCGGCGGTGACGATGCGTTCCAGCTCCACCTGCGTGGGCCAGCCCGCGACGTTGGCCGACTCGCGGAGGTCGCCGCTCGCGACGAGGTACGCGGTGCGTTCCGGTGTGGACGGATGACTCATGACTCTCCTCCGCGGGATGAGATTCGCTGTTGTGCGGCCAAGGCGTGTTGCACGTCCCGGCTCGACGGATACAGGGCTCGGTACTGCTCGTAGAGCGCGTCGTAGGTGGCGCGCACGTTCTCGTTCGGCTCGCACACACGGGCGGGCGGGTTCCAGTCGGCCATGCTCACGTCGTCGACGAGACCGGCGGCGAGGAACGCCGCGCCGTAGCTCGCGCCGATGGTCACGCTCGGCACGACCTGGGGCAGGCCGGTGACGTCGGTGACGATCTGAGTCCACAACTCGCCCTGTGTGCCGCCGCCGACGGCGACGACGCGGGAGATGTCCGAGCCGACCTCGCGCAGCGCCTCGACGTTGTGGCGCACGCCGAACGCCGTGGCCTCCAGCACCGCGCGATACAGGTCGCCGCGCGTGTGGCTCAGGGTCAGCCCGGCGATGACGCCACGGGCGTCCGGGTCGAAGATCGGTGTGCGTTCCCCGGCGAAGTACGGCAACACCAGCAGCCCGTTCGCACCGGCGCCGGAATCGCGGGCCTCCGCCAGCATCGTGGGGTAGTCGGGCCCGCCGGTGAGTTCGCGCAACCACGCCGTGATGGCACCGGACGTCGCCATGCCGCCCGCGAGGTTGCGCGTCCCCGGAACCGCGCCCACCGTGCCCCACATGGCAGGCGTGGTCAGCCGCTCGCGCGTGGTGTTGATCAGAAACATCGTGGTGCCGTACATGACCATGAGGTCGCCGGGGTTCTGCGCGTCGACGCTCACGGCCTCCGACCACGCGTCGATGGTGCCCGTGATCACGGGCACGCCCGCCGGGATGCCCGCCACCTCGCGCGCCGTCACGCCCGCAGCCTCCCCGGTCCAGCGCAGCGGCGGCAGTTCCAGCTCCGGGCAGACGTGTCGCGTCCACGGCTCGTGCCAGCCGTTTTCGACCGTGTCGAACAGGGGCGTGCACTGGCTGGCGGAGTGGAAGTCGAGCACGTACTCGCCGGTGAGCCGGTAGGCGAGCCACGAACTCGGCATGAACAGCCGCCGCGCCCGCGCGTAGGTCTCCGGTTCGTGTTCCGCGATCCAGCGCAGCTTCGGCCCCACCGCCTGGCTGGACAGCATCGAGCCGCAGCGGGCGAAGATCGTCTCGGCGCCGAGTTCGTCGTTCAGCGCGTCGATCTGCGCGCCCGCGCGTGTGTCGACGCCGTAGAGGATCGCCGGACGCAGCGGGGTTCCCTCGTCGTCGGTCACCAGCACGCACGGGCCCATGCCGCTGACTCCCACGGCCACCACGTCGACGTCGCCGGGCGCGGTGAGTTCGTCGGCGAGCTCGGTGAACTCGCGCCACCAGACTTCGGCGTCCATCTCCACGTGTCCGGGAGCGGGGCGGTCGACCGCGTGCTCCCGCACGGCCGTGCGGAGGATGTGCCCGCTGGGCTCCACCAGCACGCCCTTGCTGCTGGAGGTGCCGATGTCGACTCCGAGGTATCCGCGCCGTCGCATGTCCCGCATGAAGCGCAGCCTCTCAGAAATCGATTTCTGAGACAAGTTCCCGCTGTCGGCACCCGGACTGCTACGGTGAGTGCATGCAACAGCAGTTCTACCTCTGAGGAAGACCGCGCACAGCCGTCGCGTGACGACGGCTGGTTCGTCATGCCCGAGTCGACCTCACTGCTGGAGCTTTCTCTTGTCTCACATCCTGATGGTCACCGTGGGTGCCCACGGCCACGTCAATCCGCACCTGCCCGTCCTCGCCGAGCTCGTCGAGCGCGGCCACCGCGTCAGCATGGCCGTGCCCGCGTCCTTCGCGGAGGCCGCCGCCTCGTCGGGGGCGACACCCCTGATCGTCGACTCCGACCTGCCCGACGAGACGCGCGGGGAGCAGTGGCCCGACGGCGGCGTCGAGGCCATGGAGCTGTTCCTCGACGAAGGTCGAGGGGTGCTGCCTCAACTGGAGGCCGCACTCGCGAACGACCGGCCGGACGCCGTGCTCTACGACATCGGCGGATACGCCGGCCGGGCCCTGGCCCACCGCTGGAACCTGCCGCTGCTGCAACTGTCGTCGGCGATGGTGGCCTGGGAGGGCTACGAGGCCGACATGGCGGAGGCGATGGCCTTCCTCGACACCCCGGAAGGAAAGGCCTACCAGCATCGGTTCGAACGCTGGCTCGCCGAGATCGGCATCGACTGCGACGTCGACACCTTCACCGGGCGCCCACCCCGGTGCGCCGTGTTGATCCCGAAGGCCATGCAGCCCAACGCCGACCGGGTCGACGAGTCGGTCTACACGTTCGTCGGGCCTTCGCTGGACCGTCGAACGCACCAGGGCGAGTGGCCGAAGCCCGACAAGCCGTTGCTGCTCGTGTCACTCGGCTCCGCCTACACCGACCGGCCCGAGTTCTACCGCGCGTGCCTGGAGGCGTTCGGTGGGCTCGACTGGCAGGTGGTCGTCTCCATCGGGCGGTACGTCGACGCGTCCGCGCTCGGACCGGTGCCTGAGAACATCGAACTGCACCGGTGGGTGCCGCAACTCGCGGTACTGAAGCACGCGTCGGCATTCGTCACGCACGCCGGGATGGGCGGCTGCTCCGAGGGGCTGTACCACGGGGTGCCGATGGTGGCCGTGCCGCAGGCCGTCGACCAGTTCCTCAACGCCGATCGCCTCGCCGAGCTGGGCGTCGGCGTGCACCTGCCCGCCTCCGAGGTCACGCCCGACTCGCTGAGGGAGGCGGTGTCGTCGATCGCCGGGTCGGCGGAGGCGGCCGAGGCGCTCGCCCGCCACAGCGCCGAGTTGCGCGCGGCCGGTGGTGCGGGTGCCGCCGCCGACATTGTGGAGCGGATGCTCTGATCCGCGCGCGGCTCTCAGGCGGCGAAGCGTCAAAGCAGTCCGCGCTTCGCCGCCTGCACGCCTGCCTGGAAGCGGGTCGTGGCGCCCAGCCGGTCGAGCAGCGAGGCGATCCGCCGCACCACCGTGCGTCGCGACATGTCGAGGCGGCGGGCGATCGTCTCGTCCGTGGCGCCCGCCGACATGAGTGTGAGGATGGCGCGGTCCTGCTCGGGCAGGCTCTGCGCGCCACCGACCTCGGTCACCGGAATCCCCAGAGTCCACAGTGTTTCGAAGACTCCGATGAGCGCTTGCAACAATCCCGAAGGGCGTACCAGAAGTGCGCCCTCCAATCCCGCGTTGTCGGGTTCGGGAACCAGCAGTGCCGAGGTGGAGTCGCCGATCGTGAGTTTCACCGGAAGTTCCGGAAGTACGCGCACGCGTTCCCCGCGTCCGGCCATACGCGTCATCGTGGAGAACAATTCCCGGTCGGCGTAGACGGCCTGGCTGTAGAGGGTGCGATAGCGAATTCCCGCGGCCATTCTGCGCGTCTGGGTCTCCTCCTGGCTTCGGAAATGGTGCGGCTTGCTGTAGTACGGCGGGCGGTCGAGCCAGCGCACCTGCTCCCTCGCCTGCTCCTGGAGCCGGGTGGTGAGCATGATGAGGGTCTCCGGATGCTCGATCGGCTCCACGTAACGCAGCGGGCCGCTCGTCGCTCGCGCCTGGTGGTAGAGCCGGTCGAGTTCCGCGCCCGCCTGCCACAGCCGTGCTCTGCGGTTTTCCTCCTCCGACAGGGCCAGGGTCAGGACGCGGTCCGGCGGTGCCGCCTCCCACCGGGCTGGTTCGCCGCCGACTTGGTGGACGAGATCCAGCCCGGCCAGCGTGCACAACACGTCGGTGACCGTCTCCTCGGGCAGGCCGGTGTAGTGGGCGATGGTCTGGTGGTCCGACCGGCCCCGCATCGTCAGGGCCCGGTAGACCCGGCCCTGTTCGCTGTCTGGTTCGAGGACGTCGAGCACGGTCCCCTTTCGGTTTCCGGTGCACTGCGGGTGCGAAAAGGTTAGGGTGCGCGAATCCGTGGGTCAACAGACGAAGGTCGGAAGTCTTTTTCGTTAATGTCCCGGGCTGGCGCACCTGCGCGATGTCACAGGTGCGCCAGCCCGATCGCTGGTGGTTTTCAGCAGTCCCTTGGCAGTATCGAGTCCCGATTTTCGAGTCAGGGGAGTAGGAATGCGTCAGCGAAAACTGGCGGCCTCCGCCGCCGCGCTCACGGTCATGCTCGCCGCGCCGCTGGTGGGGTCGGCCACCGCCGGAGCCGCCGGCCAGACCGTCACCGGCCAGGCCACCGCGTCCGCCGTGCCCGCCGTTCACGAGCAGGCGGCGGGGGAGGTCGTCCTCAACGTCGACTACCAGGTCCAGGAGACCGGCTACTGGTGTGGACCGGCGGCCGTGCGCATCGCACTGTCGGCCCGCGGCATCCACCGCAGTCAGGCCGACCTCGCTGCCGAACTCGGCACGCACACCGGCGGTACCGACTGGATTGGCCAGGTCACCCGCGTGCTGAGCGGCTACGTCGGCTGGTACGAGACCAAGGAGATGCCCAACGACCCGCCCACGCAGGCCCAGAAGGACCTGCTGTGGCGCGACATCGTGCTCAACATCGACAACAACTACCCGATCGTCGCGAACATCGTCGCGCCTCCCGGTAACCAGCCGCCCGGTTACCCGCCCGACCAGACGATCTACCACTACTTCACGGTCATCGGCTACAACGACGTCGACCGCACCGTGTTGATCGCCGACCCGGCTTCGTTCGGAGGCAACCAGATCTACTGGCTCACCTTCGACCACCTCGCTTCGCTCATTCCTCCGAAGGGATACAGCGCATGAGGAAGGGGTCGATGCGGAAGGCGGCGGCCGCGACGCTCGCGGCGGCTGTGGTCATGACGGTCACGACGGTGGCCACCGTGCCCTCGGCGGTGGCGCAGGAGACGGCTGCCTGTCCCGACACGGCGGTGTTCCAGACCGACGGCTACGGGCACGGCGAGACGCTCACCAACTGGAACAACTCGGCGTTCAACGCGAATCCGCCCGCCGGGTGGGAGATCATCCAGGTGCCGTACTACGCGGGTGTGTTCCCCGGTCTGGACGAGCGAGCGCTCGACGAGTCCGTCGCGGGCGGCGTGGAGAAACTCGACCGCGCCGTCCGCGACTTCCACGCCTCGTGTCCCGGTTCCCGACTCGTGCTGGCCGGTTACTCGGAGGGCGCGGTCGTCGCGGGGGACACGCTCGAAGCCTTCGCCCGGAGCGGCGACATCCCACACCACCTGCTCCACGGCGTGTTGTACGGGAACCCGCGCCGGGCGTTCGGCGACGGTGGCGCGGGCGGTGTCGCCGGAGGCATCGAGACCAACGTGCCCACCGTCCTCCCCGGCGTCACCATGAGGGGCGGGCACGACTTCGGTGATCTCGCCGTACACGACATCTGCAACGAGAACGACGGAATCTGCAACTCCACCAACATGATCACCAACCTGGCGGCGTTCGCCAACGGGCTCGTCGGGTATGCCAGCGGGGACCACGGCTACGACCTGAACCCGGCCCGCGATCTGGGCTCGGGACAGACCCTGTACCGGCAGCCGCAGCGGGTGCCGCACGGCCCTCCGCTGCCGATCCCGGTCGGCACACCGTGGCAGATCCAGCAGCTGCTCGGTGACGACGGCGCGGCGCGCGGTGCCGTGCGTACCGCTCGCGACCAGCTCACGGGAATGATGGGCCAGGAGACTCTCGACCGGCTGGCCGAGACCTCGCCCTGGTACCGCATGATCCAGGCCGCGTAGGCCCTGTCACCGTCAGGCCGCCCACGGACACCCGTACCGTGGGCGGCCTTTCACGTTCCGGGCAGCGCGCGTTCCACGAAGTCGGCCACCAACTCGTCGAGGTCGACGTCGGCGAGGACGTCGGGCAGCGTGAGGTGCTCCAGGATCAGCCCGGTCATCGCGTAGTACAGCAACACCGTTGTGAGGTCGTCGCCCGGCAGACCACCCTGCCTGCGGCCCTCGATGTTGGTGTCGAGGTTGTCGCGCAGGGTCTTCGTCAGTTTCGCACGCAGCTCCGGCCGCCGGGTGGCCTCCAGCCTCAACTCCAGCAACGCGAGCCACCCGGCGCGATCGTCGGAGATGCGGTGCAGCAGCAGGTGCATGAACTGGGTGAGCAACGCCCGCGGGTCGGTTTCGGTGCCCTCGGCGGCGCCGACGGCGACGCGTAGGTGAATGCGCTCCGCCGCCTGGTTGAGCAGGTCCTCGCGGTTGGCGAAGTAGTTGGACGCGGTGCCCTTCGGTACGCCCGCCTCGGCGTCGACAGCGCGGAACGTCAGGCCGCGCGCGCCGTCCCTGGCGAGTACCTCGATCGCCGCGTCGACGAGCGCGGTGCGCCGCTGTGGGTTGGTGACCATCGCAAAACCTCCTGTGCGGGAACCACTTGACAACCACTGCGGTCATAGTACTACAGTCAAAGCACTTCAAATGGAGTGGTTAATCGACAAGGAGAGTGCCCATGCGAAAGTTGACCTACCTCGTGGCCCAGACGATCGACGGTTTCATCGCCGACCCCGGCAACAACGACCCGTCGCCCTGGTTCGTGCTGGAAGGCGACCACGTGGAGCCGCTGCGGGAGGAGTTCCCCGACATGCACCCCACGCACATTCGACCGATGCTCGGGATGGAGAACGCGCCCAACAAGCACTTCGACACCGTGCTGGAGGGTCGTGGCTCCTACGAGATCGGGCTACGTCACGGCGTCACCAACGCCTACCGGCACCTGCGCCACCTCGTGTTCTCCACGACGATGACCGAGAGCCCGGACCCGACGGTGGAGCTCGTGCGCACCGACCCGGTCGCCAAGGTGCGAGAGCTCAAGCAGACCGACGGCATGGACATCTGGCTGTGCGGGGGTGGCAGGCTGGCCACCACGCTGCGGGAGGAGATCGACCGGCTGATCATCAAGTTGCATCCGATCGTCGCGGGCGACGGCATCTCGCTGTTCCACGGTGCGAGCTTCGATCCCGAGCGTTACGACCTCACCGACGTGAGGCACTACCGCAGCGGCGTCGCCGTGCTCACCTACGACAAGCGCGGCTGAACCGGGTCACACTCCGGTGGCCCCGTCGATGCGCTCGCGGATCAGGTCGGCGTGTCCACAGTGGCGCGCGTACTCGGCGATCATGTGGTGGTAGATCCACCGCAGGGACACCTCGCCGCCGTGCGGGAACGGCCGGGTGTCGTCGAGTGCGTGTGCCGCGCAGTTCTTCCGCGCGACGGCGATCTCGGCTTCCCACGACGCGTGTGCGTCGGCGAACGACACGTCGGCGGAGAGGTTGAAAGCGCCGCCGTGACTGCCGTAGATCCGCGGCACGTCCTCGACGGTCAGCACCCGGCGGAACCAGTGGCGCTCCACGTCGGCCATGTGCTGCACGAGGCCCTGCAACGTCAACGGCGACGGCGGCGCCGATGCGGTACGAAGCTGCTCGTCCGGCAGGTCGGCGCACTTGAGGGCCAGTGTGGCGCGGTAGAAGTCGAGCCAGCCCTCCGCCATCGTGCGTTCGTCGGCTGACAGGGGCGGCATCGGGCGATCATGCATGTCGTGATGCTGACACACGGGAACCGACGGTTTCAGGGGTATGTCTGTAAAAGTCGGGGTGAGGCGGCGAAACCGTGGCGGCAGTAGGCGGAGATGGCTCGGAAGGTGGAGTGCACCGTGACTCGCTCCAGGCCGAGTTCGCCGCCCAGCGCCACCACCGCGTCGATGAGCCTCCCGCCGAGGCCGGAGGCCCGCTCGCCGGGCACCACGTACACACACTGCACGTCACCGGACCGCCGCGAAGGTGACTGCGGAGTCGGCACGCGTGGCACGAGCGCCAACCACGCCATGCCGATCACCACCTCGCCACGCACCAACACCAGGCACCGGTGCGTCGCGGCGTTCTCCCGCGCCCAGGTGACGAAGTGGGTGACGAACTCGTCGTGCGTGACGGCGGCCGTGTCGCCGTTCTCCAGCAGCCAGTCCCACCGCAGCGCGGCGACGGCGGGGAGGTCGGCGGGCGTGGCGAGGCGAATGGTGACGTCGTCCATCCGGCCATCGTGACGCACGGACGAGTCCGGGTGCACGGGGTTTGTCAGCGGCCGATGGACCGGAGGATGGCCTCGGCGAGGTCTGCCGGTCTGGTGAACTGCGGCCAGTGCCCGGTGGGGAGATCGACCAGGTCGACGTCACGGATTCTGCCGAGCTCGGCGCCGAACGGATGGCCTCCTGTCACCCATTCGTGCACCGTGTCGCTGGAGATCTCGCAGCAGACGACGGTGGCGGACACGTCGTAGCGCCGCTCGTCGCCGAGTACCTGAAGATCACAGGCGACGCGTGCGGGCTGGGGGATCGCCCATGCGCGGAACGCCGCCCGCAACTCGTCGTCGAGGTCGCGCAGGTCCGCCTCCTCGAACTCCGACCAGTCCGGCAGCGGGATCTCCCCGTCGACGGCGGGCAGCTCGTCGTTGATCGGCCGCCCGTGGGGCAGCGGTGCCGAGTCGACGTAGACCACGCGGGCGATGCGGTGGGGTCGCGCGTCGGCCACCGCGTACGCGATGGCGCCGCCGCCGGAGTGGCCCACGAGTACCACCTCGTCCTCGCACCGATCCACCACCGCGACGACCGCGTCGACGTGGTCCCGCAGCGTGATGTCCCGGCGGTCGGCGCCGGGTGATTCGAGTCCGGGAAGGGTCAACGCGTGCACGCGGTGCCCGGCGCGTTCCAGGGCCGGGATGACGCCGTCCCATGACGCGCCGTCGAGCCAGAAGCCTGCGATGAGGATGACGTCCATGGCCGGGACGGTAGGGGAGGCCTCCGACAGTCCGGCTTCACGCGCCGAACCAGCTCCCCGCGTCGAGGGGGAAGTGAGCATGGGGTTGCAGCTCGCGCAGGTCCGCCTCCAGGTCGCGCAGCCGGTCCTCACCGAGCGTGGCGGCCCACTGCGCGCGCAGTCGTTCGAAGATCGTGGCCGAGCGGCGCAGGACGTCGACTCCCCGGTCGGTGAGCCGGATGCGCTTACGACGCGCGTCGGCCGGATCGTCGATCCGCTCGACGTAGCCGAGAGCTTCGAGCCTGTCGACCGTCTTGCCCGCCGCCTGCTTCGACACGCCGAGCCGTCGGCCCAGTTCGCTGGCGGTGGTGCCCGAGCGGCCGATGGCCTGCATTGCGAACCCGTGGGCTGGGCGCAGGTCGCGATGGCCCTGCCGGGCGAGTTCGGCGTGCAGTTCGTCGATGATCGCGCGGAAGCTTCCGAACAGCAGCAACGGCAGCACGAAGCCCGCACTGTCCGGCTCGCGCGAGGATTCACTCCTTGCCATGATCGACAACCTAGTTTACCTTTTCGACAACCATGTTGTCTAGTCTAGGTGCTCTTGTCGCGCCGCGGAGGAACGCATCGTGTTCGTGGACCACACCGTTGAGACCGCCCCGCCCGCATCCCGTCGAGTGATGACCGGCGTCTCCGAGAGGATGGGTTACCTGCCCGCCCCGGTGCGACGCCTCGCCGAGTCCCCACAGTTGCTCGACGGTTTCCTCAAACTGAGTGCCCTGTTCGAGACCACGGCCCTCGACCCGGTCGCGAGGGAGGTTCTGATCCTCACCGTCGCGACACGCAACGGCTGCGAGGTCTGCGTCGCCATGCACACCGCGAAGCTGACCGAGTTGGGGGCGCCACCGGCGCTCGTCGCGGCGCTGCGGGAGCGGCAGCCTCTCGACGACGGGCGGCTGGAGGCGGTCCGCGCCTTCACACTGGAGGTCATCGCCACGGCCGGGGCGGTGGACGACACCACGCTGCGGGCGTTCCTCGCCCACGGGTTCACGACGAAGAACGCGCTGGAGGTCGTCCTCGGCATCGGCGCGTACACGACGTCCACGCTCGCCAACAGGCTGACCCGGGCGCCGCTGGACGAGCAGCTCGCCGACTACGCATGGGAAGGTTCGAAGGCCTAGACAGGCAAGTGCTCGCTTGCCTATTCTGGGTCGGCGTGAGTGACGTGTTCAAGGCGCTCGCCGACCGGACCCGGCGCCTCATCCTCGACGAGCTTCAGGAACGTGATGGTCAGACCCTGTTCGAGCTGTGTGTCCGGTTGACGACCAAACACGGGCTGAACTCGTCGAGGCAGGCCGTCTCGCAACACCTCGGCGTGCTCGAGGAGGCGGGGCTGGTCATCACGCGCCGGGAGGGCCGATGCAAGTTCCACTGGCTCGACACGTCGCCACTGCGAGCCATCACCGACCGGTGGCCGGTGAACGACGACGGAAGGACAGGGCCATGCGGATCAACGTGACCAGCGTCTTCGTGGACGACCAGGAGAAGGCTCTGCGGTTCTACACGGAGATACTCGGGTTCGAGAAGAAGCACGACATCCCGCTCGGTGGCGACCGCTGGCTGACGGTCGTGTCGCCGGAGCACCCGGACGGCACGGAACTGCTCCTGGAGCCGGACGGCCATCCAGCGGTGCGGCCCTTCAAGGAGGCGCTGGTGGCCGACGGAATCCCGTTCACCTCCTTCGCTGTGTCCGATGTGGAATCCGAAGCGCGGCGGCTCGGGGAACTGGGTGTGCGGTTCACCCAGCAGCCGCTTCGCATGGGCGAGGTGACGACCGCGGTCTTCGACGACACGTGCGGCAACCTCATCCAGATCGCCGCGCAGGACTGACGGGAGGTTCTCCGCGGCGGCGAAGGTCGTGGTGAAGCCGGGTTCTCGCGGTGTTCCCCCGTGAGAGCGGGCCGGGCCGCCATCGACGTCGTCGCCCGGGACGTCACGTGCCGGCCGTCGGTTTCCCGAGCAGGTCGAAGGCCGAGTACCGCCCACCGTCACCGGTCGGGGTTCGCCGTAGCGTTCAGGCGCTTCCACAGGAGCCGTGTAAGGCCGCGCAGCGGCGTCGACACGCGCGCTGCGAACGCTCACCCCCGCTGCCGCTGGATGTAGGACTCAAGGCCGTCGAGCACGCGCTGTACGCCGAAATCGAGGTCGTCGAGCATTCCGCTGTCCGGTAGCCCGGTCGCCTGGAAGGCTCCGGTGTGGACCAGGTGCGCCAGCAGGGGGAAGCGGTCGGCCGGTACCACGTCCCGCAACGCGGCCTCGTAGTCGGCTTCGGCCTCGGCGGCGCTCACGTGGCCGCGTTCGCGGGCCTCGGTCAGGTCGACGGCCATCACCGCGAACTGCCGGACCGCGCCCAGTAGGAACACCACCACGGACACGAGGTTCTCCTCGCGCAACCCGGCCCGGGACAGCGGCCGCAGGGCAGCCTCGAACCAGGCGAGCTGGCCGGGTCCGATCGGTGGCGCGCCGATCTGGACCCGCAGCATCCACGGATGACGACGGTAGGTGTCCCACAGCGCTCGGACCCACGCCTCGATCTGGCTTCGCCAGTCGGCGTTGTCGTCGGC
The DNA here is from genome assembly GCF_000244975.1 of Saccharomonospora cyanea NA-134. Classification (NCBI taxonomy): domain Bacteria; kingdom Bacillati; phylum Actinomycetota; class Actinomycetes; order Pseudonocardiales; family Pseudonocardiaceae; genus Saccharomonospora; species Saccharomonospora cyanea. Next base: position 4,592,178 of record NZ_CM001440.1, on the reverse strand, counting down.
GGCGGGCGGAGTGCCCGCACAACTGTCCATCATGACCTCGACCAGTTGCTCCTTGCTGGGGACGTGGCGGTAGAGCGACATCGTCGAGTAGCCGAGTTCGCGGGCCACCCGTTGCATCGAGACGGCCTCCAACCCTTCCGCGTCCGCGATGCGCACACCCGTCTCGGCGATCCGGTCGAGGCTCAGGGTCGGTCGTGGTCCCCGGCTCGGCCCCGCCGTCGTTCCCCAAAGCAGTGCGATCCGCTGCCGCATGGGGTCGTTCGCGTTCCTCGGCATCTGAGTCCCATCGATCGGTTGACCACCATCCTAGAAACTGTGTATTACTTACGCCAAGTGTATGACATACGCAGTTGAAGGGATCTCCATGTCCATCTCCTCCGCCACGCCCAACCGCGCGCTCGCGCACGGGCGGGCGCTGGCACCCGATCTGGCCCGCGGCGCGATGCTGCTGATGATCGCTCTCGCGCACGCGCACATGTACCTGTCCGGACACCGGACGGGATTCCGCGGCTACGACGTCGACGGTGGTCCGATCGACCTGATCGTCACAGGGGTGCAGGTCAGCCTGGTCGACGGACGGGCGATGCCGATGTTCGCGGCCCTCTTCGGCTACGGGTTCGTCCAGATCGCCACCAAGCAGACGGGACCCTGGTCACGAACCCGTCGACTGCTGCGCAGGCGGAGCCGCTGGCTGTTGGTCTTCGGTTTCTGCCACGCACTGCTGCTGTTCTTCGGCGACATTCTCGCCGCGTACGGGCTGGTGGGGCTGTTGTTGGTCGGCGTGCTCCGGTGGCGTGACCGGACGCTGCTGGTGTTCGCGGGCGGCTGGCTGGTGGTCCACAGCGCGGTGATCGCCTTAAACGGGATTCAGATCGTCACGCACGGCGGTCCGGCCGACGCGATGGCGACGGCCGATCCCCTGTCCGCCCTCGGCACACGCCTGGCTCTGTGGGGTGCGTTGACGCCGATGTACGTGATCGAACTGCTTGTCCCGTTCCTGCTCGGTGTGTGGGCCGCCCGGCGCCGTCCGCTGGAAGAACCGCACCGGTACGTCGCCGCGCTGAGGACGACCGCCGCTCTCGGTGTCGGCCTTGCGGTGGTGGGCGGACTCCCGCTGGCGTTGCTGGACGCCCAGGTGTGGACCGGCGCGCCGGCCGCGCTGACCGTGCCGGCGTACGTGGTGCACGGGCTCACCGGTATCGCGGGCGGATTGGGATACGCGGCACTGGTGGGGCTGATCGCACACCGCACCGGCACCGCAGCAGGCCCGGTCGTCACCGCCATCGCCGCCTGCGGACAGCGTTCACTGACCTGCTACCTGCTGCAGTCGGTGGTGTTCGTGGCCGTGTTCGTGCCGTACGCGGGCGGGCTCGGCACCCGGGTGGGCACGGCGACGGCCTCCGGGATCGCCGTGCTCACCTGGCTGGCCACGGTGGTCTTCGCCGACACTCTGCGCCGCAGCGGCAGGAGCGGTCCGGCCGAACGGTTGCTGCGACGGCTGACCTACGGCGCGACCACGCGGCAGCGTCCGTGATCACCGTCGCGAGGGCGACGAACATCCAGGCGCGGTCGCGGTGTCAGGTGTTCGGCCAGCCGGTGTAGCCCTCGGCGAGGTGGGTGGACGCGGCTGTCGAGCCGACCACCGAGCGGAGCTCGGCGACCTGCCGGCGTAGGTCGAAGTCGTCGGACTGCGGCAGCCGGTGCAGCATCGAGGTCATCCAGTAGGAGAAGTGCTGGGAGCGCCATACCCGGTCGAGCGCACGCTGCGAGTACCGGTCGAGTACGTCGTCGTCGTTCCGGGTCAGGGCGTCGTCGAGCACGTCGGCGAGCACCCGGACGTCGGCGAGCGCGAGGTTGAGCCCCTTGGCGCCGGTCGGCGGAACGGTGTGGGCGGCGTCGCCTGCGAGCAGCATGCTGCCGTAGCGCATCGGCTCCACCACGTTGCTGCGGAACCGGAGCACAGCCTTGTCGATGACCGGGCCTTCTCGGAGTTCGACGCCGTTGAGCCCGACCCGGGTCTGGAGTTCGGACCAGATCCGGTCGTCGGGCCAGGCGTCGACGTCCTCGTCGGGATCGCACTGGAAGTACATCCGCTGCACGGTGTCGGTGCGCTGGCTGATCAGCGCGAACCCGCGTTCGGAATGGTTGTAGATCAGCTCGGGGGCGCTCTTCGGCGCTTCGCAGAGGATGCCGAACCAGGCGAAGGGGTATTCCTTGCGGTACTGCCGGATGTGCTTCTGCGGAATCTCGTGCCGGCACATGCTGTGTGAGCCGTCCGCACCGACGAGATACCGGCACCGGACTTCGCGCGCACTCCCGTCGGTGTCGGTGAACCGCAGCGACGGCTGTTCGCCGGTGATGTCGTGCACCGTCACGTCACTGACTCCGAACCGCACGTCGGCACCGGCCGCCTCACGCGCGTTCGCGAGATCGACGAACACCTCGGTCTGCGGGTAGAGCCACACGGAGGCGCCGGTCAGTTCCTGGAAGTCGATGTGGTGCAGCTCGCCGCCGAACGCGAAGTAGGTGCCGTGGTGCTGGTCGCCCTCCCGCAGCACGCGGTCGGAGACACCCGTGTCGGTGAGCAACCGGACACTGTCGGCCTCGAGAATGCCCGCGCGCACCGTTCGTTCGATCTCTGACCGGCTGCGGTGGTCGACGACGACCGAGGTGATGCCGCGGCGCGCCAGCAGGTGGGAGAGCATCAACCCGGCGGGTCCCGCGCCGACGATTCCGACCTGTGTCGTGGTGGTGTGCGGCGTGCTCATGCGTCGTCCTCCGGTTCGTCGAGGACACGTTGGGCGATGGCGAAGCCGTGGTTGGCGACGGGCACTCCACAGTAGACGGCGCTCTGGAGGATCACCTCGGCTATCTCGTCGGCGGTGAGCCCGTTGCGGCGGGCGGCACGCACGTGCATCGCGAACTCGTCCCAGTGCCGGTTGGCGAGCAGGGCCGTCAGGACGGCGACGCTGCGCAGCCGCCGGTCGAGGCCCGGCCGGGTCCAGACGCTGCCCCATGCGTAGCGGGTGATGAACGCTTGGAAGTCCTCGGTGAAGGGTGTCGTGCGGGCGTTGGCCCGGTCGACGTGCGTGGCGCCGAGGACCTCGCGGCGCACCGCCATACCGGCGTCGTAGGGGTCACGGAATTCGTCGGACACGGTCTCTCCGTCGATTGGTGAGTCGGGTACGTGGACGGTGGGTCAGGCTTCGGTGGGTTCGCAAGGGCTGTCGTTCTCGCTGCCGTGCGCGGTGCGGTGATAGCGGTCCAGCGCCTGGTCGACGAAACGACCCGCGGCCCCGAGGTAGTCGGCCGGCGTGCCGGGCTTGCCGCGTTCGGCGAGGAGCTGGTCGGCCGCGCCCTCGGCGTGGGCTCGCATCGTGGTGGTGTCGACCCGCAGCCCACCGACCAGTTCGGCAGCCTGCGAGGCCGCGGTGACGGTGAGTTCGAGCAGGCGGCGCAGGGCAGGCCATTCGGCGTGCCAGGCACCGTCAGGACGCTGGTCCACCGCCTGGGCGGCCGCGGTGTGCAACTGGGCACCGAGCGGCGGCGCCTGCAGGGCGGCACCGCGTAGCAGCACCGACAGCACCGGGTTCTGTTTGTGCGGCATGGTCGAGGAACCGCCCCGGCCGGGCGCCGATCCCTCCCGTACCTCCCCGATCTCCGGCCTGCCCAGCAGCGCGACGTCGGTGCCGATCACGCCGAGCGCGTCGCACACCCCGACGAGGGCGTCGCCGAGGTCGGTCAGTGGGCGCCGCCGGGTGTGCCAGGGAAGTCCGGGCCAGGGCAGGCCGAGCTCGTCGGCGAAGGAGCGTGCCGCCGCGACCGGGTCGGTGGTGAGCTCGGCGACAAGCGCGAGCGTGCCTGCGGCGCCGCCGCACTGCACCGGCAGTCGCCGGGCCACGTCGTCGACGGCGTCCGCCGCGTCCACCACGCCGGTGAGCCACTGGGCGGCGGTCAGCCCGAACGTGACCGGAACCGCGTACTGCGTGAGAGTGCGGCCCGGCATCACGTCGTCGCGGTGGCGTGCGGCCAGGCCGGCGAGTCCGGCCGCGGTGGCGCGCAGGTCCGCCACCACCTGCGCGACCGCCTCACGGGCGACGAGGACGAGCGCGGTGTCGAGGACGTCCTGGCTGGTCAGGCCGCGGTGCACCAGGCGGCTCAGCGATTCGTCGCCGACGGCCGCGCGAAGGTTCCGCACCAGCGGAACCACCGGGTTCCCCGCGGCCTCGGCTTCGGCGCCGAGCGCGGAGACGTCGAGATCCGCTGCCTCGACGGCCGTGGCCGCACGGGCGGCGCCGGCTTCGTCGACAGCTCCGACCGCGGCGAGAGCACGCAGCCAGGCGCTCTCGACCCGACACATCGCGGCGAGCAGAGCCCGATCCCGTACCAGGTCGTGTGCCCGGTGCGCCCCGGGTGTGAGCAGGCCGCTCATCGCCGCGCGTGCCCGGGAAAGGTCAGAAAGACCGTCTCGGTCTCGCCCTGCAGGTGGATGTCGTGGACGAGGTTCCCCGCGTCGTCGCGGGTCGCGACCAGTGTTCTCCGGCGGTCCTCTGGCAGGGAGGTCAGCAGCGGGTCCGATTCGGTGGCCGACCCGGGAACGTAGACGCGGGTGAAGAGCCGGTCGAGCAAGCCACGGGCGAACACGGTCACGGCGAAGTACGGCGCCGCGCCCTCCCGCGTCGCACCCGGCTCGACGGTGGTGAACGCGTAGCGGCCGCCCGCGTCGGTCGCGGCGCGTCCCCAGCCGGTGAACACGCCGCTGCGCCGAAGCGACCCCTCGACCCGCGGCACGCGACCGGACCCGTCGGCCTGCCGGATCTCCAGCAGGGCGTCCGGAACCGGCGTACCCGCCCCGTCGTACACGGTTCCGGACAGGCGAACGGCGCCGGGGAAACCGGGTGGCACCAGCCGAGGCCCCTCGTCGTAGGGCAGGGCGTAGTGGAAGAACGGGCCGACGGTCTGGCCCGGCGTCTCCACGAACTCACTCATCGTCGGCCTCCTGATCCAAGGGCGTGGCGTGCGCACCGGTCAACACGATGTCCCAGCGATACCCGGTTGCCCACTCGTGCGTGGTGAGTTCGTGGTCGTAGGACGCGACCAGCCGGTCGCGGGCGGCCTGGTCGGTGATCGACTGGTAGATCGGGTCGAACGCGAACAGCGGGTCGCCCGGGAAGTACATCTGGGTCACCAGCCGTTGCGTGAACTCCCGGCCGAACAGCGAGAAGTGGATGTGCGCCGGGCGCCAGGCGTTGTGATGGTTGCGCCACGGGTACGGACCCGGCTTGATCGTGGTGAACCGGTACCACCCCTCGTCGTCCGTCAGGCACCGTCCCGCCCCGTGGAAGTGCGGGTCGAGCGGCGCCGGATGCTGATCACGCTTGTGCACGTAGCGTCCCGCCGCGTTGGCCTGCCAGATCTCGACCAGCTGCCCGCGCACCGGGCGACCGTCACCGTCCAGCACCCGCCCGGTCACGACCAGGCGCTCCCCGATGGGCTCGCCCTGCGGATGCAACGTTAGGTCCGCCTCCGTCGGGTCCACGTCGGAGTGCCCGAACACCGGCGCCAGCAGTTCGACCTCCTCGGGATCCACCAGCTGCGGTCGTTTGGTGGGATGCCGCAGTACGGAGCTCCGGTACGGCGGGAAGTCCAGGCGCGGCTGGGGCTGTCCGGCAGCGGTCTCGCTGTGGATCCTCTCGATCTCCCCGGAGATGGAGGTCTGGGATTCCAGGCTTGGGGTGGCCGTTGGAGGGGTCGTTGGGGTGGTCACTGTCACATGGTGTGGCCCGGCCGCCGGGAAAGCGACACACTTCTTTCACTGAGTGGAAGGATCGGTGATGGCCGGCGGAACCTCCACCCCCGGAGCCACGGTGGTCTCGCGGGCGTTGTCCGTGCTGTACGCGTTCGACAACACCCACCGCCGGTTGACCGTCACCGAGGTGGCGCGGCGGGCCGACCTCCCGGTGCCGACGACCCACCGGCTGCTGCGCGAGCTGGTGGCCGGGGACGCCCTCGTGCGTGGTGACGACGGCAGGTACGCCGTCGGCAGGCGGCTCTGGGACATCGGGCAGCTGGCACCGGAACGGACGGAGCTACGGAACGCCGCGTCGCCGTTTCTGAGCGACATCCATGCGGCCACCCGCGCGACCGTGCATCTCGCCGTGCGCGACGGATTCGAGGTCCTCTACCTGGACCGGCTGTCGGGGCGCGCGTCCGTGCCCGTGGTGAGCCGGACCGGCTCGCGCCTCCCACTCCACGCGACCGGCGTCGGTAAGGTGCTCCTCGCGCACGCCCCGGAGGAGGTGCGCGAATGCGTGCTTGCCGGGCGGCTGCGACGGCTCACCGCCCACACGGTCACCCACGCCGGGTTGCTACGACAGCAGCTCGACGGAGTACGTCGCGACGGCTACGCCACCACCACGGACGAGATGACGCTCGGCGCCTGCTCGATCGCCGTACCCGTCACCCGTCCTGCCCCCGCCGACAACACACCCGCCGCCGACCCCGACGTCGTGGCGGCACTCGGCATCGTCGTTCCCACGCTGAAACGAGCCCGAACTCGGCTGTTGACCGCGCTGCAGGTCGCCGCGCAGGGGATCGCGCGGAACCTGCAGTGAAGCTGGAACGCGGTAGGCGATCCGCGGCTCACGCGAACGCCGGACCGTAAGGCTCGGTGTCCACGTTGAGCTCACCGAGGACCAACTTGGCAGTGACGTGGGCTCAAGCCCTCACTCGGTTGGAAGGCGTTGGTTGCGGTCGCTCGTCGAACCGAGGCCTGGCGAGGCGACGACTTCCGACACCCGTTTATGACGGCGACTCTGTGGTCGGCTCTTGAGGTCTGTGACGATCGCTTACGAACTGAGTCAATCGCGAATGCAACCGATGGCTACTGCGGGTCTGTGTCAGTCATCGATGGTTGGCTGTCGAGGGTGAAGCGTGGGAGTTGCCGTCGTTGGCGGTATCGCAGGCCAGGCATTGCCAGGGTGATCGGCGAGTGCAAGAATCCTTTCATGTCGACACATCGAAAGGGCGATGGCGCGTAGGTCGCCAAGTCAGGTCCGTGCCGATCTCCCTCGTCGGCGCAGACCATATGAGCGGATTCCCCTGATCCCAGGGTTGTCGCCTCGTGGGCGGGCGGTGGTGGCCCGACTCGAACGTACCCGGCTAGGTTGCGACGCCGTCGGCTGGGCGTTGCGCTTCTGGGGGCGGTTTCTCAACGACCCGAAGCATTCCCTTTGGGATTCCGATTCCGACAATGGCTGCGGTATGCCGGAATGCTGTGCTCTAGAGCCCGGTGAACTACGTAGGGTTCTGACGATCGCGGCAGCACATCTGCCACCCAAGGACGCAAGGGAGTTCCGCAGGCATCTGAGAACGTTGTACGGATTTGACGCGGAGCCTCCTTGACCTTGTTCGCCGTTCTCTCCCGACCCGGGACCTGCTCACGGCAACAGCGATCGACCTGCGGGGCCGCTCCCGTCTGTCGACATCGTTTGTCGTCCTCTGCCATCCGCACATGGCCTTGGACGTGAGCACGGCGAGCACGTGGCAGGCCACGGCGCAAACATCGCCTTGGCAGGTGCTGTCGTGTGCGTGTTTACCGGGGGCACTCGATGAGCGCGGCGACGGTCCAGTGAGCAGGCTCGGGGGCTTCGTCGGTGGGGCGGTCCAGTATCCAGTCCAGAACTGTGGAAGCTTCACCGTAGGTGTCGAGCAGGCCCCAGTGATTCGGCTGGATGGCGAGTTCGGCTGCCACATCGGGTTCGTAGCTGTGGCAGAACCAGGAATGGACGTTTGACAGCCCCCATTCGATGCCGATGACTTCGAAGCCTCGGAGTAGGCCGTCGTGTGGTACGTGAGTGGCTCGTGTCAGAAGGTCGAGGTACTCCGGTTCGTTCCGGTTCGACGTACCCACGTCGTGAACGAACTCTCTTCTCAGATCATCGGTCAGGTCGGTGGCGTCGCGGCCGGTGAGGCCGATCGCGAGTAGGGCTCCGTGGAAGCGGGTGGCGGCTTCTCGGTCCGTGTGCCATGCCCAGAATTGCGGTCCGTGTTCCACGCCGGTGAGGCATTCGCTGACACTGATGAATCGTTCGGGGACGAGGTCGGACTGCCAGTCCGCGTGGCGAGCCCGCGGTGCTGCCAGGTATCCCGCCAAGATCAGTTCCGTCGTGTCCACCGGGGCAGTCTTGCACGAGCCGGCTTCGACTTTCTCAAGGTTTTCGGTGGTTCGTGTGTGCCCCGAATGTGCCCACGACTGACCTGTGGCCTTCGGGGCTGGCCCTCGCCTGGGCGTCCCGGCGGGAACACCAAGGGATGGGACCTGGGCCGGCCGGCGGTGCTCCGAGGGGTTTCCGCTCCTTGAGGTCGGTTTCGACCTGACCGCACCTGGTTGACAGGTGCGGTCGCGAAGGCGCGGCTGAATGGTCCGTACCTCTGAGCGTGGCGCACTTCGCGGTACACGTGAGTGCTGTCTAACCGGCATCGCGGACGAGGAGGGCGAGCTGCACCCTGTTCGTCAGACCGAGTTTGGCGAGTGAGCGACTGACGTGGGCCTTGACGGTGGTCTCACTCATGTCGAGTTCGCGGGCGATCTCGGCGTTGGCCAGACCTCGGGCCACGGCGTGGACGACATGCTGTTCGCGGGCGGTGAGAACGGCTAGGCGCTTCCGCGCGGCGGGGGCGTCCGGGGAGTGCTGTCCGGCGAAGGCGTCGATCAGCCTCTTGGTGACCGTGGGCGCGAGTACGGCGCTGCCATCGGCTGTCGTGCGGACGGCGGTGATCAGATCGCGGGGCGCCGTGTCCTTCAGGAGGAAACCCACAGCCTTGGCACGCAGTGCACTGTGGACGTACTCGTCGCGGTCGAAGGTGGTCAGCATGACCACCTTCGGTGGGTTCTCGTACCGGTTGATCTCCCGGAGCGCGGTCACCCCGTCCATGCGTGGCATCCGCACGTCCATGAGCACGACATGCGGCCGATGGCGGGCGACGGCGGTGATGGCCTCCGCCCCGTTGTCCGCCTCGGCGACCACCTCGATGTCGTCGACGGCCTCCAGGATCATGCGCAATCCGGTCCGCACCAGGGCTTCGTCGTCGACGATGAGCACTCGGATCATGTCGGAAGCGTCGCAGACACGATGAAACCGCCGTCCGGTTCCGGTCGGGCGACGAACGTGCCGCCCAGGACTTCGACGCGCTCCCTCAGCCCGACCAGACCGAGCCCCCCGCCCGACATCACCGGGGCACGGTCGGACGGTGCCGTGTTCCTGACCGTGACGTCCAGCGCCGAGGGGAGGTACCGCAGCACTACCTGTGCGGTGGCGGTGTTCGCGTACTTGTGGACGTTGGTCAGTGCCTCCTGGACCACCCGGTAGGCGGTGTGCTGCACCATGACGGGCAACTCGCCGGCCGTACCCTCGTCACGCCGTTCCACGGCAACGCCGACCGATCTCGATTGGTCGAGCAACCAGTCGAGATCGGCAAGCACCGGCTGCGGCCGCAGAACCTCCTGGTCCGCCTCGTCGAGTACCCCGAGAACTGCTCTGAGCTGGGTGAGCGCCTCCTTGCCCGTCGTGCGGATGAGCTCCGCCTCCGCCGCGGTCTTGTCGTCGGTTGCGTTGATCTCCAACGCTCCGGCGCGCAGAACCATCAGCGAGACCCGATGGGCGATCACGTCGTGCATGTCCCGCGCGATGCGCGCGCGTTCGTGTGCACGGGCCTGCTCGGCACGGGCGGCTTGCTCCCGTTCCAGCCGTTCGGCGCGTTCGCGCAGCCCGGCCACCACCTGGCCTCGGGCCGCCGTCCACAGGCCGATCATCAGCGGAAGCCAGACGAACAGCGGTGCGCTGCCGAGCGAGGAGGCGACGTCCGTGCCGGGTCGCGGCAGCACCGCCAGCAGGCTCGCAGCCGCCGTGTAGATCACCAGATGGCGGGGGCGGCGGTAGGTGGTCGCCGCAACGTACGACGTCACGGCGACCAGGAGACCTGGCGACCGGATCACGCAGTCCACGGCCGTCAACAGCAGTAGTGGCCACCGTCGCTCCGGCGTCGTCCGGATCGCGGCCCCGGCCAGTAACCCGACCACGGTGGCTTGGACATAACCGGGTACCGACGCGAGGCCTGGCAGCTCGGCGCTGTATAGCACCGAGCCCGGGAGGGCCGCTGGGAAGAAAGCACTGGCGAAAGCGACCACGGAAAGCCACCATCGGTCACGTATGGACCGCATCCGTGACGATGTGTGACCCACAAAGGCGAGCATAGGTGGCGGCGTCCGGCACTCGAAACGGTGTGTTACCAGCTCACAACCGTCAAAGGGGCACGGTCGGAGGCGGGCAGGCTCTCGACCCGCAACTCGGGCACGGCGTTGCGCAGTACTCGGATGCCCAGTGGCACGAATACCAGGCACAGGGCAGCGGCCGAGACGATGCTGAAGACGGTGCTCTCCTTGAGCACGCCGGTCCACAGTGTTCCGGACAGGAGGAACAGCAGAAGACGCCCAGTGCCGAACGTCGCTGACCGGTAGGCCCCGACGGCCAGCACGAGTGTGCCGATGTAAAGGCCGAAAGCTGCCGTGATGGGAACGCGCCACGGTCCGTAGGAGATGTCCACGTACGTGTCCATCACGGTCTTGGTGACCTGGTCAAGCCCGAGTGAACCGATCAGTTCGAAGGCGGTGTGGTCCACGCCCGCCCAGTACAGGCGCGAGAAGAGGCCCACGACGATCAGGGTGCCGCCCACGAAGGCGACCTTCGGGGACTTCGCCGCGACGATCTGGGCGAGTGTGATGATCGCAGGGCACAGCAGGATAGCGCCGGCGGCGAAACACCCGTAGCCGGCCGTGGTCAATGCGGAATTCTCCAGGTAGACGGCCAGTTGTGACGGAGCCGCGAACGGCTGCCTGGCAAACCAGTCCAACTGCTCGGCAGTGAAGGGTGCCGAGCTCAGCGCGAGATAGCGCAGAATCAGCCCCGCCAACCACACAACGGGACCTAATACCAGCGCCGTGCCTCCGATGACCCGGCCTGGAAACCAGGCATTGTGGTGGACCAGCGAGGGCGTTTTCCGCCGGCCGGCTGATCCGGTGGTGGTGTTCGATCGCGTCATGGCCAGGACGCTAGATCGCGGGTGGCGATATCCACATCCTTCGATCGATACACGAGGCGTCTCTTTAGTAGGAGTGCTCCTGAGAACGCGGCGAAGTCGACGCTTCCGGCTGGCCCGCCGCGTTGATATCGGTGAGACGGCCGACGCCACTCGGGCCAAGGCGCTCCACCACCGTCACCGTCCAGCACCCGAACTCGGCCACCTCGTGCTCGACTGCGCCATCCTCCTGGAGCCGGACGCTGGGACCGGCGTCAGCCGCACGCCCGGCGGCCCATTGGCGCGGACCCACGAACAGCAGGGCAGGCGGCCCGGCGGGGCTGCCCCTGAAGCTCTCTGCCGAGTAATAACTTTCCGTAGCTTCAGCTGACCAGTTTCCGGATAGCCGAAGAACCGGCCTTTACTCTGTATGGCGCGCTGTTGATGTTTCGTGTTTTCCGGGTGTCAGGATCCTCACGCATGGCTGCGTCGTGGTCACCATCGTCGCAACCTTGCCTCGCTAGGAAGCAAGGTTCCGACAGATCATCAGGCTAGCGGGCGATGGTCACCGAGCGCCGGTAGGCATTCGGTCAATAGCATCTCGAACAAACCTGGCCGACCAGAAATTCAGTAACAGTCTTCAATCCATATAGGTCTTTCGTCCCTATCGTCACCCTTGTATGGGCGATGTCGTGAGCTCGGAGCGGTAATTAGCGGACGCTGCGGGTGCGGTGTCGGAACTGCTGAGGTCTCCGAAGAGGGCCTCCGAATACCTCTCATGCGCAAGGAGTTTCAGATGTATTTTGTCTTACTGGCAAACCATACGCCAGATTCGTGCCCGACAAGTAACTCGAAGACGAGAGATCTGATGTTGAAGATCGTGCCGGAAACCCCAAGCATTGTCGAGAAATCCGGTGTCAAATTCGTGTCGGGCCTGTTCATCAATAGAGAGCACACGATCGTTGTCATCGTGGGTGCCGAAAAATCGGAGAACGTCGATCGTTTTCTTGTGGAAGCCCGACTCGTCCACTGGAATGCCGTGCGAATCCTGCCGTCACTGACGCTGGAAGAAGGGGTGAGGGAAATACAAGCGGCGACACCGGTATTCTGACAGGGGCGAAGAGGGAAGGCGTGAAACGCCTGGGATGCGCTGACGGATAGAACGCGGAGTCGGAGTCTCCGTGGGTGTTCCCGTCGGCGACGGGCACGCTGCGGGATCTGGCACGTGTCCTCGGTCAGGGTTGGAGCCAGCGGTCGAACCAGGCACGGGTGCGGCGCAGGACGTCGAGTTGGTGGTTGCGTTCCCGGATCGAGTGGCCCTCTCTGGGATAGATCACGAACTCGTGCTCGGCGCCGAAGTGGCGCAGTGCCCGGTGGAAGTACACGGCCTGGCCGAGGGGGACGTTGGTGTCCTGGGCGCCGTGCAGGATGAGCACCGGGGTGCGGACGCGGCTGGCGAAGGAGACCGGACTGACCGCGTCATGCGGGTGTGGGCCGATTCCGTTCCACCCGGTGCTGCCGCCGAGCGCGGCCTCGAACTGGCCGTTCTCCCCGGTCGCGGCGAGCATCCCCCAGTCGACGACACCGGCGCTGACCAGCGCGGCGCGAAACCGATCGGTCTGCCCGATCGCCCAGGCGGCCATGAACCCGCCGTGGCTCCCGCCGGCGATGCCCAGCCGATCGGGGTCGGCAACGCCCTCGGCGATGAGCAAGTCGATGCCGGCCAGGATGTCGGTCCATTCCTCCTGGCCAACCCGGCCGGCGACGCTGGCGGCGAAGGTGTGGCCGTGGCCTTGGCCGCCGCGCGGGTTGGGCAGGAACACCGCGTATCCAGCGGTGGCCAGCCACTGCGCGCTGGGAAACCAGAACAGCTGGAGGCGATCGGCGTACCGGTCGTAGGGGCCTCCGTGCACGATCGTGACGAGTGGAAACGGGCCGTCTGACGCGGATTTCCCGACGGGCAGTACGAGCAGACCGTCCAGAGCGAGGCCATTGGCGGCACGGTAGGCCAGCGGTCGCTGGGTGCCGAAGGTGATGCCGTCCAGTTCGGGTCGGGTGTGCGTGATCTTCCGCAGCGGCCCGGTTGGTGGCCCGACGTGAACGTTCGTGGGTTGGTAACGGGTGCCGGTCAGTGCCGCGATTGCCGTGCCCGCGGGGGTGGTGGTGAGGGCGTCGAGGCGGCCGGGGTGCTGCGCCAGTGGGGTGGGACCGTCGGGGTCGAGCCGGGCCAAGGTCGTGTTCAGGCCGTCGGCGAACACAACCAGCGGGGCGGCGTCGGTCTGGTGCAGTTCGGTGGGGCACATCGGTAGGGCGGCGGTGCGGTTGCGGCGGAGGCTGCTGCTCATGGCCAGGTCGAACACGGCGGTGCCGGCTTGGAGGACCGGTGGGGTGAGGGCGATGTAACCGAGGTGCCAACCGTCTTCCGCCGGCCACCAGGCCAGGGAGTGTGCGTCGGCCTCGACCGATCCAAGGTCCTCCGCGGTCCCCGTTGTGGGGTCGAACAGGTGCAGTCGGCCGGTGCGGGGCCCGTAGTCTTTGTCGGCGCTGGCCTGGGAGAGTACGGCGAGCGGGCCGCCGTTGGGTCGTTGCCGCAGTTCCACGACGTGCCGGTCGCCGAACACGCTCGGAGTCGTGACCTGACCGGTGCACAGGTCGAGCAGGCGTAACCGGGCACGCGGTTCGCGTTCACCGACGACAATGGCGTCGTCGCGGTCCTGGGCGCGGCGCGTGCCCTGTTCGGTGGGTTCGTCCTCGGCGAGCAGTGCGACCAGGTTGAGGTCGGCGAGCGGCAGGTGGTCGATGATGCCGGCTCGCCAGCCGGTCAACGCGATCACCACGTCATCGGTGCGAGTAAGCCGGTGCACCTGCGGCGTCCCGCGCTCGGCGCGGTCGGACAGGAAGTACAGCGTGTGCGAGTCCGCGGACCAGCGAGGCCGGGACTCCGTCGCGGTGTCGGTGGTCGCCCGACGCCACACATCGTCGTCTTCGATGTCGGCGAGCCAGAGTGCGGTGTCGAGGTGGTCACCGATTCGGCTGGTGGGGGCGAGGACGTAGCAGAGCAGTTGCCCGTTCGGGGCGAGGGCTGGGGCCTGCGGAACGTGACCCTCGACCACGATTTCAGCGGTCAAACCTGTCATGCGCTCAGTTTGCCCACGTCAACAACGCCCCACATGGACGAGTCATTGCGCTCGGCGCACTTGCACAAAGCGTGTAACCGCACCGACGGTGCAGCACCCCAACGCGCCCGGCCAGTCGAGGTGCAGATAAGGACTGACCACCAAGCAGCCCGCACCCTGGCGTCGAGTTTCGTTCGGGCGTAGGGGTTGCGTGGGTCGGTGGGCGCGTCCTCGTCGGGTTGCTGTTGTGGTCCGTAGACCGAGACTGTGGAGGCGTGGACCACGTGTACGGGTGAAGCAGTGTTACTGAGGGTGTCGATCAGACTGGTGGTGCTGTCGACGTTGGTGGTGCGGTAGTCGTCTTCGTTGCCGCGGGAGTCGCGGATGCTCTTCAACGCGGCGAGGCGCACCATGGCATCCGGCGACTGTTCCCGCACCACTGTAATCACACAGTCACGACAGGATCATCTCGTCACGATAAGCAGTTACAGGACAGCTCTTAGCTAAGGTCATCGTGGCGCCAGGTTCCATCATCATCGAGATAAGTCACACCGATACTCGTGCTACGCAAGTAGTTGAGTAAATCCTCACGTGGGCGTGAAGGTACTAAAATGGTGCGTTTGCGGGCGTCAACGAAACGTCCGTAATCGAATAGTTGTCCCACTGCCAAACGGAGTTGGTCGCGGGTCACGCTGCTCTTCGCTTCGATCAACTCTTTGGTGGTTTCGTCCCATAGGTCGCTATAGAGGGGACGTGATTCGCCGGGAGGTATGATGCGGAGGCGCCTGACGGTATGGCCTTCGTTTTCGAGGTAGGTTCGGTAGTGATGTACCAGGACCGATTCACGGCGTTCGAGTTCAAATGGTTCACGGTCGGGTGTAACGAAGGCGCGTTCAGTAAACTTTTCCTCGACCGGCACTACATCGATTCGGGGTTTCAGTTTGGGCCGAAGCGGTAGGTTTGGCAGCTCCACAGGTACTTCGTTGCGAGGTTGAAGCCGAAAAACGATTACTTGGCGTAGGACGCTTGGATCATTGGTCTCGTGTGCGTCTGTGAAATAATGATCGATCAGTTTGAATTCGCCGAGGTATTGTACTAGCTTGCCGTCTGCGCGAAACCCTTCAAGTGTTCGCCCAGTCCTATGGTGCTCCGCGATGGACTTGTTCTTGCGGACAAGCTGTTGATCCCCTTGTTGCCCTTCGCCAACGTAGTGGAAGAGCCCGTCACCGCCCCAGCCGTCGTAGTAGCCGTGCCGGTGGCCGATTGCCGGGTTGGTGAAGAAGAGGACAACGTTGGTTCGGGATGACGGTGCGATCCCGCCCTGCCTTGATCCGCCGTAGCGGTCATGTACTTCGCGACGAGGAAGGACGTCACCAGGTTTTAGTCCAGGAAGCACAAGTTGATCTTGCCAACGATGTGGCGTACCTGTTACCGCCGTTTGGTGGGTGATATTGAGTGAAGGTCGTGCTTTAGGGGTTGCTGTCTGGCGTGGGGCAGCTGTTCGAGTCGGCGTTCACGGCGTCCGAGGGGAGTGCTGGTGGGTGTAGTGCTGCTGAGGGGCACCCAAGACTAGCCCGTGAAGCAGAAAATCGAGGAAAGGCTAGCAGGCTAGCTATGTAGTTGACCTGGGCGCCCCCGGGAGGATTCGAACCTCCGACACCCGCTTTAGGAGGGCGCTTCAACCGTGGCTGTGATCTCGGCCGTTGGTGTTGACCTGCGGTAATGGGCTGGCTGTCGCTGTCGTCGTTTGTCATGATCTTCGGTCACTGATCGCGCGCATGTGCCCCGTACGTGCCCCGTGCCCACGCACGTGGGTGGCTTGGTGTTCCATCCCGTCTGACCTGGCGTAGCCCGATCACGCTGTGTCAAGGGGGCAACCTTCCTCGCTGACCGGCGGCCGACGTTGCCAGGCTTGCCCCCTTGACGCGGCGTGATAGCCCTCGGGGAGGTCGGACGGGATGGAACACCAACCGGACCACCACCGAACCGCAACGTCCGTGCATGACCCCGGCCATCCCGGAGACCTGCCCGCCCGGCGAGGGCATCTCTTCTTCCCTTCACGGCGGCCCCGCCGTGGTTCCCGGACCGCCTGCCTTCCGCTTCGGGTCCGCGTGCGGGACGCCGGGACCGGCGCCAGCCGCACGCCCGGCGGCCCGCTGGCGCGGACCCACAGACAGCAGGCAGGCGGCCCCGGCGGGGCCGCCCTTGAACAAGAGAAGAAAGTTTGAACACAAGCACTGCGGGTGCCGACACGCGGACTTCGGAGGGGATGGCTGTGGAGCTTGCAGGCTCATACGATCGACGAGTGGCAGACGAGGATGATGCGGAACGATGGGTCGTTCATGGTGAGCGGTCTGTCTATGAGAGCGACTGGGTGAGAGTTGGGCTGGCGGACATCTCGGTTCCGTCGGGTAGCCGGTTCGAGCATCACACGGTTTGGTTTCCGCCCGCCGCTATGGCTGTGGTGTTCGATGACGCTCGCGAGCATGTGTTGCTGAGCTGGCGTCACCGGTTCGCCCCTGATGTCTGGAACTGGGAGCTTCCTGGCGGGATCGTTGAAGAGGGCGAGGACCCCGCCGTCACGGTTGCGCGGGAGGTCGAAGAGGAAACCGGCTTCCGCCCTCGACAGACTCGACACCTGGTGACCTTCGAACCTGCTGTTGGCATGCTGCGTAATCCGCACTACGTCTATGCCGTGGATGGGGTCGAACAGGTCGGCGACCCTACGGAGCTGGATGAGGGGCGTTTCCGCTGGGTCCCGTATGCGAAGGTCCCAGAGCTGATCCGGACTGGGCAGGTGCTCAACTCGGGCGCGCTCGTCGCGCTGCTCTACGTGCTTGCTCTCGACGGCAAGTCATAGCCGACCCCGGAGTTGGGCGATCCTCGTGCGTTGCCGGGCGGAGCCGGTCTGCGTCGCCAACTGCTCGGCGCGGGCAATGTGCTGTGCCGCTTCGGCAAGGTCGCCTCTCGTGAGAAGCGCCTGCGCGAGGTCGACTCGTAGGCCTGCCTCGGCGCGGGCGAAGGTGCCTTCTGGGATGCCAGCAAGTGCCGAGCTGAGGTCGTGCACAGCTTCGAGCGATCCGAGACGTGCTAGGCAGTTCCCTCGCCATCGTGCGAGGTGAGCCGAGTTCAGGAAGAGGAAAGGCAGTTCCGGGTCCGCGTCTCCCCCGGGCATGAGGTCGGCCGCTTCGTCAAGGAGCCGCTGGGTTCCGGGAGTATCGCCTACGGCTGCGCGGAACTCGGCTTCAGCCGCACAGAGCCACGCTCGAAGTCGTGGCGGAACCTTCGATCCGGCAGTTCGCCGGGAATGTTCGGCGAGTTGGGCGGCGTCGGCCTCTCGACCCGAGTCGAGCAAGGCGTATGCCTGCTGGGCGCTGACGTGCGCGAGGACGGCCGGGTCCTCTCCCTCTCTCGCAGCGGACTTCGCAAGCTCGTGCATACGCCACGCCTCGCGCGGATTGCCGGAGTCAAGCGACTGCCAACCGGCTAGCGCGGCTGCTTCGGCGAGTGCACGCGCTAAGGCAGGTCGGCCGGTTCCGGGTAGCGACTGCTGAAGCAGGTCCGCCATGGTCTGTGTGTGCGCTGAAGTCTGGGGAATCAGAGCGGCCCCGAGCTGCCGGTCAAGCTGGCGGTAGTGGTCCGTCTGGGCTTCCAACAACAGCACCAGGTCATGGCTGATCGACCGGAGTTCCAACGGATCGACCGCGGCCGACGTCAAGGGATCGGGCATGAGCTCGACGAACCCGAGTTCGGCCGTGGTCAGTTGGAAGACCTCACAGAACTCGTCTCGCCAGTCAGTGACCTGCGTGGTGCCGCGTTCCCATTCGACGTACATCCGTTTCAAGCTGGCCGGAGTGGGTGGGCGTATCCCGCGCTTCAGCCGCGCGTCACGTAGGCGACGGCAGACTTCAGCCTTGCTCCATCCCTGCTTCAGCCGTGCCCGCGCTATCGGCGTCAGTTCATCGTCGGTCACGAGCCCCCCATTGCTTTACCAGGGGAAACAGGGGTGACTCACCCCCGACTCATCCCCGGCTCACCTGTTGTTCGCGCCTTCCTGTCATGTCTCCTTGAGACATGGCAACGACGACAAACGATCAATTCTGGTCGCTGCGGGCTTCAAGAGAGTCGACACGGGCCGTCAGCGTCTCGACAGCCGCACGCAACTTCGCCAGCTCGTCCCGAACGTCGTTCAAGTCGACAGAGCGCCGCTCGTTCTTGTCGGGCATGGACTCGCTGACGAACACACCAACCGATGGGGTGGCAAGCACCCACCCTTCATCCTCCAACGCCTTCAATGCCTTCTGCGCCGTCCCCAGGGACACGTCGTACAGATCGGCGACGCCTCGGTTGCTAGGTAGCTTGTCCCCGGCTTTCAGCCGACCGGCTCTGATGTCCTGCCGGATGGCCTCGGCCACCCGCTGGTACGCGGCCAGCCCTGTCATAGCGCTCGACATGGCACGAGCCTAGCCCGCGCGACCTAATCCGATCTACATCACTCGGTTGGAGTAGTGCAACACCGATACATACTGATATAGATTGGTATGTAGTGAAGGGAAGGAGAAAGTAGTAATGCGGAACATTCCGGTGAACCTGGCGGGCTATCGGCTGCGAGTGGTCGAGCCTCCGACGATGAAGATGCGCAAGGACGACGCGGGTCGCGAGGTGGTGGTGACCGACCGCGAGGGGGCGACGAAGTTCGTGGTGTCGCTGTTCGCGAAGGTCAAGGGGGAGAAGGGCGAGGAGATTCGCGTGACCCTGGACACCGACCCTGGTGAGGGTCTGGAGGAAGGCGATCTGGTCGAGCTGGTGGACGCGCGGGTCAACCCGTATTCATTCAAGAACGATCGCGGCGAGACCGTCTCGGGGATCGCTTTCAGTGCGGCCGGTCTCAAGCCGCTGGACGGCTGAGGGCGACTGTCGCGTTTTTGCCCTTCCCAAGGTTGTGGGTTGGCGGCCCGTTCGAGTCGGGCGGGGGCGCTATTTCGTTGTTTGAGAATTCCAGAGTGGGCCGTTCCATGCCTTTTTGCGCCGTTGTGGCGGCGCATTTTGGCCCCCGGCGTTCGTGTTTTCCGGGGGTCTTGATGTTCTGCCACGGAATGTGCGGGAGGGATGTGCGTGGCGCGTGAGTTGGTGTTGCCGACAGACGACGAGAACGAGGACGACAACGCTCGGAAAGGTGGTGGTCACGATGGTCGGCGGCGGGTTGTGCACGATCGACCCCTACGGCGTCCGCCGAGGTAGGGCGGGGGTTCGGTGATGGATCGCCTGCTAGTGGGTGCGGTGCTGGTGGTGCTGACCGCTGCGTTGGTGGCGGTGGTTCCGCTGGTGGGGGCCGCGCTCGTGGTGTTCGAAATCAACCTCGTCGTGCGGTCGCTGATGCGATCGCATGTCCAGTAGTGGAAATTCGCGGAAATGGGGTGATGGTATGCAGATCGAGGCGTTGAATCGGCGTGCACAGCAAAAGTACGCCACGTTCGTGTCGGCCATGGACATGGTGGTCGAGGCGCTGGAGGAGTTGGACAAGTTCATCGACCGCATCGACGACAACAAGGCCGAGGACGGGGCGTGGTCGGTGGCGGCCACGCAGGACGAGTTGAAGGGCTACCGCCGCAAGGCCGTCGACGAGCTGGGGCGGTTGCGGGCGAAGGCGAAGAAGTACGAGGCCGAACTCGTCTCGCGGGACTGGAGGGTGTGAGCGATGGCAGGGCATCAACTGGACCGGGCGCTGGAGAACGTCGACGCCGCGATGCGGCAGCTCAAGGACTCGATGCGCGGAATGCCGGTGCGGCGTGAGGGCTTCAAGGGCGCTCATGACGCCACGGCGCGGGCGGTGGCGACGTTGACGGTCGCGCTGTCGGACTCCCGTGGGGCGCTGCGGGACTGACCGCTTTCACGAACTGATCGGCACAGGGCCGGCCTTCTCTCCTGCTGCAGCAGGGGGTGAGGGCCGGCCCTTTCTCATGCGGAGGGATAGCACGGATGTCGAGGACATCGACCCGGCGACGGGGCAGGGAGTTTCAGGCGGCGTTGTGGCTGGCCCGGCATCCGGGCAGCGTGCTCGCCCCGGGCGCGGTCACCGCCTCGGGGATGGAGTTGGGCTGGAGCACCACAGGCGGCATCACGGGTGCGGCGGCGCTGGGACTGGCGGGGTGGTATCGCGCGCACCCGGACACCTTCGACCGGTATGCCGCCCCTCATTTGCGGGCGTGGCGGCGGCGGTGGGTCCGATATGTCGGCCCGCGGTGGCGCGACATTGTGAGGGCCTGTGAGCTGTCGAGTACTCACCGCAAGACCGGTGAGGAGTTGTTCCCGCGGCTGCTGCGGGTCCGCTCGGCTTCGCCGCACGTGGAGACGTTGTTCGTCAAGCTGGTCAAGGGCCAGCACTTGCGGCACTTCGAGGCCAAACTTCCGGAGCTGACCGAGGCGCTGAAGGCGCAGCGGGTGGCCGTTGAACGGGTCAAGCCGATGGTGATCGCGCTGATCGTGCAACGCTCGGAGCCGTTCACCGAGGTCATCGACGCCCCGGAGATGCCCGAGACGGTGGACGCGGTGGACTTCACCGACATCTACGTCGGTGAGGACGAGTACGGCAACGAGTTCCGTCTCGGCCCGCTGGGACAGCACGTGTTCATCGCTGGGGCGACCGGGGCGGGCAAGAACTCGATCCCGGCGAGCCTGCTGCGAGGCATGGCGCCCGCGTTGCGGGATGGGCTGGTGCGGTTGTGGATCTGCGATCCCAAGCAGATGGAGTTCGCTGCGCTGGCGCCGGTCGCCCACCGCTACGCCACGGCCACCGAGGACTGTGCGGAGTTGGTGGGCGAGTACGTCGCCGACATGCAGGCCACGCAGCGGGAGCTGTCGGCACAGGGGCAGCGCAAGATCACCGTTTGTCGTGAGACGCCGTTGAACGTGTTGATCGCCGACGAGATGGGTGCGCTGCTGGCTTACGGCGACGGCGCATCGGCGCGGGAGTTGCGGAAGTCGTTGGCGCTGGTCGGCTCGCAAGGGCGCGCCACCGGGCATTCGATGCTCGGTCTGGTGCAGGAGCCGACGAAGGACACGGTTCCGGTGCGGGAGCTGTTCACCGTTCGCGTCTGCCTGCGGGTCACCTCGGCCTCGCACGTGGACATGACCCTCGGCGAGGGGGCGCGGCTGCGGGGCGCTCTGGCCGACGAGATCCCGAATGTTCCGGAGACGGCGGGCATCGGCTACGTGGTGCGTCAGCGCACCCGCACTCCGCTGCGTGTTCGCTCGGCCTACGTCTCCGACACCGAGATCACCGAACTCGTCGACTTCGTTCGTGGCACCACGCGCCTGCGGGCGGTGAGCTGATGAGCCGACGCGAGGACGCGCACGCCGAAGTCGTGCGCCTGCTGGAAGCGGCCAGAGCTGAAGCCTCGGGGAACTGGTGCTACCTGGTGTGCCAGGACGTCGAACATCGTCTCGGTCTCTCCGAAGGTGATGAGAAGGCTCTCGATGACCCGGAATACGGGGCCGCACTCGACGCGCTCCGCGCGATTCTTGCCGCGCTCGACTACGTGCGCCGTATCGGTGCCTAACAACTGGGGATGTCGATTGATGAGTTTCGATGTTCGTTATTCACCCGTGCTGCACACGACGCATTATCAGCTCGTTGAGTGGCATTGTGACCATGAATTTCAGCTCTATCGTCCGCTGTTTCGCAGCCGTCTGGAAGCTGAGAGAAGAGCTCGGGCGCTGGAGTGGGGACACCGGGAGAGTACGTCTTGGTCTGTTGTGATCGAGGCGGTTGAGCCGGTGTTCTTGCCCCGTTGTGGAGAGTGTGCCGAGCTTCCCGATGACAATCCGGCCGTTTATGAGACCTGGGAAGAAATGTGCCATGCGTTGGGCAACCACTTCGGTTGGGTGGCGACCAGCGAACAGCATGTGTTCTGCCCCAACCATCGACCAGCCTGGGAGGAATGATCATGTGGCGTTTGGGATTTCGTTTCTGGCGGCTCGGCCTGGCCCTCAAGTACGGGTTGCCCGCGGTGGGGGTGCTGGCGCTGATCTACCACGCGCAGGGCGTCTCGGAGCTGTTCGTGACGGTGCTGTGCCTGGTGTTGCTCGCGGCTGGGGCTG
The DNA here is from genome assembly GCF_000244975.1 of Saccharomonospora cyanea NA-134. Lineage (NCBI taxonomy): Bacteria > Bacillati > Actinomycetota > Actinomycetes > Pseudonocardiales > Pseudonocardiaceae > Saccharomonospora > Saccharomonospora cyanea. Next base: position 4,569,886 of record NZ_CM001440.1, on the reverse strand, counting down.
GGGCGCTGGTGCTGCGCGAGTTCGGTCACCGCGAGTTCGACCGCGACGAAGGGCGGACACGGTGATGAACACTGCAAACGCGGGGCTGTGGATCAACGCCCTGGATCGGGCCGAGAACCTGATGGACGAGTACGCCAACGCGGTGACGGCATATCACTCCTACGAAGGCTACGACTCCCGGCGACTGCTGGCCATCTGCGAGGAGGTCGCGGACCTGCTCAGCAAGATCGCGGGCTGGCTGCAAGACGACGCTCGCGAGATCCGGGGCACCGCCGAGTTCTGGCGCTCCCAGCTCCGTCACGACTGAACCACAATCGAAAGGAGGGCCACGCAGTGTCCGCAATGGACCAAACCGAACGCGGCGAGGTCACGGGGCAGGCTGGGCGGACTCGGCGGGTGCGCAAGCTCGGCAAACGCATCTCCGAAGCTCGGCGGCTGCGCGGTCTGGTCCGTGATCCCGACTTGCAGGCGGTCGAGCTGGAACGGCGGGGCCGCAAGACGCTGGCGGGGTTGTGGTTCTTCCTCGCCCTCGGACTCGTCTACACCACCGAAGGCGTCCACGCCTTCCTCTCCGAGGGCACTACCCCGGCTGATCCGTTGTGGTGGGCGGCGTGGACGGTGGAGCCGATGTTCGCCGGGCTGCTGATCACCCTGCTGAACTTTGAGTCGGTCATCCTGTCCCACGGCGTCGCCCCGGACCACCGGTGGTGGTCGAGGCTGAAGCACGTGCTGCTGGCCTCCACGCTGGCGATGAACGTCATCCCGCAGGTTGCGCCGCTGCTGCGTGGTGAGTGGGAGCGGTTCAATCTCGGCTCGTTGGCGGTGCACGCGATCATCCCGGTCATCGTCTACGGCATCGCCGAGGTCATCCCGGTCATCCAGGCTCGGCAACGCGAGATCGTCCTCGCCGTCTATGACCAGGCCGACCGGCACGAGACTCGCCACGCTGCGCCAGAGGAGCCGGAACGAGCTCAGCCCGAACCGACTGCACCGTCTGCCCCGGTTGAACCGGCCACGGAACCGGTGCTGTCGCCTGCGCCTCGGCCGGAGTCGGCACCGCCTCGCAAGGCCCCGTCTGTGCTGGGCAAGCTCCCCGGCTCGTTGCGGGAGACCGTGACCGCACTGGCGGCCTCGACACACCAACAGGGTCGCCCGGTGACCGCTGAGGACATCACACAACGGGTGGCGCTGCCGGAGGTGATGGTGACCGCGCTCGTGGAAGAGCTGAACACCACGGTCAACCACCACCCGGTTCCCGCCTGACCTGACTCTCTGTCCGCTCTCAGGGCGGGGCACACATCGAGTTCACGGCCGGTGTGCTGCCCCGCCCTTTCTCATGCCCATGGGGAGGGTTTGCGTCGTGCTGACGCTGGAAGACCGTCTTGCCGCTCGACTACGGGCGGCCGACTACAAAACCTGGCGCGACAAAGTCACCGCCGTGAACGGCTGCGCCCGGCCGATCCGGCTGCTCGGCTCCCACCAGCTCCGCGACGCCGACACCGGGGCGGTGGTGCACCACTACGGGGGCAGCATCTTCGCCCCGTGCGGCAACCGGCGTGAAACCGTGTGCCCGGCCTGCTCCGACCGCTACGCCGCCGACGCCTTCCACCTCATCCGTGCGGGCCTGTGCGGCGGCGACAAAGGCGTTCCCGAGGCCGTGACCGAGCATCCTCGGGTGTTCGTCACCCTCACCGCCCCCTCCTTCGGCAAGGTCCATACCCGGCGGGTGTCGCGTCGGGGTCGGGTGATGCCCTGCGGCTGCGGCCAGTCCCACCACCGCGAGGACGACCCCCGCCTCGGCACCCCCCTCGACCCCGGCGCTTACGACTACGAAGCCGCGGTGCTCTGGCAAGCCCACGCCGGAAAGCTCTGGCACCGCTTCACCGTGCGTTTGCGGCGTGAGCTCGCCGCCCGCGCCGGGCTACGGGTCCGGGACTTCGCCGACCATGCCCGGCTCTCGTACAGCAAGGTCGCCGAGTACCAACGGCGCGGGCTCGTGCACTTCCACGCCCTGGTCCGCGTCGACGGGTCGGACGGTCCCACCGACCGGGCTCCGTCCTGGGCCACCACGAGCATGCTTGCCGACGCCATCACCGCCGCGGCCGGGGGCGTGGTCGTGACCACCATCCGTCCAGACGGTTCCCGGCTGCCGCTGATGTGGGGTGATCAGCTCGACATCCGCCCCGTCGAACACAACGACGCCGAAGACAGTGAGGGGATCGGGGAACGGGCGTTGGCGGGCTATATCGCCAAGTACGCCACCAAAGGCACCGGCACCGTCGACGGCGCCGACCGCCCCCTCCGCTCCGAGCTCGACATCGACCACCTGCGCATCTCCGAGCACCACCGGCGCATGATCCGCACCTGCTGGGAGCTCGGCGGCCTGAAGGTCTACGCGGAGCTGAACCTACGCAGGTGGGCGCACATGCTCGGCTTCCGCGGCCACTTCCTCACCAAGAGTCGCGCCTACTCCACCACCTTCAAGCAGATTCGCGCCGACCGACGCGCCTTCCGCCTGGCCGAAGCCCTCGATCGGCTCGGCCTCGACCCCGAGGGCGTGCTGGTGGTCAACGACTGGGCGTTCACCGGCTCCGGCTACCGCAACGACGCCGAACGCGAACTCGCCCTCGGCATCGCCGAACGACTCCGCACCCAACGCCAACACAAATACCGAAAGGAGCACACCCGATGAGCACGAAACTCTGGACCATCCACGACCTCGCCGACTACCTCGGCGTCCCCATCAACACCCTCTACCAATGGCGCACCAAAGGCTACGGGCCCCAAGGCCGGCGCATCGGCAAGTACGTCCGCTACCGCCCCGAGGACGTCGAAACCTGGGTCGAACAGCAGGGGGAGTGCTGACGTGGCGGACATCGACGATCGTTGGCATCGGCGCGGTCCGGACGGCAAGCTCGAACGGACCGACCGCTACGGCGTGGGCGCGCGGTGGCTGGTGCGGTGGCGTGACCCCGAGGGTAGGCAGCGTAAGAAGAGCTTCAAGCGCAAGGCCGAGGCCGAGAACTTCGCTGCCAGCCTGGAACACGGTTTGCGTTCCGGCTCCTACATCGCCCCTGATGCGGGGCGCGTTCGAGTAGGTGAGTGGGCGCAACGGTGGCTTGATGCTCAGCGGCATCTCGCGCCGTCCACGGTCGAGCGGTACCGGGGCGTGGTTCAGACGCACATCGTGCCGCGCTGGGGCAATGTCTACCTGTCGTCGGTGACGCACGCGGACGTGCAGGCGTGGGTGTCTGGGCTCGTCGAGGACCTGGCAGCGACATCGGTGGCGAAGGTGCACCGGGTGTTCTCGCTGATGATGGCGTGGGCGGTGCGTGATGCTCGACTGGCGCGAAATCCTGCCGAGGGTGTGAAGCTGCCCCGGCCGGCACTTCCGGACCATCGGTATCTGGATCACGACCAGGTGGCGCGGCTTGCTGAGCGCTGTGGTGACCACGGCGTCGTCGTGCGCTTCCTCGCCTACACGGGCCTTCGCTGGGGTGAGCTGGCGGCGCTTCGGGTCGGTCGGGTGGACCTTCGGCGTCGGCGGGTGCAGGTGGTCGAGTCGGTCACCGAGGTCAACGGGTCGTTGGTGTGGGGTACGCCGAAGACGCACGAGCGGCGCTCGGTGCCGATTCCGCGGTTCCTCGTCGACCAGCTGCGGCCGAGGGTCGAGGGACGTCCAGACGATGCGCTGGTGTTCCCGTCGCCTCGGGGCGAGGTCCTGAGGGTCCGCAACTTTCGTCGGCGTGTGTTCGACGCTGCGGTCCGCGAGGTCGGGCCTGAGGGGTTCCACCCGCACGAGCTGCGGCACACCGCGGCGTCATTGGCGATCGCGTCTGGGGCTGATGTGAAGATCGTGCAACAGATGTTGGGGCACAAGACCGCGACGATGACGCTCGATCTCTACGGGCACCTGTTCCCGGACCGTTTGGACGAGATCGCCGACCGCATGGACCAGGCCGTGTGTGCCCCGAATGTGCCCCACGACTGACCTGGGGCCTTCGGGGCTCGGCCCTGACCTGGGCGCCCCCGGGAGGATTCGAACCTCCGACACCCGCTTTAGGAGAGCGGTGCTCTATCCCCTGAGCTACGAGGGCTGACGAGTCGTCGACTCTGCCTACACCTTAGCGGGTGGCTCTTCCAGCTTGTGAACGGGACCTTGACGGAACGCTGACCGCTCACTGTAATACCTCCACTACCTACCAGTAACCTGCTCGTGACTGGGCGCGCGACGCGCTCCGTCGGCTGCCGGAGGCGCTGTTGATCAAGGTGATGTTCGCCGACGACGAAGAGCTGGTCCGGTCGGGGCTTCGTGCCATGGTGGCCCCCGCTTCGGACATCGAGGTCGCAGGCGAGGCAGCGGACGGCAGAACCGCGGTGGAGGCCGTGCGGCGCTTCCACCCCGACGTGGCCCTTCTCGACATTCGCATGCGCACCCCTGACGACGGCATTCGAGCTTTGCGTGCGATCCAGACGTTGCCCAACCCGCCCGTGGTGGCGATGCTGACGACGTTCGACATCGACGAGTACGTGAGTCTGGCGTTGCGGTTCGGTGCGAACGGGTTCCTGCTGAAGGACATCGAACCCGCCGTTCTGGTGCGTGCCATCCGCGACCTCGCGCGGGGCGGTGCGGTGCTCGACCCGAGCGTGGCGGCGCGCATGGTCAACGCTCATCGCGACGGGCAGCGCGCGTCAGCGCCCGCGCGCGAGCTGATCGCCTCCTTGTCGGAGCGAGAACGCGAAGTGGTGACACTCATCGGACAGGGACTGTCCAACGCCGAGATCGGCGGACGGCTGCACCTGTCCGAGGCCACGGTGAAGGGATACGTCTCGGCTGTGCTGTCCAAGATCGGTGCGGCCAACCGGGTGCAGGCCGCCCTGCTCGCCTATCGAGGCGGCCTCGTGGACTGACCAGGCTCGTTAAGGACCTTCTCAGCCGACGGGGCCAGACTGGACCCATGCGCATTCTCGTTGTGGACGACGACCGGGCCGTACGGGAGTCGCTGCGGCGCTCGCTGGAGTTCAACGGCTACCAGGTGGACCTTGCCGGTGACGGCGCGCAGGCACTGGAGAAGGTGGCCACCGATCGTCCCGACGCCATGGTTCTCGACGTCATGATGCCGCGCCTCGACGGTTTGGAGGTCGCGCGGCGGCTGCGCGGGATCGGTGACGATCTGCCGATCCTCGTGCTCACCGCGCGGGACGCGGTGTCCGACCGCGTGGCCGGACTTGACGCCGGGGCCGACGACTACCTGCCGAAACCGTTCGCGCTGGAGGAACTGCTCGCCCGCCTGCGTGCCTTGTTGCGGAGGGCGGGCCAGGACGACGGGGAAGGTGAGAGCGAGGTCCTCACGTTCGCCGACCTCACTCTGAACCCGAACACCCGGGAGGTGACCCGAGGCGGACGGCAGATCAGCCTCACGCGCACCGAGTTCTCGCTACTCGAACTGTTCATGACACACCCGAAACACGTGCTGCCCCGCAGTCGCATCCTCGAGGAGGTGTGGGGCTACGACTTCCCGACCTCCGGTAACGCGCTCGAGGTCTATGTCGGGTACCTGCGGCGCAAGACCGAGGCGGGTGACGAGCCGCGGCTGATCCACACGGTGCGTGGCGTCGGCTACGTGCTGCGGGAGACACCACCGTGATGGTTCCCCAGGAAACAGGCACCGATCAGAAGCCCGTGCGCAGGCGGTTCTCCCTGAGAGCGCGCGTGTCGCTCCTGGCGGCTGTCTGCGTGGGCTGCACGGTGGCGTTGGTATCACTTGGCGCCTACGTCACCGTGCACCGCAACCTGTATGCGGAGTTCGACGAGAACCTGATCAACCGTGCGCAGGCGGCCGTGGAGAGCCCGTCGGTCCAGACTCGTCTGCAGTCCGTGCCGGGCGCGTTCCTGGTGAGCAGTGACATCCACATCGGTTTGCTCACGGCGCGTGGCGAACTCATCTACCCGCGTGCGGGCACACCGCCTCCGTGGGGCAGGAGTGAACTCGCCGTGGCCACCGGCTCCGACGCGTCGTCTCTCCGTACGGACGAGGCCACCGACATGCGCGTCATCGCGCTCCCCGCAGGCAACGGCGTCGCCATGGTGCTCGCGCAGTCGCTCGCGCCCACGAAACGAACCCTGGGCGAGTTGGCTCTGGTGCTGTTGTTCTTCGGTGGCGCGGGGATCCTGGTGGCCGCGGCCGCGGGCACGGCGGTGGCGCGAGCGGGTCTCCGGCCGGTGGAGCGGTTGACGTCGGCCACCGAGCGTGTCACTCGCACGATGGATCTGCGGCCGATACCCGTCAGCGGAGACGACGAGCTCGCTCGCCTGACCCAGAGTTTCAACACCATGCTGGACGCGGTGGCGGAATCACGGGATCGGCAGCGTCGCCTGGTCGCCGATGCTGGACACGAACTGCGAACACCGCTGACGTCGTTGCGGACGAATTTCGAGCTGCTCCTCGCGGCGAGCCGGGCGGGGGCGCCGGCGCTGTCCGAACGTGACCGCGCGGACATCGAAGCCGACATCCGGGGCCAACTGGACGAGGTGACCCAGCTGATCGGTGACCTCACCGAGTTGTCGCGCGAGGACAGCGCCACGGACGTCACCGAGCGCGTGGAGCTGGTCGAGGTGATCGAACGTGCGCTGGACCGGGCGCGGCGGCGGGCGGGAAGCATCGAATTCGACACCGCCCTCCAGCCGTGGGTGCTCACCGGCGACTCCCACGCTCTCGAACGCGCTGTGCTGAACCTCCTGGACAACGCCGTGAAGTTCTCGCCGCAGGGCTCGGTCGTCCACGTGGTGTTGCGCCCGCTCGGGGACGGCACAGCGGTGGTGGAGGTGGCCGACTCGGGTCCCGGCATCGCACCGGAGGACCTGCCCCGGGTTTTCGATCGCTTCTACCGGTCGTCGGAAGCGCGCACTCTGCCCGGGTCCGGCCTCGGCCTGGCGATCGTCAAGCAGGCCGCCGAGCGCCACGGCGGCACGGCATACGCCAACAACAAGCCCGACGGCGGGGCTCTCATGGCCATCAGGCTCCCCGGAATCCCAGGCTGACGCCTTGCGTGGTCACTCCACGTACGTGTGACAACCACCGAGAGTGTGCTAGTTGGCGTACGATTCTGTGTTAGTGGGCGTGGTCGCGGGACGGAGTCAACGGTGCTGGCGCGACAACGACAGGCGGTCATTCTTGAGGAGACCCGACGCACCGGTGCGGTTCGGGTGAGTGACCTCGTGAGCAGGCTGGGTGTCTCGGACATGACCATCCGGCGGGATCTCGACGTGCTCGCCGGCAGAGGGCTGGTCGAGAAGGTGTACGGCGGAGCCACCACGGTGACACGCCCTGACGGCGCCTGGCCGGACGTCTGCGCGGAAACCCGCGCACGGTACGAGGCCATCGCGGCCGAAGCGGCTCGCCGTGTCAGACCCGGCCAAGCCATCGGGCTGTCGTCCAGCGCGGTGACGAACGTCCTCGCCCGGGCGCTCGACTCCGTGCCGAACCTGACGGTGGTCACGAACTCCCTCACGGTCGCCGACATCGCTGCGGCCTCCACCCAGCCGGATCGGGTGGTGGTGCTTACCGGGGGAGTGCGCGGCGGATCGGACGTGCTCGTGGGCCCGCTCGCCGTGCAAAGCCTGCGCGGCCTGCACCTCGACATGGTGTTCCTCGGGGTGCACGGGATGTGTGGCCGGGCTGGGTTCACGGTCCCGAACCTCACCGAGAGCGAAGCCGATCGCGCACTGGTGGAGGCCGGCCGGAGTCTGGTCGTTCTCGCCGACCACACGCGATGGGCTGCGGTGGGTATCTCGACGGTGGCGTCGTTGTCCGAGGCGGACGTGCTGATCAGCGACGAGGGACTTGCCGAGAACGCGCGTGAGGTGCTGGCCGCCCACGTGGGTGAACTCGTGATCGTCCCCGTACGGAGCGGGGATCGACCATGAACAAGACAGTGCGTCGCCTCTCCGATGGCCGCCGGATCACCTACTACGACGAGGGAGAGCGGCCCCGCCCACGGACGGCGGTGGACACTCGGGAACTCCCCGAGGTCACCGCGGTGTCCGAGGTCCGCCGCGATCCGCTTACCGGAGAGTTGGTGGTCATCGCCGCTCATCGCCAGACCCGCACGTACAAACCGGCTGTCGACCTGTGCCCACTGTGTCCGAGCGTGCCGGGCAGCCCGACCGAGGTACCCGAAGCCGACTACGACGTGGTGGTGTTCGACAACCGGTTCCCGGCCTTCTCGGGTGGGACCGGACACGCCGACGTGGTGTGTTTCACCAGTGACCACCACAGTTCGTTCGCCGAACTCGAACCGCGCCGTGTGCGTACGGTGCTGGAGGCGCTGGCCGACCGTACGGCCGAGCTGTCGGTGCAGGAGGGCGTCGAACTGGTCTTCCCCTTCGAGAACCGCGGGGAGGAGATCGGTGTGACGCTGCACCATCCTCACGGCCAGATCTACGCCTATCCATTCGTGCCACCGCGGACGGAGCGCATGCTCGCCGCCGCACGCGCTCACCATGACGAACGGGGCACACCCCTGCTCGGCGACGTGCTGGCGTCGGAGAGGGCCGACCGACGACGCATTGTCGCGGAGGGGCGGCACTGGACGGCGTTCGTGCCGCCCGCGGCGAAGTGGCCGGTGCAGGTGCTCGTTGTGCCACACCGTCAAGTGCCCGACCTCGTCGAGCTGACCACTGCGGAGCGTGAGGACTTCGCCGCGGTCTACCTCTCGTTGTTGCGCGGCTGCGACGCTCTGTACCACCGGCCGTTGCCGTACGTGGCCGGGTGGCACCAGGCGCCCGTCCACCACGACCGTGACCTGGCATGGTTGCACCTCGAACTGTTCTCGGTGCGCAGGGCGGAGGACAAACTCAAGTACCTCGCGGGCTCGGAGTCCGGAATGGCCGTGTGGATCAACGACAGTACGCCGGAGCGGATCGCGGAGCGGCTGCGCGCCGCCCAGCGGCCAACTCGCACCACTCCCACAGGTTGAGTTCAGCCTGTTCTCAGGGGTTGCCCCCATCATGGAGACATGACCGAGAACGACCCCTCCGCACAGGACAGGCAGACTCCGGCGCCGGGTATGCCGGAGCAGCCCGACTCGGCACAGAACGACGCGTCGACCGAGCGTTGGAGCCCCGACCGGTCGACGGGCGACGACCGGGCGACGCACGAGTTCCAGCACCCTCCGCACCCGCACGTCGCGGGATACTCGCACGGCGGTTACGCGCCGTCGCCCTATCAGCAACCGAACTACGGCGCGTACCAGCAGCCCGGAGGGCCACAACCGCGACAGGACCGCCAGGGCATACCGGGCAAGCTCGTTGCGGGTGTCGCACTGCTCGCACTGCTCGTCGGAGGAGGAGCGGGGGCGGCCGGCGGCTATCTGGCCGCGGACACGACCACGGCGTCGTCCGCGTCCAGCGCCCTCGACCAGCCGCTCCCGGCCAGGCAGACCGGCAACGCTCCCGAGGGGAGCGTCGAATCCGTCGCCGCGAAGCTGAAGCCGAGTGTCGTGCAGCTCCAAGTGCAGGGGCTCGGTTCGGCCAACGAAGGGTCGGGCTTCGTCATCAGTGAGGACGGATACATCCTCACCAACAACCATGTGGTCGAAGCCGCGGCCCAGGGCGGGCGTATCACCGTGGTCTTCCACAACGGCGACGAAGCAGAGGCCCAGATCGTGGGGCGCGACCCGACGACCGACATCGCCGTCGTGCGAACCGAGGACGTCCGTGGCCTCACCACGGTGGAACTCGGGCGGTCGGACGACCTCCGGGTCGGTCAGTCCGTGGTTGCGATCGGATCGCCGTACGAGCTCGCCGGCACCGTGACCGCGGGCATCGTCAGCTCCCTGAACCGCCCGGTGACGGCGGGTGGACAGGGGGACCAGACCACGGTCATGGACGCCATCCAGACGGACGCGGCCATCAACCCCGGTAACTCGGGTGGTCCGCTCGCGAACATGCAGGGCCAGGTCATCGGGATCAACTCCGCCATCTACAGCCCCTCCCAGGGCGGCAACGTGGGTATCGGATTCGCGATCCCGATCGACCAGGCACGCAGGACCGCGGACGAGATCATCGAAAACGGCCACGCGACCCAGACCTACATCGGCGCCACCGTCGGTGACGCGCCGAACGGCGGCGCACGTATCGGCGACGTACAGGCGGGCAGCCCCGCCGACAAGGCGGGCATCGAGTCGAACGACGTGATCGTGAAGATGGGTGAGCGACGCATCGAGGACGCGAACACCCTGGTCGCCGCCATCCGGACGAGGGCGCCGGGAGAGAAGGTCACCTTCACGCTCGCCGACGGCAGAGACGTCGAGGTGACTCTGGGAGGCCAACCGGTGAGGGTGAACTAGGCGAGGACCTGCACGGTAGGGAGCGGACACGCCCGCGTGGTCGGGCGTGTCCGTGTGCTGTCCGGGCGCCACCAGCTCGGCCGGCATCTCGGCGGATACGATCTCGAGCGCAACAACAGCGCGCGTGCCGGCAACTCCGGGTGTGAACATCACAGCGGAACGCCCAAAGGGAGGCGGGGCCTTGGCTGCCGTGCCGGACAGCGGCGGGGGCAGCCAGCCGGAGCCGATCTCGGAACACGATGGTGAGCTGTGGCGTCGTGCGGCCCACGGTGACGAGGGCGCCTTCACCGAACTGTTCCACCGGCACGCCGAGGCCGTCTGGAACCACGCGTACCGCCTCAGCGGTTCGTGGGCGACGGCGGAGGACGTGACGTCCTCCACGTTCGTCACCGCCTGGCGCAAGTGCGCCGACGTCACGTTGGTCAACGACAGCGCCCGGCCGTGGCTGTACGCCGTGGCGGCGAACCTCGCGCGGACCCACGGGCGGGGAGAGCGAAGGCTGCTGCGGCTGCGCCGTGTGCTGCGTGCGGAGGTCGCCCACGACCACGCCGACGACGTGACCGACCGGCTGGCGGATGCGAGCAAGCTGCGGCGAGTGGTGGAGGCGGTGGGCACGTTGCCCAAGTCGCAGCGACGGGCGGCGGAGCTGTGCCTGCTCGGTGATCTGTCGTTCGCTGAGGCCGCCGCCGTACTCGGGATCGCCGAAGTAACCGTCCGGTCCCAGATCTCCCGTGCCCGTGCCCGTCTTCGCACCACCTTGGAGCAGTCATGAGCAATGACTTCGACCTGCCTGAGAATCGGCCGCTTCCGCCCCATGTCCGCGATCGCATGCTGTCGTCGGTGAGGCGGGAGATACACGAGGCGCCTACCCGGTCGATGCGCGCTCCGTTGAGCATCGCGGCCGCCGTAGCGGTGCTGGCCGGGGGAGCTTTCCTGGCCATCGGGGGTGAAGGTGAGCGACTGGTGTCCGCGGCTGGGGACCGTGAACTCGACCGCTGCTGGGCCGCAGTGGAGTATGCGAAGGAAACTGCCAAGTATCCGGACCGGAACATGTGGCAGGTGGTGGATCATCGGCCGTTGCACCTGACCCAGGTGACCGTTATTCGGGCGGACGAGCAGACGTTCTTCTGCGAGACGTCGATCAAGTCCGTGGCGTTGTCGGCGCCCATGACACCGGGGGACCAACAGGTGATCGGTGCCATGGTGACTCGCAGCGGCACTGTCGTCGGTTACGCCCCCGAGAGCGTGACCGCAGTGACCGTGTGGTCGGAACAGTTGGAAAGCGGCGACCCTCTGAGGACACACGGCGTGCAGGGCTATGGCCAGCACGACCATATGGCCGAGGTCCGGAACGGCGTCTTCGTGGCCGAACTCGCCCACCACGACATCAGGGGGATGGAGTTCACGATCACGGCGCACTCGCGGGACGAAGCAGGTACGGAAAGCAAGGCCGCCGGCCCGCCCATCTCGATCCCCGATCCGTTCTTGGATATGGGCTACTTCGAGCCCGAGGTCGATCCCGAGGAGTACGACAGCTGCCTGGAAGGACCGAGAGGCGGCGCGCACGGAATGGTGGTGGACGCGGCGACGTGGCGAGCCGGGGCGACACTCGAACACCACGTGGAGGCGAGCACCGAGGGGACCAAGTCGACGGATGCTCACGACGTGGAGTGGCGCGTCTTCGTCAACGACCGTGCGACAGCCGTATGCCGCATGTCGCCCGTGTGGCACTTCAGCGCGTACCCGACGCCTGACGAACTCACGTCGGCCGAGCAGCCGATCGCGACGGTGACCGGTGAGAACCACTTCCCCGCTTTCTCCGTCGTCGGAGTGACGACCGCTGACATCGCCAGCCTCGAACTGCGCCACGGGAACACCACCGAGACCGTGGCAGTTCGGGAGCGGACGTTCGCCGCAACGCTCGACACCACCGGCGATGCCCCCATCAACGCGTCCGGCGTCACCGTGGTCGCGTACGACGCCGGCGGCAACGTGGTCCACGAGGGGCGCCTGCCTGACATTCCGAAGCAGTGAACGGGAATTCCGTGACGGCCGTCTCAGCGCACCTCGTTGGGACGGCCTTCCCGCAGCGGCGCCAATCACCCTGGGTTTGCGAATGGCACTACGGTGGTGCACATGGAACGGGATGCACAGCGGTTGGGTCGGGCCCTCGTCGTGATCGTGGATGATCGGTTGGCCCAAGGCGAGCGAGAGGACAGTACGGGTCCACTCGTCACCGAGCTCCTGGAAGAAGCGAACTTCATCGTCGACGGCATCGTGGTGGTTCGCGCGGACACGGTGGAGATCCGCAACGCGTTGAACACGGCGGTGATCGGTGGTGTCGACCTGGTGATCACCGTCGGAGCCACGGGGGTGTCTCCCCGGGACGTCACGCCCGACGCCACCGCAGGCGTGCTCGACCGGCCGGTGCCGGGCATCGCCGAGGCACTGCGGTCCTCCGGGCTGGCGGCCGGCGCCATGGACGCGGGGATCTCGCGTGGCCTTGTGGGCATTTCGGGCAGCACACTGGTGGTGAACCTCGCCGGTTCCCGCACAGCCATCCGGGACGGCATGGCAACCCTTTCGGCCCTGGTGCGCCACGTCATCGATCAACTTTCGGGCCTCGATCAGACCTGAGAGCCCTACCAGTACACCAGGCGGCCATGGACGAGAAGAAACAGCGGAACAGCCCGGACCGACACGAGGGCAAGGCGCGGCGCAGAACCCTCGACGACGTGTTCGGCGACGTGCTTCCCGAAACCACTCGGGACGAGCGGGACACCTACCAGTCGGCCGGTCTGCCGGACGACTGGTACCGGGAGAACCGGCCACCACATCACGATCGCTGACGCTGAGCAGGCTGTACGCGGTCATCGCAGTGTCACCGTGACGGGCTTGCCGAGACCCGCGGCAGCGACGAGGGGAGCGTCCTCGTCGGCCACGGACACCAGCACGAGTGGTTCCTCGGGCTCGAGTGGTCCGCCGATCCGGCCGGATTCCTGCTCCGCCACGGTGACCACCGTGGCATTGGCCGCCAGCACCTCGGCCTGTTCCGCCTCTTCCCCCGGCACGACGACATCGACGCGGGTGCCAGGCCGCAACAGGTCGGTGACGCCTGCGTCGGCCAGCCGGAGCGGAACGGTGGTGAAACCAGGCGGCCCGCTGCGGTTGTCGGCGAGCCGCACATCGGTGAGTGGCTCGCCTGCGCGCGCGGCACCCACCAGCCGCCGGTGTACCGCCTGGCCGGGCTCAGTGAGCACACCGTCGGGGCGCGAGTCGGCGGCGACGTCGACGACCCGGACGTCGGTGGCCGACAGGGCGGATCCCGACGGAACGTCCCTCGCCGTCACGAGGGTGGGCAGCGTCGCCTCACTGCTCGCGCCGGGTGCGGCGGCCAGCGCGGCGGCGACAAGGAACAAGACGGCGGCGAGCGCGCGTCGTAGGAGTGTGAGTGGCTGCCCGCGAAGCCGGGCCCGCAGCCTGCGGTGCCGTTCACGTAGGCGCTTGTCGTCCATACCGCTTCCCCCTCGTCGGTCCCTGCCGTGAGCGCTGTGCGCGCCCACCGGGAACCGACGGTAGAAGCGGGCCCTCGCCACCGGAAGCGAGCGACTGCTGGGCTGTGGACAACTCCCTCCCTGTGGACAACCGGCTCACGCGGGTTGCGTCAAGGAGCCGCGGCTACGTCGTCAGGACGCCGCGGCGGTGGAAGTCGTGCTGGAGCTGGACGAAGCGGAATCCGACTTCGTGGACCCGTTCGAGGAGCCGCCGGACGAGCTGCTGTCGGAGGAACTCGACGACGACTTCGAAGGCTTCGAGGCTGCCGACGTCTTCGAGTCCGACCGGGAATCCGTGCGGTAGAACCCGCTGCCCTTGAAGATCACGCCGACGGACCCGTAGAGCTTGCGCAGCGGCCCCTGGCACTCGGGACAGTCCGTCAGGCTCGCGTCGGAGAACGACTGGACCACCTCGAACTGGTGGTCGCACTCCTTACAGGCGTATTGATAGGTCGGCACAGGGTCTCCTTCGAGGCTACGGCACTCTGACTTGGCACTCGGTGGCCGAGAGTGCTAACGCAATTCTGCTCGATCGTGTTCCCCGAGCGCAATCGAGGTTCGGCTCACACCTCGCGGCGTCCGGCCAGCTCGATCAGTCCCCGATTCGGTGTGAGGGCGGCGTGCATGCGCACGTCGTGAGGTTCGGCGGGCAGTCGATCGACGAGTTCTGTGTCGCGGATCACGGCTATGAAGCGGGTCTCGCGAGCGGCGAGCACGAGCGAGCGGTCGTAGTAACCGCCTCCCTTGCCCAGTCGTACCCCGACGTGGTCGACCGCCAGCGCGGGAACGAGCACGACGTCCGCCTCGGCCACGGCGTGCGGGCCGAGCCGGGGCCCTGTCGGCTCCAGCACCGGCGGGAACTCCCCCGTGGCCAGCGACGACATCCCGGAGTACTCCGCCCAGTCCAGCGGCCCTCGCCTGGAGGGGATGACGGGAAGCAGCACCCTGCTGCCCCGGTCGTGCAGGACGTCGAGCAGTTCCACCGAGCCCGGTTCGGTGCCGAAGGGCACGTAACAGCACACGGTCGCGCCCGGCAGTTCGGCGAAGGCCCGGGCGAGCTTCGCGGTTTCGGCGTCGTGCTGTTCCCGCGGGACCGCGGCACGCCCGGCGCGCAGCCGTTTCCGCCACGCCGCCTTGACACTCGCCGAGGGGTTGTCGTTGTCGGTGGGTTCCACGGGACCAGGCTAGGCTTTGCGCCCATGACGGGCGCCACGATTGAGACCACGTTCCGGACCGCCATCGTGCCGGCTGCAGGGCTCGGCACGAGATTCCTCCCGACCACGAAGGCTGTTCCGAAGGAGCTGCTTCCGGTCGTCGACACGCCGGGGATCGAGCTCGTCGCGAGCGAGGCCGCCGAGGCTGGTGCGCAACGCATGGTGATCGTCACGTCCCCCGACAAGAAATCGGTCGTGGACTACTTCTCCGGCAAGCCCGAGTTGGAGGCGACGCTCGAACGCAAGGGCAAGACCGAGCAGTTGGAGAAGGTGCGCAGGGCCGGCGAGCTGCTGGACGTCGAGGTGGCGATCCAGGAGGAGGCACTCGGTCTCGGCCACGCCGTCGCGCAGGCCGAACCGAACCTGGACGACGCCGACACCGCCGTGGCGGTCCTGCTGCCCGACGACCTCGTGCTGCCCACCGGGGTGCTGTCCAAGATGGCCGAGGTGCGGGCGCGGCACGGCGGCAGCGTCCTCTGCGCGTTCGACATCCCGAAGGAGCAGATCTCCCCCTACGGCGTGTTCGACGTCTCCGACACGGACGACGCCGACGTGAAGCGGGTCCACGGGATGGTGGAGAAGCCCGCGCCCGAGGACGCGCCGTCCACGTACGCCGCGGCGGGCCGCTACCTGCTCGATCGGGCGATCTTCGACGCGCTCAGGCGCATCGAGCCCGGCTCCGGCGGAGAGTTGCAGTTGACCGACGCCGTAGCGCTGCTGATCTCCGAAGGGCACCCCGTGCACGTCGTCGTCCACCACGGCGGGCGACACGACCTCGGCAACCCCGGTGGTTTCCTGCGCGCGGCCGTCGACTTCGCCCTTGACAATCCCGACTACGGCCCCTCGCTGCGCGAGTGGCTGCTCGAACGGATCGGTACCGCCCACTGATGACTGACACCGAGTCGATCGTCGTCACGCATCCCAGAGCCGAACTGCGGTCGGTCGAGGACCATCTCGCGCTGCTGCTGAAGGCGGCGGTGCGGCCCCGTCCCGTGCGGATGGCGATCTCCGAGGCACAGGGGCTGCTCTGTGCCGAGGAGGTGGTCGCCGAGCAGGCGCTGCCCGGCTTCGACCAGGCGGCCGTGGACGGTTACGCCGTGCGCAGCGTCGACGTCCGCGCGGCCAACGACGAACCCGTGGAGATGCCGGTGGTCGGGGAGATTCCGGCCGGTTCCCGGCAGCCGAGGCGGCTCCAGCCGGGGCAGGCCGTGCGCGTGGACACCGGTGCGCCGCTGCCGACGCTCGCCGACGCCGTCGTCCCGAGCTCGTACACCGACGGAGGCACCGCGAAGGTGACGGTGCGCCGTGCCGTCCCCTCGCACGGTTACGTGCGGAGGACGGGGGAGGACGTCCAGACCGGCGACGTCGCCGTGCGCAAGGGCGACACGATCGGAGCGGCGCAGGTGGGGCTGCTCGCCGCCGTGGGCCGGTCGAAGGTGCTCGTGCACCCGCGACCCAGAGTGTCGATCATCTCCGTGGGCGACGAGCTCGTCGACATCGACCGCACCCCGGCCGTCGGGCAGGTCTACGACGTCAACTCCTACGCCCTTGCGGCGGCCGCGCGGGACGCGGGTGCGGAGGTGAGCCGGGTCGGCATCGTCCCGCTCGACGCGAAGCGGCTGCGGGAGACGGTCGAGGGCAGACTGTTGATGTCCGAGGTCATCGTCGTGGCCGGGGGCGCGGGCGGGAGCATCGGTGACGAGGTCCAGGCCGCGCTCGCCGACCTCGGCGACATCGACACCACGCGCGTGGCCATGCACCCGGGCTCCACACAGGCGTTCGGGAAGCTCGGGCCGGACGCGGTGCCCACCTTCCTCATCCCGGCCAACCCGATGAGCGCGCTCGTTGTGTTCGAGGTGATGGTGCGCCCGCTCATCCGGGCGGCTCGCGGCACCCGCCACCCGCATCGCAGGACGGTGGAGGCGCGACTGCTGTCGCCGATCACGTCGACGAAGGGGCGGCGTGGCTACCTGCGCGGGCAGTTGCTGCGCGACGAGAGCAACGGCGAGTACCTGGTTCAGCCGCTCGGCACCGGCGGCTCCCATCTGCTCACGTCGCTGGCCGAGGCCAACTGCCTGATCAACGTGGACGAGGACCTGACGGACGTCGCCGCGGGGGAGCAGGTCAGGGTGGCCTTCCTCGCCCCGCGCGCCTAGCGGGGTGAGCCATGTCGGCCGGGTACGGCGCATCCCACGTCGCGGAGCCCCGACGGCTCGGCTGGCCCGTGAGGTTGGGACCACTGGTCGTGCCCGCGGGCACTGTCCGCCTACGCCCCCTGCGACTGCGGGACGGCTCCGACTGGAGCCGGATCCGGCTCCGCGACCAGGAGTACCTCGAACGCTGGGAACCCAACCAGCCCGGTACCTGGCGCGAGCGCAACGCCGCCTCCGCCTGGCCGTCCCAGTGGTCCACGCTGCGACGTCTCGCCAAACAAGGGCAGTGTTTCCCCTTCGCGATCACGGTGGACGACGTGTTCGCCGGTCAGCTCACGATCGGCAACGTCATCCGGGCGGCACTGCGGTCGGCGTGGATCGGCTACTGGGTGTCGTCCGAGCTCGCCGGGGGCGGTGTGGCCACGGCGGCGGTCGCGTTGGCCACCGACCACGCGTTCACGGAGGGGCGCCTGCACCGCCTCGAAGCCACGGTCCGTCCCGAGAACGTGGCGAGCCTGCGAGTGCTCGGCAAGGCGGGCTACCGCAGGGAGGGACTCTTCCGTCGCTACCTGGAGGTGCAGGGGGAGTGGCGGGATCACCTCTGCTACGCCCTCACCGCCGAGGAAACCGGTGACGGAGTCGTCGCGCTGCTCGTCGCATCCGGTGGGGCTAGCATGCCTGAGCAGCGCTGACCGACATGTGAAACGAACCTCGTTCAACCAGGTGAGTCGGAAAACCACCCGGCGAGTCTCCGCGTTTTCTGTTACTCCTGTGACTAGCGTGACGAGAGTCGGAGTGAGTGCGCAGCGAGAGCCGCGAGGCCGGACGCGCCCATCACGACGGCGCGCAGTACAGGTCGGGGGAGGTGACGGGAATGCCCAGCTCGTTGATCATTGTGGGGCTCGCTGCGGCATGGCTTGCCGTCCTCGTTCCCATGGTCGCGCGCAAGCGGCAGGTCATCACGCAGACCAACGACGCGGCTCTGGCCGCGCGGGTCGTGCGCAGCGGGAGTGCGCGCGACACCTCGAGCGGCGAGTCCGAACGGGGGGACGTCGGCTCGATGGTCGGTGAGGACCCGGAGGCCGCGGACGACGACCCGAGGGGTGCGTACGAGGACCCCGAGGATGTCGGCGGCGATGACGCGCATGGTGGCGAGGACGACGCTTACGGTGAAGGCCGCCGTGGTGATGGCGGTGAGACCGACGAGTTCTCCGTGGGGCGGGGCGCGGTGACCGAGGGACGTCCTCTGCGGCGTTACCGTCCCGGGCGTGGGGGTTTCGATCCCGAAGCCGCCGCGCTCGCGGCCAGGGCGAAGTACGCGTTCCGTCAGCGCGTCGTCGTGGTGCTGCTGCTGACCGTGGTGTCCACAGCGGTCGTGGCGGGCTTCGTGCTTCCCGTGGTGTGGTGGGTGCACGGCGCCGCCGATCTCACTCTCGTGGCCTACCTCGTCTACCTGCGCAGGCAGGTCCGCATCGAGGAGGAGATCCGGCAGCGCAGGCTCGCCCGCTTGCGTGCCGCCTCACGGCGTACGCCCCGGAGGGCGGATCCGCTCGAGGACATCGAGGTGCTGCCCAACGAACCCGGCGACGTGGTGGGAGCCGAGCGCAAGCCCATGCCGACCACCCGGGTCCGCAGGCAGGCGGTGGTGGTCGACCTGGAGGACGAGGACCCGGCGTTCCACGAGCTCGACGACCCGGGGCGGTATTCGTACCGGCGGGCCGCGGGCGAATAGGGACCCCCTGCTCGGTGGGTGTGGCAGGGTTGCTATGCTCACCGAGCAACCGAAAAGGGGCTGTAGCGCAGTTGGTAGCGCGTCTCGTTCGCATCGAGAAGGTCAGGGGTTCGATTCCCCTCAGCTCCACCGGATCGCTCCTTGTATGAGCGAGTTTCTTCGAAGCCCTGGTTGGCGGTTCATGTCGACCAGGGCTTTTTCGTGTCCGCTGAGGTTCGACCAGTACTTTCCGGGGTTTGGTCCGTACCGGATCGATGGCGCCGATGAGATGCTCGGCGACGGCCACCGCAGCGCGCGTCCCGAGCTCGACCCACAGGTCAGAGTTCTGAAACCAGCTCGGTGAGCAGCTCGCGGACGCGCCGGTCGATCTCGTCGCGGATACGGCGCACCCGGTCGGCGGGGAGGCCTGCGGGGTCGTCGAGCTGCCAGTCGAGGTAGCGCTTGCCGGGGAAGACGGGGCAGGCGTCCCCACAGCCCATGGTGATGACGACGTCGGCGGCTCGGACGGCGTCCGTGGTCAGGGGTTTGGGGAACTCCTTGGACAGGTCGAGACCGAGTTCGGCCATCACCTGCACGACGGCGGGATTGAGGGTGTCGGCGGGGGACGAGCCTGCCGAGCGGACGGTGACGCGGCCTCGCGCGTGGTGGTCCAGAAGGGCGGCGGCCATCTGTGAGCGGCCGGCATTGTGCACGCAGACGAACAGGACTTCAGGGGTTGTCACGGGATGCTCTCCGGGGTGGTGGATCGGGCGAAGCGGGGGCGCAGCCGCAGGGACACGTAGACCAGGGCGACCAGGACCGGCACTTCGATCAACGGTCCGACGACCCCGGCGAGAGCCTGGCCGCTGGTGGCGCCGAAGGTGGCGATCGCCACGGCGATGGCGAGTTCGAAGTTGTTCCCGGCCGCGGTGAACGCGAGCGTGGTGGTGCGCTGGTAGGACAGGCTGAGGGCCTTGCCGAGGGCGTAGGCCCCGGCCCACATCGCCGCGAAGTAGACCAGCAGCGGCAGCGCGATCCGGGCGACGTCGAGCGGCCGGGTGGTGATCTGCTCGCCCTGCAGAGCGAACAGGATCACGATGGTGAACAGCAGACCGTACAGTGCGAGCGGCCCGACTCTGGGCAGGAACCGGGTTTCGTACCAGGCGCGGCCCTTCGCGCGTTCGCCGAGGCGGCGGGACAGGTATCCGGCCGCCAGTGGAATGCCCAGGAAGATCAGGACGTTCTTCGCGATCTCCCATCCGGACACGGCGAGGTCGGTGACCTCGAGGCCGAGCCAGCCGGGCAGTACGGACAGGTAGAACCAGCCGAGCACGCCGAACATCACGACCTGGAACACGGAGTTCAGCGCCACCAACACGGCGGCGGCTTCCCGGTCGCCGCAGGCCAGGTCGTTCCAGATGATCACCATGGCGATGCAGCGGGCGAGCCCTACGATGATCAACCCGGTGCGGTACTCGGGCAGGTCGGGCAGCAGCAGCCAGGCCAGCGCGAACATCAGTGCTGGGCCGATGAGCCAGTTCAGCAGCAACGACGGCCACAGCAGCCGCCGGTCGCGGGTGACGGAGCCGAGCCGGTCGTATCGGACCTTGGCCAGCACCGGGTACATCATCACCAACAGACCCAGCGCGATCGGTAGGGAGATGCCGTCGACAGCGACGGCGTCGAGCCCCTCGTCGAGGCCGGGAACCCACCGGCCGGCCAGCAGGCCGACGACCATGGCGGCGGCGATCCACACCGGCAGGAACCGGTCGAGCGTCGAGAGCTTGCCGGTAGGCCCTTCCGAGGCGCTCTCGGTCGCGGGGGACGGAGCCGAGCCGGTCGTCATGCCGGGACCCTCCGCCCGCCGGGCACCAGCACGGCCGACAGGCGGGCCAGCACCTCCGGGTGCACCCGGTAGTACACCCAGGTCCCCCGGCGTTCACCAGTGATCAGCCCGGACTCACGCAGCACCTTGAGGTGGTGTGAGATCGTCGGCGCGGTCAGGTCGAACGCGTCGGTCAGATCGCACACGCATGCCTCACCGCCGACGTGGGAGGCGATCAGCGACAACAGCCGCAGCCGCACCGGGTCGGCCATCGCCTTGAACAGCCGGGACAGCTCCACCGCCTGTTCTTCGGTCAACGGTTGCTGAGCCAGGGGCGAGCAGCAGGCGTCCATCGCGGCCAACGGCAGTTGCTTCGGCATGCGTCTATCTTGACAGGCTTCTAATCAGCGGCCAAGCTGAGTCTCGTCACTGATTAGACAAGCTTCTATTCAAGGAGGATGTCGAGATGTCCCGGGTACAACTCGCGCTTCGAGTCGGGGATCTGCAGGGATCGATCGAGTTCTATTCGAAGCTGTTCGACACCGAGCCGGCCAAGCGGAGGGAGGGCTACGCCAACTTCGCCATCGCCGAGCCGCCCCTCAAGCTCGTGCTGTTGGAGGGTGAGCCAGGACAGGCCACCGTCATGGACCACCTCGGTGTGGAGGTCGACTCCACCGACGAGGTCGACGCCACCGGCCGTCGCCTGACCGGCGAGGGGCTGGACACCCTGACCGAGGACGACACCACGTGCTGCTACGCGCTGCAGGACAAGGTCTGGGTCCACGGCCCCGGTCGGGAGCCCTGGGAGGTCTACACCGTCAAGGGTGACTCGCGGACCTTCGGCGCCGCGCCGAATGCGGAGACCGTCGAGGCAGGAAAGACGGGGCAGCCGGAAGGTTGTTGCGCCTGACGGTGTCGTCGGCGGGCCCCGGTGGCCCGCCGACCGGCCGAAGCGTCGACCACGACCGTCGCGACACAACTCGCGGAACCCGCGTTTCGCGCCGGGTTCTCCGAGTCGCCTCGTTCGTCTTCGACGAATTTCGCCGGGCGGACGGCAATGATTACCGGCTCGACCGAGTCGTTCACGAAACTCTGCTCCGGACGAGAGTCGAGTGTGTGCCCGGTCACCACCGGAAGTCGTACGGTGCGCGTTCACCGTATGCAACGAGTCGTCCGCGCTGAAGCGGCCGTTCGTGGCGTATTTCACGCGCTCACCCATATGGGTGGCCGATATCACGGCCAAACCGCCCCATGGTGATGTTCGCGGTCTTGCCTAAGGAAGCGTCGAGATGTTTCGTTGAGCTTAACGAATCGGTCATCGACCAACGGCCCAGGAGGCGGGTGTGCCAATTCACGAACGGCTCGAAAGCGTCTACGCCGAAGTACTCGCGCGCAATCCCGGCGAGACGGAGTTCCACCAGGCCGTGCGTGAGGTCCTCGAGAGCATCGGCCCAGCCGTGGGCAAGCACCCGCAGTACGCCGATGCGAAGATCGTCTCGCGCATCTGTGAGCCCGAGCGGCAGATCATCTTCCGGGTCCCGTGGGAGGACGATCGCGGGGAGATCCACATCAACCGTGGGTTCCGGATGGAGTTCAACAGCGCCCTCGGGCCCTACAAGGGCGGGCTGCGCTTCCACCCGTCGGTGTACCTGGGCATCGTGAAGTTCCTCGGCTTCGAGCAGATCTTCAAGAACGCCCTCACCGGGTTGCCCATCGGCGGAGGCAAGGGCGGCTCGGACTTCGACCCGAAGGGCAGGTCCGACCGCGAGATCATGCGCTTCTGCCAGAGCTTCATGACGGAACTGCACCGCCACATCGGCGAGTACACCGACGTCCCGGCGGGTGACATCGGGGTCGGCAGCCGGGAGATCGGCTACCTGTTCGGTCAGTACAAGCGCATCACCAACCGCTACGAGTCGGGCGTGCTGACCGGCAAGGGTCTGATCTACGGCGGCGCGCGCGTGCGCACCGAGGCCACCGGGTACGGCACCGCGTTCTTCGTCAACGAGATGCTCGCCGCGCGGGGTGACAGCTTCGAGGGCAAGACCGCTGTCGTGTCGGGCTCCGGCAACGTCGCCATCTACGCGATCGAGAAGGTCCACCAGCTCGGCGGCCGGGTGGTCGCGTGCTCCGACTCCAGCGGGTACGTGGTGGACGAGAAGGGCATCGACGTCGAGATGCTCAAGGAGATCAAGGAGGTCCGCCGGGAGCGGATCTCCGCGTACGCCGACGCGGTCCCGCACGCCCGTTACGTGGAGGGACACCAGGTGTGGGACGTGCCGTGCGACGTCGCCATGCCGTGTGCGACCCAGAACGAGATCACCGGCAAGGAGGCCGAGCGCCTCGTCCGCAACGGCTGCACCGTCGTGGCGGAGGGCGCCAACATGCCGACCACGCCCGAGGGGGTGCGCCTGTTCCAGGAGGCCGGTGTCGCGTTCGGGCCGGGCAAGGCGGCCAACGCGGGTGGTGTGGCCACCTCGGCGCTGGAGATGCAGCAGAACGCCTCGCGCGACTCGTGGACCTTCGAGTACACGGAGGACCGGCTCGAGGACATCATGCGCGACATCCACACGCGCTGCCTGGAGACGGCCGACGAGTACGGCATGCCCGGCAACTACGTGGCCGGTGCCAACATCGCGGCCTACACCCGGGTGGCCGACGCGATGCTCTCGCTCGGTCTGGTCTGAGGCCCGCCCGTCACCCGCGCGGCAGGTTGGCGGCGACCTCGCTCGCGAGCCGCTGCGCGGGCCCGCATGGGTCCTGCCCGCCGTCCTGGGTGTAGAACACCTCGACCTCCTCGGCTCGGGTGTCGCTGATGCGGCGCTGCATCCAGCGGATCGAGCAGTAATCCTCGGAGTCGGTCACGGCGTGCGCGTCGATGCCGTCCAACGACAACTCCCGGCTGTCCTCCTCTGGTGGAAGGCCGGGAACGCCCGGTGAGATGCGTACCCGCACGGTCCGGCTGCCGCTCCACTCGCACCCGTGCAGGCCGTCGGCGGTCGCCGTGGCGGGGCCGAGGACCTCGCGGACCGTCCCGCCGTCCAGCAGGAGGCAGGTGTCGAGGCCGAGGGCGCTGTGGGAGGGAAGAGTCAGCAGCACGTCGTCGGTGCGAAGTCGCCGCAGCGCCTCGTCGAGCGCCGCTTTCGGGATCTGACAGGAGGCCGACGACGCGTCGCTGACGGTGACGGTGAGCTTCGGGTCGTCGGTGAGTTGCACGGCGGCCTCGCAGCCGCCCGTCAGGTGGGTGAGCTGGACGGCGCGGCCCTCGGCGTCGCGTTCGGCGGTCCCGTTCTGGAACCGCTCCCCGAGGGAGAGCGTGACGCTGCCGGACTCGGTGCCCTCGTACCGGCACTTGTGCAGGTGGATCGGGTCGTCCTCGGGGACGAGCAGTCCCATCGACGGCACTTGGGCCTTCGCGAGCACCGCACACGGGTCGACGCGGCGCAGCCGGTCGGAGGCGAGGGCCTCGTCCGCGCTCACCGACGGCGAGGCCGCCTCAGCGGGATCTGCGGGATTCTCGGTGTCGCTACCGGTCATGACGTTGACCGACACCACCACGAGCACCGCTGCCAGCGCCGTGGCGAACGCCACGACCGGAACCGTGAACGCTCGCCGCCGTCGCCCCGGCCCCGCCGGGGTACCCGGCGCGGGCGGAGGTGGTGGCGCCGCCGCGACGGTCCGCAGCAGGTGCTCCTGCCGGGCGATGAGCGCGTGCACGGCGGTGGGCCACGGAGCAGTCGGCGACGAGGCGGGACCGAGGTGGTCGACGATCTGCTGCGGGGTGGGCCTGCGAGCCGGGTCCTTGGCCAGGCAGGGCTCCACGAACTCCCGGACTTCCGGGGGCAGCCGGCTCAGGTCGGGGTCGGTGTGGGCGACGTTGTACAACGTCTGCGGCGTGGAGGTACCCGCGAAGGGCCGCAGGCCGGTGGCTGCCGTGAGCAGCAGCGAACCGAGCGAGAACACGTCGCTGGCCGGGGTGATGTCGCCGCCGACCGCCTGCTCCGGCGACATGAACGCCGGAGAGCCGATGAGTGCGTTGGTGGCCGTGAGGTCCGAACCGTCCGCGGCGCGGGCGATGCCGAAGTCGATGACGCGCGGGCCGTCGTGGGTGAGCAGCACGTTGCCGGGTTTGAGATCCCGATGCACCAGCCCCGCCCGGTGGATGTCGGCCAGCGCCACGGACAGGGTGACGGCGAGGTGGCGCAGGGCGGCGACGTCGAGCGGCCCGGCGCTGTCGATCACGTGGGCGAGCGACGGCCCCGGAACGTACAGCGAGGCGAGCCAGGGGGTGTCGGATTCCGTGTCGGCGTCCAGGACGGCTGCCGTGTAGGCGCCGGAGACCAACCGGGACGCGGACACCTCCCGGCGGAACCGGTCGCGGAACACCGGGTCGTGCGACAGCGAGGAGAACACCAGCTTCACGGCCGCGAACCGTCCGTCGGGGCCCACGGCCAACAGTGCGCGCCCCATGCCGCCCTCACCGAGCACGGCCAGTGTCCGGTAGCGACCCACGCTTCGCGGGTCGTCTGGGCTGAGCGGTTTCACGGTTGTGGCAACCTCGCGAGAACGAGCTCCGCGGCGGAGCGGGTGGCGGCGCAGACCTCCTCGACGGGCAGCCCCGTCGCGGTGGCGCGGTAGCGCAGGGTCACGACCTCGGTGAACGACTCGTCGGACGGCAGGTGCGCCCAGCTGACCGCGCACGACGGGCTGCCCCTCTGCGGGTCGCGTTGCAGGTAGACGGTGTGCTCACCCAGGCTCGCCTTCTCCCAGTCGTCCGGGAGTTTCGCCGGGTCGACCTGCTTGGCGAGTTCGACGTCGAGCGTGCCCGAAACCTCCCACTCGCACCCGTGCAGTCCGTCGGGGACGACCGTCGGCGTCACGGTGAAGATCTCCGAGATCTCGGCCTGTTCGATCAACTCGCACGGATCGACGGTCGCGAGCGAACCGGGAACGGGATCGCGTTCCGGGCCTCCTGCGCCGAGCCGGTCGAGCGCGGTGGACAGTAGGTCGTGCACCGTCGTGCAGGGCGCCTCGACGACCTGTCCCACCCCCGGGCCGACATCGACGCTGACGGCCAGGTCGGGGTGTTCGGGCAACACGGCGGCGGCCTCGCACCGCCCCTCGCCCGTGTCGTCGACCACGAGGGCGAGTCCGTCGACGTCGGTGGCCTTCACCTCGTCACCGGGTGTCGGTTCCACGGGCACGGCATCACCGAGCGCCAGATCGAACCAGCGACCGTCGTCGTGTTCGTACGTGCACCGCGACAGGTGCACCGCCGGGCGCGGTGTGAGGCCATCCTCGTCCGCGAGGACCCTGCAGGGATCGACGGCGCGGAGCCGGTCGAGGCCCAGCGGATGGTCGTCGGCCTGCTGCGGTTCCGGCGTCACGGAGCCGTTGCCCGGAAGCGGCGTGGGTGCCGGGTCCCCCGCCGAGGCCTGCCCCGTTTCCGTGCGGTCGCCTCCGGAGAGCGCGACGGTGGCTGTGACCGCCACGACGCCGACCACCGCGAGCGCGGCGACCCCGGCGAGCACGGTACGACGTCGTTTCGGCGTCACCGAAGCCGGTCCGGCGGTGAGGACGTGACCCGCCTGCGCTTCCTGCGCGCTGATCAGCTCGTGCACGAGGTGTGGCCAGGGCGCGGTACCGGGGGCGGCCGTGCCGATCGTGACGAGGTGGTCGAGCAGCTCGTGCGGAGTGGGCCGCCGCGCGGGCTCCTTGTCCAGGCACGCGGCGACGACCTCGCGCATCGGATCGGGTATCCCTGTGAGGTCGGGTTCGACGTGCACGACGTTGTAGAGCGCCTGGGCGACCGACGAACCGGTGAAGGGGCTACGGCCGGTCGCGGCGAACACGAGAACGGACCCCAGGGAGAACAGGTCGGTGGCCGCGGTCGGTGAGTGCCCGTGAGCCTGCTCCGGTGACATGAACTCCGGCGAACCGATCACCGACCCGGTGCCTGTCAGCTCGACGTCGTCCTCCGCCGCCCGTGCGATGCCGAAGTCGATGACGCGCGGACCGTCGTGCGTGAGCAGCACGTTGCCGGGTTTGAGGTCGCGGTGGACGAGCCCGGCGCGGTGAATGTCGGCCAGCGCGGTGGCGAGCCCCACGGCGAGGCGGTGCAGGGACGGAGCCGGCAGCGGCCCGATGTCGGCCACCACCTGCCGCAGGGACGGCCCCGGCACGTACAGCGTCGCGAGCCACGGGGTCGGGCTGTCGGGGTCGGCGGCCAGCACGGGAGCGGTGTAGGCGCCGGACACGAGGCGGCACGCCTCGATCTCCCGCCGGAACCGCTCGCGGAAGACGGCGTCACGGGCGAACGAGGCATGCACGAGCTTGACGGCCGCGGGTCTGCCGTCGGGCCCCGCCGCCAGCAGCACGCGGCCCATCCCGCCCTCGCCGAGCGAGGCGAGAACACGGTAGGGGCCGACGTGCTGGGGATCGTGCTGCGCGAGCGGCTTCACGACCGCTCGTGGGTTCAGGCGACGCCGACGGCTTTACGCACCGCCGACAGCACCCGGCTCGCGCGTTCCCTGGCCCGCTCGGCACCGCGGGAGAGCACCTCGTCCAGCTCGCTACCCGGTTCCATGTACGCGTTGTAGCGCTCGCGCATGGGGGCGAGTTCGGTGTTCAGCACCTCGAACAGCACGTTCTTCAGCTCGCCCCAGCCCATGCCGCCCTCCTCGAGGCGCTTGCGGGTGTCGGCGACGACGTCCGCGGCCGACGGCGGCGCGAACTGCCGCAGGATCTGGAACGGCGCCGAGCTGTCGGGGTCCTTCGGGGCCTCCACCGGTGTGCTGTCGGTGGGAATGCGGCGCACCAGCTTCTTGAGCTTGTTCTCGGGAAGGAACAGCGGAATCGTGTTGTCGTACGACTTGCTCATCTTGCGGCCGTCGAGCCCGGGCAGGATGTCACCGGTGCCGCTCTCCGGGATGAACCCCTGAGGGATCTTGAAGCTGTACTCGTCGCCGAAGAGGTGGTTGAAGCTGCCCGCGATGTCGGCGGCGTACTCGACGTGCTGTGACTGGTCCTTCCCGACCGGCACCACGTCGGTCTCCATGATCAGGATGTCGGCGGCCATGAGGACCGGGTAGTTGTACAGCCCCATGTTGACGCCGGTGTCGGGATCATCGCCCGTCTCGGCGTTGCGGTCGCGAGCGGCCTTGTAGGCGTGGGCGCGGTTCATGAGCCCCTTGCCGGTGACGCACGAGAGCACCCAGCTCAGTTCGAAGATCTCGGGAACGTCCGACTGCACGTAGAACGTCGTCCGATTCGGGTCGAGCCCCGCGGCAAGCCAGGAGGCGGCCACCGAACGCGAGTAGTGCCTGAGCTCCTCGGCGTCGCGGATGGTCGTCAGCGCGTGGTAGTCGGCGATGAAGTAGAGCGAGTCGTACTGTTCGGCCAACCGCAGCGCCGGACGGATCGCACCCACGAGGTTGCCCAGGTGGACCTCTCCGGTTGGTTTGATGCCGGTCAAGGAGACCTTGCCTGCGGGTTCTGACATGCGGACCATCCTAGCGAGCTGCCCGTCACACCAGTTCGAGCCCGCCGTCCACCGTGAGGACCTGACCCGTGAGCCAGGTGGCGTCAGGGTCGGCCAACCGCACGACCCACGTGGCCACGTCCTCGGGGGTACCGCGCCTGCCCAGGGGAATGCGTGCGGTCTCCTGGCGCTTGATGCCCTCGATCGTGTCGGTGTCCAGGCCGGACGCGGCGAGCGCCTCGCTCTCGGTGGGGCCGGGCGCCACCGCGTTGACGCGGATCCCGCTGGACGCCAGTTCGAGCGCCCAGCTGCGGGTGAGGTGTTCGAGCGCCGCCTTGGACGCCCCGTAGTACGCCGCGTCGGGAGCCGGTCGGTGCCCGAGCACGCTCGACACGTTGACGATGGCTCCGCGCGTGCTCCGCAGGGAGGGCAGCGCTGCCTTCGTGAGGAATCCGGGCGCGAGCACGTTGGTGGAGAGGAGCTCGTCGACCGCCGCCGGGTCGAGGGCGGCGAGCGGCATCGCGGCGAAGACACCGGCGTTGTTCACGACGACGTCGAGGCGTCCCCAGCGGCTGCGGGCGTCCTCGACCACGGCCTCGGCCGCCTGCGGGTCGCGGAGGTCGGCGGGATGCGTGGCGATCGACGGATGCAGACCGGCCGTGCCGGCCAGTGCGGGTGCTCTTCTGCCGACGCCCAGCACGTGCGCGCCAGCCCTCGCGAAGGCCGCGGCGCCTGCGCGACCGATCCCGGAACCGGCCCCGGTCACCACGACGACCCGGCCGTCGAACGACGGTTCGATGTTCATGGCGCGAACGTAGGGGCTGACACCGATGTCAAGGTCAAGTCGGCGACTAGGCTCGCCCCGTGACTCACATGACGCCGGAGGAGTTCCGCGCCCACGGCAAGCAGGTCGTCGACTGGATCGCCGACTACCTGGCGTCCGTGGAGGAACATCCGGTGCGGGCGCAGGTGTCCCCGGGCGAGGTGCGCGCCGCGCTGCCCGAGCACCCTCCCGAACAGGGGGAGCCGTTCGACGCCGTGCTGGCCGACCTCGACCGCGTCGTGCTCCCGGGGATCACGCACTGGCAGCACCCGAGCTTCTTCGCCTACTTCCCGGCGAACACCAGCGGCCCGGCCGTGCTCGGGGATTTGTTGTCGTCGGGACTCGGGGTGCAGGGAATGCTGTGGGCCACCAGCCCGGCCTGCACGGAGCTGGAGACCGTCGTCGTGGACTGGCTGGCCGAGCTGCTCGACCTGCCGGCACGTTTCCGCACCGACGAGCGCGGTGGCGGGGTCATCCAGGACTCGGCGTCCGGCGCCGCCGTCGTCGCGGTGCTCGCCGCGCGGCAGCGCGCGGGTGAGGGCAGGCACCGGATGTACGTGTCGTCGCAGACGCACTCGTCGCTGGAGAAGGCCGCGCGCGTCACCGGTGTCGGCGCGGAGAACGTGCGGGTGGTGGACGTGGACCCGGAAACCCTCGCCATGGATCCCGAACACCTCGACCGGCTGATCACCGAGGACCTCGCGGCGGGCTTCGTGCCCATGCTGGTCTGCGCGACGATCGGCACGACGTCGACCACGGCGGTCGACCCCGTTCGCCGCATCGGGGAGGTCTGTCGCGACCACGGTGTCTGGCTGCACGTCGACGCGGCGTACGCGGGAGTGGCGGCCGTGTGCCCGGAGTTCCGGTGGTGCAACGACGGGGTCGCCGAGTACGCGGACTCCTACGTCACCGACCCACACAAGTGGCTGCTCACCAACTTCGACTGCTCCGTGCTGTGGCTGGGCGACCGGACACCGATGGTGGAGGCGTTGTCGATCCTGCCCGAGTACCTCCGCAACGCCGCCAGCAGCTCCGGCGAAGTGATCGACTATCGGGACTGGCAGGTGCCGCTCGGCCGCCGCTTCCGGGCGTTGAAGCTGTGGTCGGTGATCCGGTGGTACGGCGCCGAGGGCCTGCGCGCCCATGTCCGCCGATGTGTCGAACTCGCCGACGGGTTCGCGGAGTCGGTGGCGGGCGATCCGCGGTTCGAGCTGGACCCGCACCACCCGTTCGGGCTCGTCTGCTTCCGTCCACTGTGGCCGGAGATGTCGGTGGCGGAGTCCGACGCCGCCACGACGGAGCTCATGGAACGTCTCAACGACTCGGGCGAGTTGTTCCTGAGCCACACCAGGGTGCGTGGCCACGTGGTGCTGCGCCTGGCGGTCGGCTCCCCGGCCACCGAGGAGAAGCACGTCGAGGCCGCGTGGCGCCGGATCGCCGCGGAGTACGACGCCGTACGTGACAAGCCCCGACAACAGCGGTAGACCACCCACATCTGGCAACCGTGTCCGCAGTTCGTGTACGGGTGTTGGCGGTTGGGGGACGGGTCCTTGTAGCTGGTGTTCGCGCCGTAGGCTGCGGACACGCGTGCGGCGAGGGGCCGCGGGGATGGGCCCGCGGCCCCTCGCCGGGCGGTTCTTCAGTTCACCCAGGGAACCTGGGGTGAGCGGTGGAAGTCGACCTCCCGCTCCTCCCAGCGCGGTGCCTGCTTGCCCAGCCGTTCGCTGAACGAGGTCCAGTCGCGTGCCTCCTGCGGCGACCAGCCGATCTCCGCCACGGCGGCGAGCCTCGGGAACGCCATGTACTCGATGTGGTCCAACGAGCGCAGCGTCTCCGACCACAGCGGAGCCTCGACGCCCAGCACGGCGTCCTCACCGACACCGGTGACGTGTGCGCCGGGGTTCCACTCGTAGGAGTCGCGGACCTCGATGTACCCCGCCCAGGACAGGCCGAGCGTCGTGTCCTCGTCGTACTTCATGTCCAGGTACACCTTGTTGGCCGGCGACATGATCACCTGATGGCCTCGGGCCACCGCGTCGGCGAGGTCGGCGTGGTTCGTGGTGGTGCCCCAGTACTGGGCCACCGTGTCGGTGGTGGGCTCGGCCCGTACGATCTCGTTCCACCCGAAAGGCCGCTTGCCGTACTTCTCCACGAGCGGCACCACGCGCTGCATGAACACGCGGTAGTCCTCGGGCGGGGTCACGTGTGCCTCGTCACCGCCGATGTGCAGGTACGGACCGGGGGTCAGCTCCGAGACCTCCCGGATGACGTCCTCCACGAACTCGTACGTGAGTTCCTTGTCGATGCACAGCGAGCTGTATCCCACGGCTATGTCGGTGCGCGGCGGAGGCGCGATGCCGTCACAGTTCAGCTCCGCGTACGTCGACAGCGCCGCGTTGGTGTGGCCCGGCATGTCGATCTCCGGGACGACGGTGATGTAGCGCTCGGCGGCGTAGGCGACGATGTCGCTGTACTCCTCCTTGGTGAGGAACCCGCCGCCGACACCGTCGACGCCCGTGCCGGGTCCGCCGCCCACGGTGGTGAGCTTCGGCCAGCTCTCGATCTCGATGCGCCAGCCCTGGTCGTCGGTCAGGTGCAGGTGCAGGTGGTTGATCTTGTAGCGGGCGAGTTCGTCGATGTAGGACTTGATTTCGTCGGGCGTGTGGAAGTGGCGGGCGATGTCGAGCATCGCGCCCCGGTAGTCGAACCGCGGGTGGTCGACGACGGTGCCGCCGGGCACCGTCCACGCCACGTTGCGCCGGGAGTCCGCTTCGATGTCGGCGGGCAGCAGTTGCCGCAGCGTCTGCGTGCCCGCGAACAGGCCGGCGGCCGTGTTGGCGCGGATCGTGACCCCGCGTTTCGTGACTTCCAGCCGGTAGCCTTCGCTGCCGAGTTCCTCGCCCACGTCGTCGATCAGGAGCGCGATGCCGCCACCGCGTCCGTGTGCGGGCACCACCGGCAGGGCGTAGCCGGTGGCGGGGCGCAGCGAGTCGGCGAGGAGCCTGCCGACCTCGCGGGCCTCGGCCGAGTGCGGTTCCGTGCGGATGAGGGTCCACGGGCGGAGCCGGTAGTCCGCGTCGCCGTCGGGTGCCACCTCCACCGGCGCCGGAATGATGTCGGTGAGCGAGGACTGCGCCGACTTCGCCGGTGGGGCCGCGCCGGTGACGGCCGGGTCCGCCGTGGCGTTCGTCGCAGTCGACACCGAGAGCGCGGCGGCGAACGCCACGGCGGCGGTGAGGACTGCCCTGGTTCTGCGTCTGCGCACGAGCACCTCCGATGAGTGAGGGGTGCCTTACAGGTTCAGACCAATGATTGGTCCAGACAACCACCGATCGGGTGAGTGGGGTGGCGCATCGCTCGCCGTCCGCACGCTCGCCGCGAGCGCTCCGACGACCTCAGGTTGCCGGTCGCAGTGCGCTCCGCAGGCGGTCGAGCACACCCGGGTCCTCGATGGTGGACGGCACCACGACGTCCCGGCCGTCGGCGAGGCCCCGCATCGTGGCTCGCAGGATCTTCCCCGACCGTGTCTTCGGTAGTGCGTCGACGACGGCGACGTCCCGGAACGCCGCCACCGGCCCGATCTCCGCCCGGACGGCCGCCACGAGCTCGTCCCTGAGCTGCTCCTCCGGGATGTCGGCGCCCGCCTTGAGCACCACGAAGCCGCGTGGCACCTGGCCCTTGAGGGCGTCTCGCACACCGATCACCGCGCACTCCGCCACGGCCGGGTGCGCGGCCAGCACCGCCTCCATCGCCCCCGTCGACAGCCGGTGCCCCGCCACGTTGATCACGTCGTCCGTGCGGCCCATGACGAACAGGTAGCCGTCGGCGTCGAGGTAGCCGGAGTCGCCGGTGAGGTAGTGGCCCTCGTACCGGGACAGGTAGGACTCGACGAAGCGGTCGTCGTCGCCCCACAGCGTCGGCAGCGAACCGGGCGGAAGCGGCAGCTTCACGGTGATCGCGCCCTCCACGCCCGCGGCCTGCTCCTGCCCGGACTGGTTCAGCACGCGGACGTCCCATCCCGGCATGGGCACGGTCGCCGAGCCGGGTTTGACGGGCATCGCTTCCAGCCCGCGGGGGTTGGCCGCGA
The DNA here is from genome assembly GCF_000244975.1 of Saccharomonospora cyanea NA-134. NCBI lineage: Bacteria > Bacillati > Actinomycetota > Actinomycetes > Pseudonocardiales > Pseudonocardiaceae > Saccharomonospora > Saccharomonospora cyanea. Next base: position 4,536,689 of record NZ_CM001440.1, on the reverse strand, counting down.
TGGGCCAGCCCGTCTCGGTCTGCCACCAGTGATCGATCACGGGTACTCCGAGTCGTTCGCTCGCCCAGTGGTACGTCTGCGGATCCAACCGCTCACCGGCGAGGAACAGGGTGCGGAGCTTCCCGAGGTCGTAGCGGGCGATCTCGGCTCCCTCGGGGTCGACGCGTTTGACGGCCCTCAGAGCGGTGGGTGCGGTGAACAGGGCCTTCACGCCGTGTTCCGCCGCGACACGCCAGAACGCACCGGCGTCGGGGGTGCCGACGGGTTTGCCCTCGTACAGCACGGTGGTGGCGCCCACCAGCAGGGGCGCGTACACGATGTACGAGTGGCCGACCACCCAGCCCACGTCGGAGGCCGTCCACCACACGTCACCGGGGCCGATGTCGTACACGGCCGCCATCGACCAGGCCAGCGCGACCGCGTGCCCGCCGTTGTCACGCACCACGCCCTTCGGCCTCCCGGTCGTGCCGGAGGTGTAGAGCACGTAGAGCGGGTCGGTGGCGGCCACCGGGACCGGGGCGGCGGGCTGCGCCGACGCCACCAGGTCGTTCCAGTCGAGCTCGCCGTCCCGCAGGTCGGCGCGCGCGGCGTCGCGCTGGAGCACCACGACGTGGTCCGGCCGTCGCGCACCGTCGTCGTGGACGAGGTTCAGGGCCTCGCGCACGATCGGCACGTACTCCACGATCCGGGACGGCTCGATTCCGCAGGAGGCGGTGAGGACGACCTTCGGCGCGGCGTCGGAGATGCGCGCGGCCAGCTCCCTGGGCGCGAACCCGCCGAACACCACGGAGTGCACGGCTCCGAGCCTGGCGCAGGCCAGCATCGCCACCACCGCCTCGGGCACCATCGGCAGGTAGACGACCACGCGATCGCCCTTGCCGACGCCGAGCGAGCGCAGCGCGCCCGCGAGGGTCGCCACCTCGTCGCGCAGGCGCCGGTAGCTGTAGTGCGCGCTCGACCCGGTGACGGGGGAGTCCCAGACGAGGGCGTCCTGCTCGCCCCGGCCCGCGTCGACGTGGCGGTCGAGCGCGTTGGCGGCCGTGTTGAGTTCCCCGTCGGGGAACCAGCGGTACAGCGGTGCCCGGGTCTCGTCGAGTGCGATGGTGGGGGTGCGTGTCCAGTCGACGGCTCGCGCGGCCTCCAGCCAGAACGCCTCCGGGTCCTCCAGACTGCGCCGGTACTGCTCTCGGTACGCGCCCGTGCCCACCATGCGGCTCCTCCTTGAGCGTCGAGGTCGTCTGCGACGACGGTAGGGCTGGTGGGCGCGGCACACCAGGGTGTGGCCGTGGATCGCCTGGTCGTCGTGGCACCCGACCGGGTGGTGAGGACGCGGCTGGTACCGCTCGGTGACGGTCGACTGCGAAGGGCGGGCCCCGCCCACCGTAAGCTCGGGTGCGAAAGACAGGCATACTGTGCCTTCGGACTATGCCGGGCGACGCGGCGAAGGAGCGAGGGGTGGAATCGATCGCGAGCGCGTTGCTCTCGTTCGCCTATCAGCTGTTCCAGCCGGGGTTCTGGCCCGGAGACTGGGCATGGGCGACGAGCATGGCCGGTGCGCTGATCGGGTTGTTCCCGGTGGGAACGGCCGTGGCCGTCGCGTTGATGCGCAAGTTCACCGGCAACCGCTACCACGGCGGTGCCCTGGCCGCGCTGGCTGTACTCGGCGTCGTCGGCGTGCTGCTGATCCCGTGGTTCCTCGCCACGGGTGTGGCCAGCGTGTTCCGGGCGAACTTCCGCGGTGACAGCGCCGGACTCTCGGGGGCGGAGGTCGCCGCGCTCCAGCAGGACTACGGCGTCGGGCCGCAGGACGAGTACCTGGGCGGCGGCCAGAACGTCTACGAGACGTTGTTCTACCCCTCCGACGGTGTCTTCTCCTACGGCCTCGACCTCATCGGCCTCGTCGGTCTGCCCGTGCTGATCCTGCTGGCCGTGATGCTGATGGGCCGCATCGCACTGCGGCGGGGCCCGAAGTGGCCGGGCAGGCTGCTGTGGGTGCCGTTCGTGGTGTTCGTGTTCGTGTGCGCCGGGGTGGAGGCCAACACGGCCGTGCACCTGTGGCTCGGGTTCCTGCCCGTCACCGTCCTCGGCGTCATCCCGGTGGCCATCGTGGGGCCGCCGAGCTGGTCGACGATCGAGAACTCCGACCGCCGCCCCGACTCGACGCCCGCCAAGCAGGAGCCGCCGCAGCAACCCGTGCACGTCCAGACCCGGGAGCCGGAGACGCCACCGCCACCGCCTCCACCTGCCAAGCAGTACGCGCCCACCTCGGTGGCCCCGGCGCCGGAACCGCCCGCGGAACTCGCGGCGGTACCCGGCCCGGTGCCCACCCCGCCCGGCAGCTCCCAGCAGGGAAGCAACCGGTTCCGGCGCGTGCGCCGGCTGGGGCACGGGGGGTTCGGCACCGTGTGGCAGGCCGTGGACACGCAGCTCGGCCGCACGGTCGCGCTCAAGATCGCCCATGCGCCGGACACCGACACCGAGGAACGCATGCAGCGCGAGGCTCGCGCGCTGGCGGCCCTCAGCCACCCCAACTGCGTCCGCGTCTACGACCTCGTGGAGGAACCCGACGGGCTCGCCCTCGTGATGGAGTACCTGGAGGGGCAGCCGCTCGCCGAGATCGTCGACAACGGCGGCCCGCTGGACGACGTGGCCGCGGGGCGGTTGTGGGCGACCATGGCCAGCGCGTTGGCGGCGGCGCACAGCAAGGGGGTGCTGCATCGCGACATCAAGCCGTCCAACATCATCGTCGACCCGCAGGGCGTGGCACACCTCATCGACTTCGGGATCGCGCGCAGCAGGGGCGACTCGAAGTTGACGGCCACCGGCATGATGGTCGGCACCCCCGACTACGTGGCACCCGAGGCGGCGGCGGGCGCGCCCGCGAGCCCGGCTTCCGACGCGTGGCAGCTCGCGGCCACCGTCAGCTACGCGCTGACGGGCCAGCCTCCTCGCGGTACCAGGGAGACCCCGATGGCGGCGCTCATGGCGGCCGCCCGAGCCGAGGCGCCCACGCACCTGCCGAGGCAGAGCGTCCACGGGCGGTTGCTCGCCGCCTCGCTGGACCCGCAGCCGCGCAACCGGCCCACTCTCAACGTCGTCTACCGCGAGGTGGAGGGCTGGTTGTCACGGGCGGGTACGTCGCCCGACGGTCCTGTCACGAAGCTCGTGCCGCGCCAGCAGTGACGACTGGTGGGCCCGGAGTTCTGGGCCCACCACGGCAGCGGCCACCACGAGCTTGACGTTCCAGGTTTCGAACCGGCCGGTGGTCACCGCCACGAGGGCAACCACAGCTCCGCCTGCCACCGGCCGTAGGTGATCGGGTCCCCGACCAGGATGGGCCACAGCCACACGAAGTTCGCGACCACCAGCCCCACGTAGAGCGACAGCAGAAGCAGGCCGGTGCCCCGCCGTTCGTAACCGCTGCGGGCGCTGCCGAGTATCTGCCCGAGCACCAGCGTGAGTCCGAGAGCCAGGAACGGTGCGAGCGGGGTGGCGTAGAAGAAGTACATCTGCCGGTCGAGGTTGAGAAACCACGGCAGCAGGCCGGCGAAGTAGCCCACCAGCACGGACGCGTACCGCCAGTCGCCACGGAAAACCGACCGCCAGAGACCCCATGCCAGCACGGGGAGCGAGAGCCACCACATCGCGGGCGTGCCGATGAGCATCGTGGCGCTCACGCACTTCGACTCGCCGCAGCCGGTGACGCTTTCACCCGACTCGTAGTAGTAGAGCATCGGACGCAGCCCCATCGGCCACGTCCACGGTTTCGACTCCCACGGGTGGGGATCGTCCTCGGGCGTGGTGAGGTTGCTGTGGAAGTCCAGCACGTTCACGGTGTAGAGGAACAGCGAACGCAGGGCGTCCGGCACGAACGCGAACGGCCCGCCGCCGGCGCCGGAGATCTCCACGTAGTGCCGGTCGGTGGCGGTCTCGCTGGCGAACCAGGCCCACCAGCTCCCCAGGTACACCAGCACGGAGATCACGCCGATGCCCCAGACGGCGGGGAGCAGGTCCTGCCGGAGCGTCCCGGCCCACGGCCTGCGCACGCCGGCCGCCTTGCGCGCGGCGACGTCGAAGGCCAGGCACAGCAGACCGAACGCGATCACCCAGTAGGCGCCTGACCACTTCACGGCCGTGGCGAGCCCGAGCAGCACTCCGGTGCCGAACCGCCACCAGCGGAAGCCGAGCCTCGGCCCGTACGGCGAGGCGTCGACCCAGCCCTCGCGCACGGCGACCGCCAACCGCCGGCGCACCTGATCGCGGTCGCACAGCAGGCAGGCGAACGCGCCGAGCACGAACAGCGCGATGAAGATGTCGAGCATCCCCATCCGCGACTGGAGGTGCAGCACCCCGTCGCAGATCACCAGGACACCGGCCACCGCGCCGAGCAGTGTGGAGCGGGTCAGCCTGCGCGCGACGCGGACGGTGATCAGGACGATCAACGCCCCGGCCACGGCCGCGCTGAACCGCCAGCCCCAGCCGTTGTACCCGAAAAGCCACTCACCGACGGCGATGAGCTGTTTCGCCAGCGGCGGGTGCACCACCAACTCGTAGCCGTAGTTGTCCTCGTACCCGCCGTTGCGCAGCATCTGCCACGCCTGCGGCACGTAGTGTTTCTCGTCGAACACCGGGGTGCCCTTGTCGGTGGGCACTCCGAGATCGACAAGCCGCACGAACGCGCCGATCGCGGTCAGCACGACCGTGACGATCAGCGCGCGGATCCGGTCGCCGGGCATCGGCCTGCCGAGGAGGGTGGCTTCGCGGTCACTCGGGGGCTCAAGGATCTGTGGCGCTCGGCCCACGCCGCCCGCCGACGAACGGGTGAGGAGTGCGGTCACGGGGCTCGATCCTACGGGCTAGCCTCTGGCGGTGTGACTCTCATCCTGGCCGCGACTCCGCTCGGTGATTCCCGTGACGCCTCTCCCCGGTTGGCCGAGGTGCTGGCCGAGGCGGACGTGGTGGCGGCCGAGGACACCCGGCGGTTCAGGGCTCTCGCGACCGCGCTCGGAGTGACGCCCCGGGGTCGGGTCGTGAGTTTCTACGAGGACGTCGAGTCCGCGCGGCTGCCGAAGTTGCTGGAGGCGCTGCGTGGTGGGTTGACGGTGGTGCTCGTCACCGACGCCGGGATGCCGAGCGTGTCCGACCCCGGTTACCGGCTCGTCGCGGCGTGTGTGGCCGACGGCGTGCGGGTGACCTGCGTGCCGGGTCCCTCCGCGGTGACGACGGCGCTGGCGGTGTCGGGGCTGCCACCGGACCGCTTCTGCTTCGACGGTTTCGTGCCTCGCAAGGCGGGGGAGCGGGCGCGTTGGTTGCGCGAGCTGGCGAACCAGCCACGCACGGTGGTGTTCTTCGAGTCGCCGCACCGGTTGGCCGCGACGTTGGCGGAGGCCGCCGACACGCTCGGCGCCGACCGCAGGGCCGTCGTGTGCCGGGAGTTGACGAAGACGTACGAGGAAGTACGGCGTGGTGGACTCGGTGAGCTCGCCGAGTGGGCGGCCGACGGCGTGCGCGGCGAGATCACGGTGGTGCTGGAGGGCGCCGCGCCGAGGGCGGTCGATCTCGGGGACCTGGTCGCGGAGGTGCGGTCACGTGTGGAGGCTGGCGAGCGGCTGAAGTCGGCGGCGAGCGAGGTGGCGCAGGCGGCCGGGATGTCGAGGAAGGAACTCTACGACGCCGTGTTGAGGGAGCGGGGTTGAGCCGTGGCGTGGGTCGTTCTCGTCGTCTCCGGTGTGCTGGAGACCGTGTGGGCCGCCGCGCTGGAGGCGTCGCGCGGGTTCTCGCGGCTGTGGCCGTCGTTGTTGTTCCTGGTGGCACTGGCGGCGAGCATGGCCGGACTGGCGTACGCGCTGCGGACCATCCCGGTCGGTACGGGGTACGCGGTGTGGGTGGGAATCGGCGCGGTCGGCACCGCCGTGTACGGCATGGTGGCGCTGGAGGAACCCGCGAGTGTGGTGAGGCTGCTGTGCCTGGCCATGATCATCGGTGGTGTGGTGGGGCTGCGGTTCGCGGGGTGACGACCGACCGTGGCGCCGCCGCCGGGTGAACGTTTCCCCAGCGACGTTCCCGGCTACGTCGAGGGTGTGGTGCGGGCGAGCGAGACGACGCGGATCGGCCCTGTCACCGGCGCGGGCTCGCCGAGCCGCACCGACGAGCGGTTCGGCATCCACGCCACCGACCTCGGTGTTCTCTGGGACGGCGGCGACGGTCGGGTCCTGGTGGCGTTCGGTGACACCTACGGCCGCGGTTGGGGCGGCAGCGGTCCCGGGCCGGAGCACGCCGACTGGCGCCGCAACGTGCTGGCCTACTCCACCAACCGGGACCTCGACGCGGGGCTGCGACTCGACGGCGTGGTGGCGCGGCCCGACGGCAGCGCGGCACAGGTGCTGCCCTCGGGCGGGGGTCGCGAGGTCACGGTGATCCCGAACAGCGGAATCGCCGTGGACGGTGCGCATTACCTGCACTACATGTCGGTGCGCGAGTGGATCCGGCCGGGCGTGTGGCGGACGAACCACGCCGGCATCGCCGTGTCCCGTGACGATGGGAGGACGTGGGAGAAGCCACGTGGCGCCCGCTGGCCGAACCGGTGGGGCGACAACCGGTTCCAGCTCGGCGCGTTCGCGTTCGCGGAGGGGCGCGTGTACCTGCTGGGCACCACCAACGGCCGATACGGCGACGCCTACCTCGCCAGGGCGGACGTGGCCGCGCTGCCCGACACGCGCGCGTTCGAGTACTGGACGGGATCGGGTTGGAGCAGGCGGGCCCGGGCGGCGGCCGCGGTGGTGGAGGGCCCGGTGGGGGAGATGTCGCTGGGTTTCCACCGAACGCTCGGCCGGTGGCTGCTCATGCACCTCGACGAGGCGCGCCGTGGCATCGTGCTCCGCTCGGCGGAGCGGCTCACCGGCCCGTGGACACCGGGTGAGGTGGTGGTCTCGGGCGGCGAGCACCCGGCCGTCTACGGCGGCTACCTGCACCCGTGGTCGCTCGACGGCCCGGACCTGTACTACCTGGTGTCGCAGTGGGGTCCGTACAACGTCTACCTCACCCGGACCCGGCTGGTGCTCGACTGATCCGCTCGATCTCTACACGAGCACGTCGGCGAGGGTGAACGGGTAGACCAGCGCATGCCTGCCGATGCCGCCTTCTCCGGTGTGTTCGTGTAGCCCGAGGCGGGGGTGGAACCACCCGGCGCGGCCCGGGACGCCGTTGTGCCACGCCGACCACAGCACGACGTCGTCGTCGGCCCACCTGTCGGGACGGAAGCGGTGCAACCACTGGGCCGCCTCGGCGTACACGAGCACGCGCCGGATCACGGCCTCCTGCCGCAACGTTCTGATCCACGTGCGGACGAACCGGTCGTCGACTCCCTCGGCTCGGGCGTCCAGGGTGGGCGCGAGCGTGCCCGGGGTGAACGCGCCGAGGGGTTTGCCGACGCGCACGACGTGCCGTGCCTGGTCCTGCGGGGCGCCGGGGCGGCCGAGATGCCGGATACCGGCGTGGACGCCGGCGTGCAGAGCTTCGGTCAGCCGTGCGGCCGCGTCCCGGTCCACCCAGTTCGAGTTGTCCGTGATGCTGACCGACGCGAACGTCACCGCGCGGCTCGCTCCCAGCGCCCGCCAGTCGGGGCACGGCGCGTGCGGGGCGAGGCTGATCCCCCACGCCTCGCCCCGCGTCCCGTGCCTGGTCATGGCGGCAGGCTAGTCGCGGCGGGAGCTTCTCGCCGTCCACCACGCCGGGAGCCGGCTCACGCGTTCTCCCTGCGGAAGGTGCTCGCGCCCCACCACACGGCGAGTACGGTCAGCACCGCCAGCACCAGGCTGCCGGTGAGCAGGCCGTCCGTCGTGAAGTCGCCCCGGAAACCGGCGCGCTCGGCCTCGACGATGTGGCTGAACGGGTTGATGCGCGACAGTGTGTACAGCCAGCCCGGTGCGAGGCCCGCGGTGATGGGCAGCAGGATGCCGGACAACAGCAGCACGGGAAGCAGAACGGCGTTCAGCAGAGCCGGGAACGCCTCCTCACTCTTCAGCGTCATCGCCAGCGCGTACGACGACGACGCCATCGTGACGGCGAGCAGGGCCGCGATCACCAGGCTGAGCAGGATGCCGCCGACCGGGGCGCGCAGGCCGAACACGACCACCGCCAGAGTGATGAGGATGAGTGCCTGGACCAGTGCCTGGAGCACGTTGTTCAGCACCTTCCCCAGCAGCAGGGCGACCCTGCTCACCGGAGTCACCCGCAGTCGCTCGACGACGCCGCTGCGGTACTCGGCGAGCAGCCCGAACCCGACGAACGAGGTACCGAACAACGCGATCATCACGATCAGCGCGGGGGTGAAGATGGTCCAGACGTCACCGGGCGGGAAGCCCGGCGTGTTGGCGACGACCTTCTCCATCAGTGGGCCGAACAGCACCAGGTACAGCACCGGCTGCATGATCTGGATGATCAGCCAGGCCGGGTTGCGCACGGACAGGGCGAAGTCCCTGCGGAAGATCAGCCAGGTGTCACGCCACATCGGAGACCTCCTCGGGGCCGGGCGGGGCTGTGTGGGCCTCGCGCAGGCTGCGGCCCGTCATGGTGAGGAACACGTCGTCGAGCGTGGGCCGCTGTACCTGCATGGAGGTCATCGCCACGCCCCGGGCGTCGAACGCGCGCAGCAGTTCGGGCAGCACCACGTCCCCGCGCGGCACCCGGAACCGCACGAGGTCGCCGGTCACGCTCACCTCGTGCGCGCCGTCGATCTTGCCGACCAGCGACGCGGCCTCGGCGGCCTGCTCGCCGGTGTGGTCGAAGCCGATCTCCACCCGGTCGCCCGAGACGCGGGCCTTGAGCTCGTCGGGAGTGCCCTCGGCGACGATCCGGCCTCCGTCGATGACGAGGATGCGGTCGCACAGGGCGTCCGCCTCGTCGAGGTAGTGGGTCGTGAGGAACACCGTCACGCCCTGCTCGGCGTGCAGGTGGTCGATGTGGTCCCACAGGTTCGCCCGGCTCTGCGGGTCGAGCCCGGTGGTGGGCTCGTCGAGAAAGACCAGCGGGGGGTTGTGGATGAGCCCGAGTGCGATGTCCAGCCTGCGTCGCTGTCCCCCTGACAGCGTCTTGGTGAGCCGGCCGTCCAGACCGGACAGGTCGAGCTGCTCGGCCAGCGCGGCGGCGCGGCGGGCGGTGTCGGCCTTCGACAGCCCGTACAGCCTGCCCTGCAGTTCGAGCTCCTCGTTCACCCTGCACTCGGGCAGTGTGCCTCCGCCTTGGGCGACGTAGCCGATGCGCTTGCGCACTCCGAGCGGGTCTCGCAGCAGGTCGCATCCCGCCACCTCGGCCTCGCCCGCCGTCGGGCGCAGCAGCGTGGTGAGCATGCGCAGTGTGGTCGTCTTCCCGGCTCCGTTGGGGCCGAGGAAGCCGACGAGTTCCCCCTGGTCGACGTCGATGTCGACGCCCCGGACGGCGTCGACCGTGCGGCCCCTGGCGGAGAACCGCCGGGCAAGGCCGCGTGCCTTGATCATGCGTACCCCTTCCGTAGTCAAATTTGACTACCCGTGGACGCGGGTACTCTCTCGCAGGACCTGACATTAGTCAAATTTGATTACTTCGGTGGGTCGGGACTTCCGAACGAGTGACCCGCGTCGTCGGCCATCACGTACTCGCCCGCTCGGAGACGGCTCAACAGGTCCTCCGTCCACCCGATGTCGGTCTCCACGTGTGCGCGCCAGAGCCGGTAGAGGGCGCTGACGTGCTGGGGTTGCCCCCAGTCGGTGCCATGGTCGAGAGCGACGTCGAGGTTCGCGAGCCCGCCCGTGAGCTGGGTGAGGCGGTACTCCAGAAGGCTGATCGCGCGGTCCCTGGTCAGGGTCGGAAGGAACGCCACCGCCGCGGCGAACGCGTAGTTGGCGCTGGGATCCCGGCGGACCTCGGCCAGCATCTTCGCCAGTTGCTGGTCGAAGTAACGCTCGCCGTCCGCGGTCAGCTCGTAGGTCACCTTGTCGGGCCGGCCCTCGTCGCCGGTGTCCACGCGGGCGAGGAGGTTCTCCGAGTTCATCTTCTTCAGCGCGTGGTAGATCGACCCCGGCTGCACGTTGGCCCACGTGTCGGCCGACCAGGACAACAACTCGCGGCGCACGACGTAGCCGTGCGCGCGACCGTGCATGCGCACCACGCCGAGCACCAGTAACCGGACAGCCGACATGTCGCGACGCCTCCACTTCCACACGTGTCCCTCGCGCACGAAACGCCGGAGGAGGTCCGTAGGCTAACCAGGTATGAGCACCCCAGTGTTGACCGCGGTGGCCTGGCCCTATGCCAACGGCCCCCGCCACATCGGCCACGTGTCCGGCTTCGGCGTCCCGTCCGACGTCTTCTCCCGCTACCAGCGAATGGCCGGCAACAGGGTGCTCATGGTGTCGGGTACCGACGAACACGGCACGCCGATCCAGGTGCAGGCCGACAAGGAGGGGCTGACCCCGCAGCAGGCCGCCGACAAGTACACCCGCCAGATCACCGAGGACCTGCGCGGCCTCGGGCTGTCCTACGACCTCTTCACGCGCACCAGCACCGGCAACCACGCCGAGGTCACGCAGCAGATCTTCCTCGCGCTGCACCGCAACGGCTACGTCATCCCCAAGACCACGACGGGCGCCATCAGCCCGTCGACGGGTCGCACGCTGCCCGACCGCTACATCGAGGGCACGTGTCCCATCTGCGGCTACGACGGCGCGCGCGGCGACCAGTGCGACAACTGCGGCAACCAGCTCGACGCCGCCGAGCTGCGCAACCCGCGCTCGCGCATCAACGGCGAGAAGCCGAAGTTCGTCGAGACCGAACACCTGTTCCTCGACCTGCCCGCGTTCACCGAGACGCTGGGCAAGTGGCTGTCCACCAAGACCGACTGGCGGCCCAACGTCCTCAACTTCACCCGCAACCTCGTCGACGACATGCGGCCCCGGCCCATCACCCGCGACCTCGACTGGGGCGTGCGGATCCCTCTCGACGGCTGGCGCGACCAGCCGCTCAAGCGGTTCTACGTCTGGTTCGACGCGGTGATCGGCTACTTCTCCGCGAGCGTCGAGTGGGCCCGTCGTACCGGCGACGCGAACGCGTGGCAGCAGTGGTGGAACAACCCCGACGCCCGCAGCTACTACTTCATGGGCAAGGACAACATCACGTTCCACGCCCAGATCTGGCCCGCGCTGCTGCTCGGCCACAACGGCGAGGGGGACAAGGGCGGCGAACCGGGCCCGTACGGGACGCTGCGGCTGCCCGACGAGATCGTGTCGAGCGAGTTCCTCACCATGAGCGGCTCGAAGTTCTCCACCTCGCGCGGCACGGTGATCTACGTGCACGACTTCCTGCGAGAGTTCGGCCCCGACACGCTGCGGTACTTCATCAGCGTCGCGGGACCTGAGACGCAGGACACCGACTTCACGTGGGACGAGTTCACCCGCCGCGTCAACTTCGAACTCGCCAACGAGTGGGGCAACCTCGTCAACCGTTCGATCTCGATGGCGCACAAGAACAACGGCGGTGTCCCGAGGCCGAACACCCCGACCCAGGCCGACGAGGACCTCAAGGCGCAGGCCCGCGCGGCGTTCGACACGGTGGGCGCGCACCTGAGCCGGTCGCGCTTCCGGCAGGCCGCCCAGGAGGCCATGCGCGTGGTGTCGGCGGCCAACAAGTACCTGTCCGACCAGCAGCCGTGGAAGCTGAAGGACGACCCGGAGCGTCGTGACACGGTGCTGCACACGGCGCTGCAGGTGGTGTCGGACGCGAACACGCTGCTCACGCCGTTCCTGCCGCACGCGGCGCAGAAGGTGCACGAGGCGCTGGGCGGCACCGGGGTGTGGGCGGCGCAGCCGGAGCTGAAGGAGGTCGCCGACCTCGACGTGCCCGACCGGGTGAACCCCATCCTGACCGGCGGCTACGACGCCGAGCAGGCTCGCTGGGAATCCAGGCCGATCGAGGTGGGCAGGCCGCTGGCCAAACCGACCCCGCTGTTCGCCAAGATCGACCCGAAGCTGGCCGAGACGGGGCCGGAATGGGCCCCGATCCAGGTGAACGGATGAGTCGTCGGGAACCGCCGCCGGTACCGGAGCGGCTTCCGGTACCGGCGGTCGACTCGCACACCCACCTCGACGCGTGCGGCGCGACGACACCCGAACAGGTGCGGGCGGCGCTCGACCGGGCGTCGGCGGCCGGGATCGCCGCCGTCGTCACCGTCGCCGACGACCTCGCCTCGGCGCGTTGGGTCGCCGAGGCGTCGGCGTGGGACGACCGGCTCCACGGCGCCGTCGCCCTGCACCCGACCCGCACGAAGGACTTCACAGCCGAGCAGAGGGCCGAACTGGAGCGTCTCGCGGCGGCCGAGCACGTGGTCGCCGTGGGCGAGACGGGCCTGGACTACTACTGGGACTACTCGCCGCCGGAGGCCCAGCAGGAGGCGTTCCGCTGGCACATCGACCTCGCCAAGCGCGTGGGCAAGCCGCTCATGATCCACGATCGTGAGGCGCACGACGACGTGCTGTCGATCCTGGAGGCCGAGGGCGCTCCGGAGACGGTGGTCTTCCACTGCTTCTCCGGGGACGCCGACGTGGCGAGGCGGTGTGTCGACGCGGGCTACGTGCTGTCGTTCGCGGGCACGGTGACGTTTCGCAACGCGCACGCGCTGCGGGAGGCGGCCCGGCTGGTGCCCGACGAGCAGCTGCTGGTCGAGACCGACGCCCCGTTCCTCACCCCGCACCCGTTCCGCGGCAGGCCCAACGAGCCCTACTGCGCGGCGTACACGGTGGCGGGGCTCGCCGAGCTGCGGGACCAGCCTGTGGAGGCCGTGGCCGAGGCAGCGCGGCGTAACGCGGAGAGGGTATTCGGCTTCCGGATCTCTCACCCGAACGGCCCTGTGAGTTCACCGAGCGTGCCGTGAGGAAGATCACTAGTTGCCCCGGGGGTATTTGCGCAACCCCCCGGCACTCGTTATGGTCCCGTGACCGTGTCGGGTGGTGATCCGATGGGACCCACGGACCGCCACCCGCCTGGCCCACAGTCACGTCGGTGTACGTCGGGGAGAGCGTCCTGCGGGGCGCGATAGGGCGGCGCTGACTGCGGGAGTCGGTGTACTTACGTGAAGGGATCGACCCTGTGACTGATAGAGACGGGCATACGGCTGCCTCCACGGCCCTGCTCGACTGGCCGAGCGAAGCCGAGAACCTCGACTTCTCGCCCGAGCCGGAAGTCACACCCCACGACGTGCTGACCGCTCTCGGTCCCGACGCCGAGACCCTCATGGCGGAAGCGGGCGTCGACGTCGACGAGCTCATCAGGCTCATCAACGCCGAGACCACGATGCTTCCGCCGATCGTGTTGCCGACGGAGAAGGCGGACGAACCTCAGGAGCCGGCCGAGCCGGACGCCGAGGACGGTTTCGTCGGCGCCGTCAAGACGTGGAAGAAGCGCTTCCTGCGGGGCACCGTCCTCGCGGTCATGATCACCCTCACCGGCGGTGGTGCCGCGGCGCTCGCGATGAACAAGAGCGTCACGGTCGACGTCGACGGCGAGAAGCAGACCATCCGCAGCTACGGCGACACCGTCGGCGAGGTGTTGGAGGACGCCGGGATCAGCGTCGGCGCGCACGACGCCCTCTCGCCCTCCCCGCAGGCGCCGGTCGGTGACGGCGGGGTCATCAAGCTCGAACGCGGCCGTCAGCTCACCCTCGTGGTCGACGGTGAGTCCCGCGAGTCCTGGGTCCGGGCCACCACGGTGCGCGAGGCGCTGAGCCAGCTCGGGCTGGACCACCTGAACACCGGCGGCACCTGGTTCTCCGCGCCGCTGTCGGGTGAGGTGCCGCTCGACGGCATGCGCCTGGAGGTCAAGACCGAGAAGACCGTGACCCTCTACGACGGTGGCGAGAAGCCCCGTGAGGTCACCACCAACGCCGTCACCGCGGAGGAGCTGCTCGCCGAGCTGAACCTCGGCCTCGGCAAGCAGGACAAGATCGAAGAGGGCGCGGAGTTCAAGCTCACCGACGGCGCCGAGGTGCACGTCAGCCGCACCGGCGTGTCGGTGGTGAAGAAGACCGAGGTCATCGAGCCCGAGGTCGAGACCATCTACGACGACACCCTGGAGAAGGGCAAGGAGGTCGTCGAGGACGAGGGCAAGGCGGGCGAGAAGCTCGTCACCTACCGCGTGACGAAGAAGAACGGCAAGGTGATCGACAGCGAGGAGCTGTCGGTCGAGGTCGTCAAGAAGGCCGAGAAGAAGATCGTCCGGGTAGGGACCAAGGAGCCGGACGTCCCGCCCATCAGCGACGGGGCCGTCTGGGACGCGCTCGCGCAGTGCGAGTCGACCGGGAACTGGTCCATCAACACCGGCAACGGCTACTACGGCGGCCTCCAGTTCAACAAGCAGACCTGGGACGCCTACGGCGGCACCCAGTACGCGGCGTACCCACACCAGGCCACGCGCGAGCAGCAGATCGCGATCGCCACCAAGCTGCGGGACTCCCGTGGCGGCTACGGTGCCTGGCCGCACTGCTCCTCACAGCTCGGGCTGCCGCAGTAGAGCCCGCGGACCCGCTGTCCGGCGAGGACTTTAGGCTGGCCCGGTGAGCGACACACCGGGCCTGCTGGGAGCCGCCGAGATCCGCCGGTTGGCCTCGGCGCTGGGGCTGCGGCCGACGAAGAAGCTGGGCCAGAACTTCGTGCACGACGCCAACACCGTGCGTCGCATCGTGCACCTCGCCGACGTGGCGCCGGGGGACCCGGTGCTCGAGGTCGGCCCCGGCCTCGGTTCCCTGACTCTCGGGTTGTTGGACGCCGGTGCCCGTGTGCTGGCGGTGGAGATCGATCCCGTGCTGGCCGCGAGACTGCCCACCACCGTCGCCGAGCACGCGCCCGACGGTGCCGCGCGGCTCACCGTGCTCGAACGCGACGCCCTGCGGCTGCGCGCGGACGAGTTGCCCACCGCGCCCGCGGCGCTGGTGGCGAACCTGCCGTACAACGTGGCCGTGCCCGTCGTGCTGCACCTGCTCGCCGAGCTGCCGTCGCTGCGCCACGCGCTCGTCATGGTCCAGACCGAGGTGGCCGATCGCATGGCCGCGTCACCCGGCAGCCGCGTCTACGGCGTCCCCAGCGTGAAACTCGCGTGGTACGGGCGGGCGCGCAAGGTCGCGGCGGTGTCCCGGTCGGTGTTCTGGCCGGTGCCGAACGTCGACTCGTCGCTGGTCGCGTTCGAGCGGTCGAGTCCACCCGAGGACGTCGAGCGCGACACCGTGTTCGAGCTCGTCGACACCGCCTTCGCGCAACGCCGCAAGACCCTGCGTGCCGCCCTGGCCTCGTGGGCGGGGTCGGCCGACCGTGCCGCCGAGATTCTCACTCGCGCGGGCATCGATCCCGCCACCCGAGGTGAACGACTCACGGTCGAGATGTTCGCCGAACTCGCCCGGGTTGCGGCGAGAGTGTGATCTCGCCCAGCCACGCTTGCCAACCGCGTGGTGGGTTCGATGTACTGTGGGGGCATCCATCCCGAGCGACCGAGAGACCTGGCTCCGAGACGTCGCAGCAACCGCCCCGATGGGGAAGGTGCTACCGCCAGGACCGATGGAGGACCTGTGTACCGCACGCCGCTCCTGACGCAGCGTCGAGTCGTCGATCAAGGCCGTCGCACGGTGTGTGCTTGTTGTAGCCACACCGTTTCCCGCTGAGCGCCCTTCCTTTCGACCAACGTCGGTTCTTAGCCGTCTGCCTACTTTCGGACGTCCTGTGCTGGACGCCCGTTTTCGAGCTGCCTGGAGCTTTGGTGATCACCGTCGAGAACGTCAGTAAGTCGTTCACCTCCGCCGACTCCCCCGTGGTCGCGCTGCGCGATGTCAACCTCACAGTGAACGCGGGTTCACTCTTCGGCATCGTCGGACCGGCGCAGGCCGGTAAGACGACGCTGGCACGCTGCGTCGCGCTGCGGGAGCGGCCCGACAGGGGCACGGTGCGCTACGACGGCATGGACACCAGCAGGCTCGCGGGCCGCAAGCTGTGGGGCGCGCAACGGCAGGTCGCGGTGGTGGACCCCGCGTTGCGGCCGGAGCGCACCGTCGCGGGCAACATCGCCGCCCCGCTGGAGCGGATGGGCGTGGACCCCGACCGCAGGCGCAGCCGGGTCGGAACGTTGCTCGACGTCATCGGGCTCTCGCGGGCGGGCGCACGGCTGCCGTCGGAACTCACCGCGGGGCAGCAGCGTCGCGTGGCCCTCGCACGGGCACTGGCCACGGCGCCGTCGGTGTTGCTGGCCGACGACCCCACCCACGGTGTCGGTGGCGAGGAGTCCGCCGCGGTGTTGTCCGTCCTCGACCGGGCCAGGGCCGAACTGGGCGCCACCGTCATCGTCACCTCCCGGGACGCCGACATCGCCCGCCGGGTCTGCGACGAGGTCGCGCTGCTCGACCGGGGCAGGGTCGTCGAGTCCGGCACGCTGCTGAGCCTCCTCGGCAAGCCCGGAAGCCCGATCGCGGAGGCCCTGCTGCCCCGGGTCGACACCCCGAGGACACACCTGTCCGCCTACGACCGCGCCGTGGACGTCGTCCTCGTCGGTTTCGCCGCCGTGGGAGCCCTGCTGCCCGAGGCCGCTGCCCGCTTCGAAGTCGACTTCACCACCATCGGTGGCGGCCTGACCCGGCTCGGTGACACTCCGGTGGCTCGCTTCCGCCTCGGCGTGGAGGGCCAGCGGGCCGACGCCGCACTGGCGTGGATCGCCGAACGCGGCGCGCACGTGAGTACGCCGATGTACGGCCTGCGCGACGTCGCCGCCTGAACCAGCGGTTCCGGGCGGCCAAGTAGGCTGGTGGGCGTGCTTGCCGTCGTACCGCCGCCCGTGACCGTGCGAGTGCCGTCGAAGATCAACCTGCATCTGTCGGTCGGTGATCTGCGCGACGACGGCTACCACGATCTCACGACCGTGTTCCACGCGTTGTCGCTGACCGACGAGGTCACGGTGTTCGCGAGCCCCGAGGCCGGGATCGAGGTCTCCGGCGAGGGGGCCAGGCTGGTGCCCACCGACGACGGCAACCTGGCTGTGCGCGCGGTCCGCGCGCTGGCCGAACACGTCGGCAAACCGGACGAGGCCAACCGGGTACGCGTGGTGATCCGCAAGGGTATCCCCGTGGCCGGAGGCATGGCGGGCGGCAGCGCCGACGCCGCCGCCGCGCTGCTCGCGTGCTCCACGCTGTGGAACCTCGACCTGCACCGCGACGAGCTGGCGGAGGTGGCCGCGACGCTCGGCAGTGACGTACCGTTCGCCCTGTACGGCGGCACGGCCCTGGGCACCGGTCGGGGTGAGCAGCTCGTGCCGGTGCTGTCGCGGCACACCTTCCACTGGGTGCTCGCGTTCGACCAGCGAGGGCTGTCGACCCCGAAGGTGTACGGGGAGCTCGACCGCCTCCGCCAGGCAGGCGACCCGCCGAGGGTCGGCTCACCGGAGGCGTTGCTGGAGGCGCTGGCCTCCGGCGATCCACGCCGCCTCGCCCTGCTGCTCGGCAATGACCTCCAGGCGGCGGCCGTGTCACTGCGGCCGGGTCTGCGCCGCACGTTGCGTGCCGGGGTGAGCGCGGGCGCGCTCGCCGGCGTGGTCTCCGGGTCCGGCCCGACGTGCGCGTTCCTGTGCTCCGACGGCGACTCGGCACTCAAGGTGGCCGCCGAACTCGCGGGCGCGGGAGTGTGCCGCACGGTGCGCGTGGCACACGGACCCGTGCCGGGCGCCCGCGTGTGCGACGAGTGACGCGAAACGACGGAAGGACGTAACAGGCGGATGGCCAACCTGGTCAACCTCGAGTCGGTCAGCAAGTCCTACGGCGAGCGGATGCTGCTCGACGCCGTGTCCCTCGGCGTCGGGGAGGGGGAGCGGATCGGCGTCGTCGGACTCAACGGCGGCGGCAAGACCACCCTGTTGGAAGTGCTGGCCGGACTCACCCCGCCCGACTCGGGCCGGGTGAGCCACACCCGTGACCTGCGTATGCGGGTCGTGACCCAACGCACCGAGCTGGCCGAGGGCAGCACGGTCGGTGGTGTGGTGCTGGCCGACTACGCCGCCGAGCACGAGTGGGCCTCCGACGCTCGGGTTCGCTCGATCGTGGACGGGCTCGGCATCTCCGCCATCGGCCTCGACACGCCCACGGACACGCTGTCCGGTGGGGAACGCCGCAGGGTCGCACTGGCCGCCGCGCTCGTGGCCGAACTCGACCTCGTGGTGCTCGACGAGCCCACCAACCACCTCGACGTCGAGGGTGTGCGGTGGCTGGCCGACCACCTGCTGGCGCGCAGGACCGCGCTCGTCGTCGTCACCCACGACCGCTGGTTCCTCGACACCGTGTGCGGGCGGACGTGGGAGGTCACCGGCGGGAAGGTGGAGCAGTACGAGGGCGGGTACGCGGACTGGGTGTTCGCTCGCGCCGAGCGGGCTCGACTCTCCGCGGCCGCGGAGGAGAAGCGCCGTAACCTCGCCCGCAAGGAACTCGCGTGGCTGCAACGCGGCGCGAAGGCCCGCACGTCCAAGCCGCGGTACCGCGTCGAGGCCGCCGAGGCCCTGATCTCCGGCGTGCCCGAGCCGAGGGACTCGGTGGAGCTGTTGACGTTCGCCAAACGTCGACTGGGCAAGACCGTGCTGGAGCTGGAGGACGTCACGCTCTCGACGGGCGAGCGCACGTTGCTCGACGACGTCACCTGGCGCATCGGCCCCGGAGACCGGATCGGCATCGTCGGAGTGAACGGGTCGGGCAAGACCACGCTGCTGCGGTTGCTGGCGGGGGAGACCGGACCGGAGACGGGCAGGCGGATCGAGGGCAAGACGGTGCACCTGGCCCACCTGAAGCAGGAACTCGACGACCTGCCCGGGGACCTGAGAGTCCTCGAAGCCGTCGAGAAGGTCGCCTCCCGGGTCACGCTGGGCAAGTACGAACTGTCCGCCTCCCAGCTCGCCGAGCGTCTCGGGTTCGGCCGTGCCCGGCAGTGGACGCCCGTCGAGGACCTGTCCGGTGGCGAGCGACGCCGGTTGCAGCTCGTGCGGCTGCTCATGGCCGAGCCCAACGTGCTACTGCTCGACGAGCCCACCAACGACCTCGACATCGACACCCTCCAGCAGTTGGAGGACCTGCTCGACTCGTGGCCGGGCACGCTCGTGGTGGTGTCGCACGACCGTTACCTCGTCGAGCGTGTGTGCGACAGCGTCGTGGCGCTCTTCGGCGACGGTCGCATCACCCACCTGCCCGGAGGGATCGACGAGTACCTGGAAACCAGGGCCGAGCGCGCACGTAAGCGCGATGCTCGCGGCACCGGGCAGTCGGCGAAGGCCGAACCGGAGCCCGGCGCGGAGCCGCGACTGAGCGCGGCCGAGTGGCGTGCCGCGACGAAGGAACTGGCCAAACTGGAACGAAAACTGGACGCCGTGCAGGCGCGGGAAGCGCGACTGCACGAGGCGCTGGCCGCGGCCGCGACCGAGCCCGACCGGCTGATGGAGCTGAACAGCGAGCTCAAGGCCGTGCTGGCGGAGAAGGAAGACCTCGAACAGCGGTGGCTGGAGACATCCGAGGCGCTGGAGTGAAACCGGGCGAGGTTAAAGTTTACTCATGAGTCGGTTCGTGGAGACGATGGTCACCACCGCGCACGCGGGTGGCCGGGAGCGGGGGATGGTCACCGGGGAACCCCGGGAGCCCGTTCGGAGAACGTGGTTCGAGGTGCACCAGCGTGCTCGCCGCGTCGCCGGAGGCCTCGTCGAGGCTGGGCTCGAACCCGGTGGTGCGGTCGCGGTGCTGGCCGGCTCTCCCGAGCTCATCGCGCCGACGGTGCAGGGTGTGTGGCTCGCGGGCGGCAGCGTCACGATGCTGCACCAGCCCACCGCGCGCACCGACCTCGCGAGGTGGGCCGAGGACACGCTCCGGGTGTTGCGGATGATCGGTTCGTCCCTCGTCGCGCTCGGCGAGCCGTTCGACGGCCTCGCGCCGGTTCTCGACGAACACGGCATCGCCTACCGCTCGATCGGTGCTCTGCTCGAAGCCGAGCCACTGGCCGAACCCGTCCCGACGGGAGAGGACGCGCTGGCGCTCCTGCAGCTCACCAGTGGGTCCACAGCGGACCCGAAGGCCGTGAAGATCACGCACGGCAACCTGTTCTCCAACGTCACCGCGATGGTGCAGCGTGCGGAGTTCGACTTCGACACCGACGTCATGGTGTCGTGGCTCCCGTTGTTCCACGACATGGGCATGGTCGGCTTCCTGACCGTGCCCATGACGTTCGGCGTGGAGCTCGTCAAGATCACTCCGGTCGACTTCCTCAGCGGTCCGCTCGTGTGGCCGGAACTGATCAGCAAGTACCGCGGGACCACCACGGCAGCGCCGAACTTCGCGTACGCCATCGTGGGCCGCAGGCTAGCCAAGGTCGACGACGACAACGCGTACGACCTGTCGAGCCTGCGTATCGCTCTCAACGGCGCCGAGCCGATCGACCCCACCGCCGTTCGCACGTTCACCGACGCGGGCAAGCGGTTCGGCATGCCGGCCGAATGCGTGTTCCCGGCGTACGGCCTCGCCGAGGCCACGCTCGCGGTGTCGTTCGCCCCGCTGTTCACCGGCCTCACCGTGGACGTCATCGAGGCGCGGCCGCTGGAGGACGACGACCGTGCGGTGGCCGTTCCGGAGGGCGATCCTCGGCGCGGCACCGACGAGGTTCGGCAGTTCGCCGTGCTCGGCCGTCCGTTGCCCGGTCTGGAGGCCCGGATCGTCGGCGAGGTTGGCGCGGTGCGCGCGGAGCGCGAAGTCGGGGAGATCCAGCTTCGCGGCGAAGCGGTGTCGCCGGGATACCTCACCGTGGACGGTCCGCTCGACACGAGGGACGCCGACGGCTGGTTTCCCACCGGTGACGTCGGGTACCTCGTGGACGGACAGATCGTCATCTGCGGCAGGAAGAAAGACGTCATCATCCTCGGCGGGCGCAACGTGTACCCCACCGACATCGAACGCGCGGCGAGTTCCGTGGACGGGGTCAGAGCGGGCAACGCCGTGGCGGTACGCATCGACGCGGGAACGCGCCGGGAGCGGTTCGCCGTCGTGCTCGAATCCACTGTGGCCGGTGACGTCGATGCCGAGCACGCGCTGGCGAAGGAGGTCGCGGCGCGGGTCCGCGACGCCGTGGACGCTCGTCCCTACGCGGTCGTGGTGCTGCCGAAGGGCAGTCTCCCCAAGACCCCGTCGGGCAAGGTGAAGCGCGCGGCCACCGCGACGCAGTACCGGGAACTCATCGACTCCCGGGCCTGACCGTCTCAGACCAACTTGCGCCACAGCGGCACGCGGGCGTGGCTGTGGTCGAGGGCGGGTGCGAGGTAGGGCGTCGACATCGCGGCGGATTCCCGCGCCGCGAGCGCCGCCTCCACCAGCCGCAGGAACGAGTCCACCGCGGCGGGGTCGTAGCCGACCGTCCGGCGGGCGAACGGGCACAGCGTGAACGCGACCTTGTGCACGTCCGCCGCCGTCACGGTGTCGCGACCCTCCAGTGTGGCCGCGACGCGGCTGAGGAAGGCGTCGACCTGCATGCGGTTGTAACCGCGGGTGCCCCACGGCGCGGGCGGGAACCAAGCCTTGTCGACGTCCTCGGCGGTGATGTCCATCAGTGTTCGTGGACCTTCGCCGTGACGACCGCCCGCCGCGGACCTCGGAACGCGGCGAGTTGCCGTTCCACTGCGTCGAGGAACTCGTCCACCTGTTGTTCGTCGTATCCGCGGCGTCCCAGCAGCGGTCGTCCGAACTGGACGTGGTGGACCTCGGCGGCGGTGAGGTCGTCCCGGCCCGCCAACGTCTTCGCGATGCGGCTGAGGAAGGCGTCGACCTCCGCCTTGGCGTAGCCGCGGCGACCGAACGGCGCGTTGTCGAACTGGATTGCGTTGACGTCGTCTGCGGTGAACGACATGGGACCTTCTCTCGGGCTCGAACGTCGTCGCTGTGCGCAACGACCTAGCCACGAGGAGTGGTCCCGGAAACCTGTCGGGGCGGAGTATGACTCTCCCGGGTGGCGGTCAGCACCCGGCCAGGTGACGGAAAGTCCGGTGTGGACTCTTGATCAGCGGCTGTGGAAAGCGTTCTGCGCGGCTGTCAGCCCCTTGCCGACCAGGGTTTCGACCGCGTCGGCGCAGAGGTCGATGTTCAGCGCCAGTTCGCGCCGCTCGGTGGTGGAGAAGTCCTTGAGCACGTAGTCGGCCGGGTCCATGCGACCCGGGGGGCGGTCGATGCCGAAACGGACCCGGAAGTAGTCCTGCGTGCCAAGGGATTTGGTGATGGAGCGAAGCCCGTTGTGGCCCCCTGCGCCACCGCCGAACTTCAGCCGCACCGATCCGTACGGCAGGTCCAGCTCGTCGTGGATCACCACGACGCCCTCGGGGCCGATCTTGAAGAAGCGCGTCGTACCCGCGACGGGACCGCCCGAGAGGTTCATGAACGACCGGGGCTTGGCCAGCACGACCCGGCGTCCCGCGAGGCGGCCCTCGCACACCTCCGCGCCGCCCTTGTGTGCCTTGAACCGGCCGCCGATGCGGTCGGCGAGCTCGTCCAGGACGAGGAAGCCGACGTTGTGCCGGTTGCCCGCGTAACGCGGTCCGGGATTGCCGAGGCCGACGAGCAACACCTGCTCGCCGGCCCCTGGCAGATCGTGGGTCACGGTCATGTCCTCGCGGGAAGACTCACGCGTTCTCGGGGGTCTCCGGCTTGTCCTCGACCACGCCCGCGCCCTCGACGTCCACCGTGGCCTCCATGGCGGCCTCGCTCGGAGCCTCGGCCACGACGACGACGAGCGCCTCGGGGTCGGTCACCAGCGTCGAGCCCTGCGGCAGCGAAACCTGCGAGGCGGCGATCTGCGTACCGGCCGCGGCGCCGTCGATCGACACCTCCAGCTGCTCCGGCAGGTGCGTCGCCTCGGCCTCGACCTGGACGGTGTCCAGCTCCTGCGTCACCAGGGTGCCGGGGGCCGACTGGCCGGTCAGGACGACCGGGACGTCGACGGTCACCTTCTCGCCGCGCTGGACGACGAGGAGGTCGACGTGCTCGATGTAGTTCTTCAGCGGATGGAAGGTCACGGTCTTCGTGAGCGCGAGCTGCGTGGCGTCCGCACCGTCGGTGCCCTTGACGTCCAGCGTGATGACCGCGTTCTGACCGTTCTCGCGGATCACGCGGGCGAACTCGATGGCAGGCAGTGCCAGGTGCCGCGGGTCGACGCCGTGGCCGTAGAGCACCGCGGGAATCTTGCCTGCGCGACGGGTGCGGCGCGCGGCGCCCTTGCCGAACTCGGTGCGCGGTTCGACCGTGAGACGTACCTCGGACACGGGGATGCACTCCTTGTGGTGGAATCGAGATCGTTGCTTGTCGGCTGTCCGGCGGCGAGTCCACGACGTGCGCGCACGAGGGCCCTCGAAGCCGCCGCGTCGATCACGTCGGGCGCCGGCGACCTCTCGCGGCACCCACCTCGCCGAGACAACCGCTACAGTCTAGGCCAACCGATCCGACCCGTTCACAGCACCCGGCGGTTACCGACGGTGGGCGGAAAAGCCCGAAGGCCACCGCCCGGGAGACGGTGGCCTTCGGTGGAAGCGACGGGACGTCGGTCGGCTCACGCGCTGCCGTCGAAGAGGCTCGTCACGGAGCCGTCCTCGAAGACCTCCTGGATGGCGCGGGCGAGCAGCGGCGCGATCGACAGCACCGTGAGCTTCGCGAAGCGCTTCTCCTCCGGGATCGGCAGCGTGTTGGTGACGACGACCTCCCTGACCGGCGCCTTCGCGAGGCGTTCGGTGGCCGGGTCGGACAGGATGCCGTGGGTGGAGGCGATCACGACATCCGCCGCGCCCTCCTCCTTGAGCGCGTCGGCGGCCTTGGTGATCGTGCCGCCGGTGTCGATCATGTCGTCGATCAGCACGCACAGCTTGCCCTTCACGTCACCGACGACGCGGTTGGCCACGGCCTGGTTGGGCTTGTCGGGGTCGCGAGTCTTGTGGATGAACGCGATCGGCCGGTCACCGAGCTGCTGTGCCCACTTCTCCGCCAACCGCACGCGGCCCGAGTCCGGCGACACGACGGCGATGTTCTCGTGGCCGTAGTTCTCGTTGATGTACTTCGCGAGCACGTTCTGCCCGTGCAGGTGGTCGACGGGGCCGTCGAAGAAACCCTGGATCTGCGCGGTGTGCAGGTCCACCGTCAGGATGCGGTCGGCGCCCGCCGTCTTGAACAGGTCGGCGACGAGCCGCGCCGAGATGGGTTCGCGGCCCTTGTGCTTCTTGTCCTGCCGCGAGTACGGGTAGAACGGCACGATCGCGGTGATGCGCTTGGCGCTTCCGCGCTTGAGCGCGTCCACCATGATGAGCTGTTCCATGATCCACTCGTTGATCGGCGGGGAGAAGCTCTGGAGGACGAACGCGTCCGTGCCGCGGACGGACTCCTGGAAGCGGACGTAGATCTCGCCGTTGGCGAAACTGTGCAGCGTCTGCGGGGTGATCGTCACGTTGAGGTGCTTCGCGACCTCTTCGGCGAGTTCGACGTGCGAACGGCCGGCGAAGAGCATGAGGTTCTTCTTCGGCGTGCCGGATTTCGGGCTCATTCTGGCGACTTCCCGTCGGTTTCGGTTTCCTGCTGTGCGGCGAGCGCCTTCTCCGCTGCCTCCGCCGCGGGTGTGCCGGGCCTGCGCCTGACCACCCAGCCTTCGATGTTGCGTTGTGGTGCCCCCGACACGGCGAGCGCACCCGGAGGAACGTTGCGACGAATCACCGTCCCAGCACCACTGTATGCGCCGTCCCCCACTGTGACCGGCGCGATGAACATCGTGTCCGAGCCGGTGCGGACGTACGAGCCCACCACGGTGTGGTGCTTTTCGACCCCGTCGTAGTTGACGAACACACTGGACGCACCGATGTTGCTGTACTCGCCGATGGTCGCGTCGCCGACGTAGGTGAGGTGCGGCACCTTGGTGCCGCGGCCGATCTCGGCCTTCTTCGTCTCGACGAACGTGCCGATCTTGCCGCCCTCACCGAGCTTCGTCCCGGGCCGCAGGTAGGCGAACGGGCCCACCTCCGCGCCCTCCCCGAGGAGCGCGCCGCTGCCGTGGGTGCGTACGACCCTGGCGCGGGGTCCCACGGTGACGTCGGTGAGCGTCGTGTCGGGGCCCACCTCCGCGCCCTCGCCGACCGTCGTGCGGCCGTGGAGCTGCACGTTCGGCCTCAACACCACGTCGGGGGCGAGTTCGACGTCCGCGTCGAGCCACGTGGTGGCCGGATCGACGACCGTGACCCCGGCGCGCTGCCAGCGCCGCACGATGCGCCGGTTCAGCTCCGCGCCGAGCGTCGAGAGCTGCACCCGGTCGTTGACGCCCTCGGTGAGCCACGGGTCGCCCACCTCGAGCGCGCCGACGCCGCGGCCGTCGCCGCGTGCGATTCCGAGCACGTCGGTCAGGTACAGCTCACCCTGCGCGTTGTCCGTCGAAAGCCGTGACAACGCGTCGACGAGTACCGCCGTGTCGAAGGCGTAGACACCCGAGTTGATCTCGGTGATCGCGCGCTGGTCGGGGTCGGCGTCCTTGTGCTCGACGATGCCGGTCACCTCTCCCGCGTCGTCACGCACGATCCGCCCGTAGCCGGTGGGGTCGTCCACGACCGCGGTCAGCACCGTGACCGCGTTGCCGCGTTCGCGGTGTTCGGTGAGCAGCGCCGACAGCGTGTCGGTGTCCAGCAGCGGGACGTCGCCGTAGGTCACCAGCACGGTGCCCGACGCCGCCGACGGCAACGCGGCGAGCGCACACGACACGGCGTGGCCGGTGCCCTTCTGGTTCTCCTGCACGGCACACGTGACGGGGCGGCCCAGCACGTTCTCCACGTGGGCGAGGTGGTCGCGGACCGCCTCCCTGCCGTGCCCCACCACCACGACGAGCTGGTCGGGGTCGAGTCCGGCCGCCGCGCGGACCGCGTGTTCGACCAGCGGTCGCCCCGCGATCGGATGCAGGACCTTCGGGAGCTTGGACCTCATGCGGGTGCCCTCACCCGCGGCGAGAATGACGGTGCTCAGCGGGCCGGTCACGGCACTCCTCGGGGATGGAAGGGGATGTCCGACGGCCCACGATCCTACGGGTGGCCTCCTGCCTGCGCCGTGGGGTCGGTCCCCTGTGAGTGGGTGGCGCCACGTTCGACCGAGCCGTCCTCACCCGCCGGGCTCGACGCGATCTGGTTGCCGCCCCGGCGCTTCGCCTGGTACATCGCGGCGTCGGCGCGCGACAACACCTCCTCGGCGCTCTCCTGCGCGCGCAGGCACACCTGGCCCACCGAGAGCGTGACGCCGTGGGACAGGTGCCGGGGTAGCGACGCCACGGCCTTCACCGCTCGCGTCAGCGCCTGGGTCGCCGCGGACATCGACGCCTTCGGAAGCAGGATCACGAACTCGTCACCGCCGTAGCGCGCCACGATGTCGTCGGCGCGGAGGGCGTCGCGCAGCGTGCTCGCCACCACGCGCAGTACCGCGTCGCCCTCGGCGTGCGAGTGCTGGTCGTTGACGTCCTTGAACCCGTCGAGGTCCACCAGCGCCACCGAGAGCGGCTCGGAGGACGTCGAGGTGGCGAAGGCGCGCAGGCGCTCGTCGAGTGCCCGGCGGTTGGGCAGGCTGGTGAGCGGATCCTGCATGGCCTGCTGCGTGATCGCGCCGTGTTCCGCCGACAGGCGCTCGTGCTCCCTGCGCGTGTTGAGCGTGGCGATCTGCGACTCGCGCATGGACCACAGCTCGTCCTCCAGCGCCGTGGCGTAGTCGAGAAGCAGACGCATGGGGTCCTCGTCCGGCGAGGGGGCGTCGCTCTGCCGTTCCGTGTCGTCCGCGAGGCCGCCGCTGAGCGTGGTGAGCTCCCGGAGGAGGTTCAGGCGCATCGACGGCTGCGACGTGTCCTCGGCCTCGGTGTGGCGTGCTTCCAGCAACGTCCGCATCGCCTCGGCTTCGCGGCCGTCGGCGACCAGGCAGCGTGCGAGGGCGATGGTCACCAGCAACTGTTCGTGCGGATAGCCCGTTTCGCCGGTGAGCTTGCGAAGTCGCTCGACGTGCGCCGCGGCCGGGGCCGCCAGTGCCAGCGACGCCGCCAGGACGCCCACCTGCTCCACGGCGGGCACCCCGGGTTTGCGCGGGAACAACGACTCGGCGAACGACGCCTCCACCGCGATCGTCATGGACGCCGCCGTGCGGAACTTCTCACCCGCCTCCTCGGTGCGGCCGACGCGTTCCAGACGCAGCCCCCAGCCCAGCAGCATCTTCACGCGGTTCATCAACTGCAGCGTGATCTCGTGCGGGCCCGCGCTGTCCCGGATGGCCTGATGGGCGCGGGTGATGACCTCCTCCGCCGCCTCGTACACGCCGAGCTGGTTCAACACGATCCAGCAGTCGTTGAGCGCGGACGCCAGCAGCCGGTCCCACGCGCGCCTGCCGAGGTGCACCTCGGGTGCGGGAACGTCGTCGAGCAGCGCCAGTGCGCGCGCGATCTCGGTGAGCGCGGCGTCCTCCTGCTCCCTGAGCACCAGCAGCCTGCCCCGCAGGGCGTGCGCGTCGGCGCGCAGGAGCGCGAGCCCGTGCCGCCGGGTGTGCGTGAGCATCTCGTCGAGCAGCGGCTCCGCCTCGTCCGCGAGGCCGCGGGTCACGAGGCGCGCGAGTCCGGCCGCTCTGAGCAGGTGGGCCACCAGCGTCGGCTCGCCGCGACGGCGGGTCTCCTCGAGGAGTTCGTCGAGGGTCTCGGTGACGCGGAGCTGTTCGGCGTGGTCCGTGCGCTGGACGGCAGCGATGAGTTCACGGGCACGGCCCAGTACCCAGGCGTCGGACATGTCTCCCAACGCCGGATGCCGCTCGCCGTCCACGTTGCCCCCGTGCAGCCGCCCCCACCCCCTTCAGGCATCTCCTGGCACGTCAGGAGCCACCTTCGCTCCGCCGCCAGGACTCGAACCTGGACTGTCAGAACCAAAATCTGAAGTGCTGCCAATTACACTACGGCGGATCGCGCCTGGTCAGGATAGCCAGTGCGGAATCGGGTACTCACCGAGGGGCGTCCAAGCGACGTTTCGCCTCTCCCGACACGAGGAAACCTCCTGTACCGTAACTTACGGAAACGTAGGTAAGGGTCACCTTGCCGATTCTCGTGGAAAGAAGTGAAGCGTATGACGGCCACTCTCGACGAATCCGCGGCGAAACCCGCGCGAGGCCCCAAACCCATCCTCGACGGCAAGCGCTCCGCGGGCGTGCAGTTCTCGGTCTACTTCGGTGTCATCGCCCCGCTGGCCGCGCTCGTCGCCGCCGTCCCCTTCGCCTGGGGATGGGGCTTGACGTGGGTCGACGTCGGGCTGTTCGTTCTCTTCTACGCCATCACGGGACTCGGGATCACCGTGGCGTTCCACCGCCACTTCACCCATGGTTCCTTCAAGGCCAAGCCATGGCTGCGGGTGGTCATGGCCATCGCGGGCAGCATGGCCCTGCAGGGCCCGGTCATCACGTGGGTCGCCGACCACAGGCGGCACCACGCGTTCTCCGACAAGGAGGGCGACCCGCACTCGCCGTGGCTGTTCGGCACCTCCCCGATGGCCATCGCGAAGGGTTTCTGGCACGCCCACATGGGCTGGCTGTTCGAGCGGGACCGCAGCAACGCCGAGCGGTTCGCGCCCGACCTGCTCAAGGACAAGGCCATCAGCCGCGTCGACCGCCTGTTCTGGCTGTGGACGCTGCTGAGCTTCGCGCTTCCCGCTCTGCTCGGCGGCCTCATCACGTGGTCGTGGTGGGGTGCCGTCACCGCCTTCTTCTGGGCCGGACTGGTGCGCGCGTGCGTGCTGCACCACGTGACCTGGTCGGTGAACTCGATCTGCCACATGATCGGTGAACGGCCGTTCGCGGCACGGGACCGGTCGGCCAACTTCTGGCCGCTCGCGATCTTCTCGTTCGGCGAGTCGTGGCACAACCTGCACCACGCGGACCCGACGTCCGCCCGGCACGGCGTCAAGCGCGGCCAGATCGACATCTCCGCGCGGCTGATCTGGCTCTTCGAGAAGTTCGGCTGGGCCTACAACGTGCGCTGGCCGACTCCCACCCGCCTGGCGAAGCTCGCGGTCGAAGGCAAGTAGTCGCCGCAGCGGGAAGCACCTCCCGTCCTGCTGAGCCGTCTCGCGGTCACCGGGCTAGGCTGCCTCGGTGGCCGCGAGACGACGAGCGAAACGAGACGTGGTCACCGGGGTCGGTTCGGACCGCCCGGTGACTCGCGTCCGCATGACCGGAGCCGAACGCAGGCAGCAGTTGCTCGACGTCGCGCGGTCGTTGTTCGCGGAGAAGGGCTTCGACGGGACGTCGGTGGAGGAGATCGCCCACCGGGCCCACGTGTCGAAGCCGGTGGTGTACGAGCACTTCGGGGGCAAGGAAGGCATCTACGCCGTCGTGGTCGACCGCGAGACCAGGGTGCTGCTCGACCGCATGGTCTCGACGCTGCACGGCGGTCATCCCCGCGAGTTGCTGGAGCAGGCGGCAGCCGCGCTCCTCCAGTACGTCGACGACTGCCACGACGGGTTCCGCATCCTCGTACGCGACTCGCCGGTGGCGAGTTCCACGGGTACGTTCTCCACGCTGCTCAACGACATCGCCAGCCAGGTGGAGTACATCCTGGCGCAGGAGTTCGACGCGCGTGGCTACGACGACAAGCTCGCGCCGCTGTACGCGCAGGCGCTGGTCGGCATGGTGGCGCTCACGGGCCAGTGGTGGCTCGACGCGCGCAAGCCCAAGCGCGACGAGGTGGCGGCCCACCTGGTGAACCTGGCCTGGAACGGCCTCTCCAACCTCGAACACAAGCCCAAACTGCGGCTCAAGCGTTCCTGACGGGACGCCCCGTCTCGTGTCCGCAGGCTGCGTACGCGTGTCCGTACTTCCCGCACGGCTGCTAGGGGCGTTGCGGTGTCACGCGCAGCACGGCGTCGTCCTCGCCGTCCGACGTCGTGACGTACACGGCGCCGTCGGGCGCCGAGCGCACCCCGCGCAGACGGCCGAACCGCTCGTCGAACTCCTGGGGCAACACCACCTCTCGCACCTGTTCGCCCGCGTCGTCGAGCACGAACAGCAGCATCTTCTGCCCCCGCAGCGCAACCACCGCGAGTGCCCCGTTCAGCCGCCCCCACTGCGGGCCCGACACGAACGCCGCCCCCGACGGCGCTTCCGTGGACGACTCACCCGACGTCCACAGCGGTGGCACCGCGTCCGGGAACCGCTGGAGGTCGGTCATCGGGACGTCCTCGTCGTAGTCCTCGGTGTTGGAGCCGCCGCGTGACGGGTCCCAGCCGTAGTTGCGGCCGGGGCGGATGCGGTTGACCTCGTCGAACCCGGTGGGACCGTGCTCCGTCGTGTACACCACTCCCGTGCCGGGTCGCACCGCCACGCCCTGCACGTTGCGGTGGCCGTAGGTGTAGACGCGCCGCTCGTCGGCGTCGCGGGAGGAGGCGAACGGGTTGCCGGGCACTCCCCGGCCGGTGTGCAGGTCGACGCGCAGCACCTTGCCGCCGAGGCTGGCGCGGTTCTGCGGGATCGAGGGGTCGTTCGCGGCGTCGCCCGTGCCGACGAGCAGGCTGCCGTCGGCGGCGAGCGTGGGACGGCAACCGGAGTGTCTGCCGCTGTCGTTGACCGGCAGTCCGGTGACGAGGTTCCGCACGTGGGCGGCGCTGCGACGGTCCTCCGCCAGGCGCCACGTGACCAGCCGGACGTCGACGGCCCTGCCGTCGCGCTGGTGGGTCTGGCAGGTGGTGAACAGCCGGGACGAGGCGAAGTCGGGGTGCACGACCAGCCCCATCAACCCGCCCTCGCCCTCCGCGTGCACCGACGACAGGTCGGCCTCGACCCCGTGTGCGCCCGCGTCGTCGACCAGCACGAGCCGCCCGGGACGTTCGGTGACCAGTAGCGCCCCGTCGGGCAGGAAGCCGACGTCCCACGGGTGTTCGAGGCCCTCGGCGACCTGTTCCACCCGCAACGTCATCCCGTCCGGTGCCGCCCGGGAGGTGGTGTGGTCTCCCGAGGCGTCGCTTCGGGGGTCGACTCCGCAGGCCGCGAGGACCGTGCCCGCGACGGTGAGCAGGACGAGGCAGGTGAGGCGGAGGGCGGGGACGCGCATGGGGTCAGTCTGCCCCGGTGCGCGTTCGATCGCCGTCCGAGCGGGACCCGTACCCTGGAAAGGCGAAAGCCCCGTGTACCCCGTCACCTCGGGCAGGGGTGTGTCTCGTGTCGAGGGGAAGAACACGTCCGTGACCGAATCGCCCAAAGGCTCGCCGTCCGGGTCGCTCTCCGGGCTGCTGTCCGCCCTGCTGTCCGATCCCGCCGTGCGTGGTGTCGTGGAACGTGCGGGGGCCCCACTACTGGATCTGGACGGTCCCGGCGCCGTTCACCAGGTCGTGGTGGCCGCGCTCGCCGCCGAGCAGGGCGCGGACCGGCCCGTCCTGGCCGTCACCCCCACGGGGCGGCAGGCTGAGGAGCTGACCGCCGCGCTCGTCAGCCTGCTCGGTGCGGAGGCGGTCGCCGACTTCCCCTCCTGGGAGACGTTGCCGCACGAGCGCCTGTCGCCGAGGGCCGACACGGTCGGCAGGCGGCTGGAGGTGCTCCGCAGGCTCGCGCGCCCGGACCACGGCGGCCTGCGCGTGGTGGTGGCCACCGTGCGCAGTCTGATCCAGCCCATGGCGCCCGGCCTCGGCGACCTGAGCCCCGTTGAGTTCCGGGTGGGGGAGGAAAGCGACTTCGAGGGCGTGCTCGACCGGCTGGTCGAACTCGCCTACACCCGTGTCGACATGGTGGAGAAGCGCGGCGAGTTCGCCGTGCGCGGTGGGATCCTCGACGTGTTCGGCCCGACGGCGGAGCACCCGCACCGTATCGAGTTCTGGGGTGACGAGGTCAGCGAGATCCGCGCGTTCGCGGTGTCCGACCAGCGGTCGCTGCCCGGTGAGGTGTCCGAGGTGGTCGCACCGCCGTGCCGGGAGGTGCTGCTGACCCCGGACGTCAAGGCCCGCGCGGCGGAACTGGCCCGTGTCCACGAGGCCGACGCACAACTGTCGGAGATGCTCACCAAGCTCGCCGACGGTATCCCGTGCGAGGGCATGGAGGCCCTCATCCCGGTGTTGTGTGAGGGCGAGCTCCAACTGCTCACCGACGCCATGCCGGAGGGCACCCACGTCGTGCTCACCGCCCCGGAGAAGATCCGCGCCAGGGCGGCCGACCTCGTGCGTACCGGTCAGGAGTTCCTCGAAGCGTCGTGGACGAGCGCGGCCGACGGCGGCAGGGCGCCGATCGACCTCGGTGCCTCCGCCTACCGCGACCTCGACGAGGTGCGGCTCCATGCCACGGACACGAAGCGGTGCTGGTGGACGCTGTCACAGCTCACGAGCGAGCACGAGGCCCATCACGTGGCCGTCGAGGCCGCGCCCGCGTACCGCGGTGAACTCGACCGGGTGGCGAGCGACCTGCGTGCCCACACGGCCGCCGGTGGGGCCGCCGTGGTGGTGGTCGCGGGTCCCGGTACGGCGAAGCGCGCCGTCGAACAGCTTTCCGGCGCCGAGGTTCCCGCGACACTGGCCACGGACGGTCTGACCGCCGAGCCCAAGCCCGGCGTGGTGACGGTGACCTGTGGCGGTATCACCGACGGGTTCGTGGCGTCGGGCAGCGCGCTCGTCGTGTTGAGCGAGGCCGACATCACCGGCCGCGGTGCCACGGCCGGACGGGCGCGGGTGGACCTGAACACCAAGATGCCGTCGCGGCGGCGTAACGCCGTCGACCCGCTCGCGCTGAAGTCGGGCGACTACGTGGTTCACGAGCAGCACGGCATCGGCCGGTTCGTCGAGATGGTGCGGCGCACGGTCGGCGGTGCCACGCGCGAGTACCTCGTGCTGGAGTACGCGCCGTCGAAGCGCGGCCACCCCGGCGACCGGCTGTTCGTGCCGACGGACCAGCTCGACGAGGTGTCGCGCTACGTCGGCGGTGAGCTGCCCACACTGAACAAGCTCGGCGGCTCCGACTGGAAGAAGACCAAGGCCAAGGCCCGCAAGGCGGTCAAGGAGATCGCCGCCGAACTCGTGCAGCTCTACGCGGCCCGGCAGGCCGCGCCCGGTCACTCCTTCGGCGCGGACTCCCCGTGGCAGCGGGAACTGGAGGACGCCTTCCCGTTCACCGAGACGGCCGACCAGCTCGCCGCCATCGACGAGGTCAAGCGGGACATGGAGCGCGGCGTGCCGATGGACCGGGTGATCTGCGGTGACGTCGGCTACGGCAAGACCGAGATCGCCGTGCGGGCGGCGTTCAAGGCCGTGCAGGACGGCAAGCAGGTCGTGGTGCTGGTGCCCACCACGCTGCTCGCCCAGCAGCACCTGACGACGTTCTCCGAGCGCATGCGCTCGTTCCCCGTGACCATCAAGGGTCTGTCACGGTTCACCGACCCGAGTGAGGCGGAGCAGGTACTGAACGGTCTCGCCGACGGTGAGGTGGACATCGTCATCGGCACCCACCGGCTGTTGCAGTCCGGGGTCCGGTACAAGGACCTCGGGCTCGTGATCGTCGACGAGGAGCAGCGGTTCGGTGTCGAGCACAAGGAGCACATCAAGGCACTGCGCACCCACGTGGACGTGCTGACGATGTCGGCGACCCCGATCCCGCGCACGCTGGAGATGAGCATGGCGGGCATCAGGGAGATGTCCACCATCCTCACCCCGCCCGAGGACCGGCACCCGATCCTCACCTACGTCGGCGCGTACGACGACAAGCAGGTGGCGGCGGCCATCCGCAGGGAGCTGCTGCGCGACGGTCAGGTGTTCTACGTGCACAACCGGGTGTCGTCCATCGAGAAGGCGGCCCGGCGGATCCGGGAACTCGTCCCGGAGGCGCGCGTGGTGACCGCGCACGGCCAGATGAACGAGCACCGGCTCGAACAGATCATCCAGGGCTTCTGGGAACGCGAGTACGACGTGCTGGTGTGCACCACGATCGTGGAGACCGGGCTGGACATCTCGAACGCGAACACGCTGATCGTGGAGCGGGGGGACCTGCTCGGGCTCGCGCAGCTGCACCAGTTGCGTGGCCGCGTTGGACGGGGTCGCGAGCGCGGATACGCCTACTTCCTGTACCCGCCGGAGAAGCCGTTGACCGAGACCGCCCACGACCGGCTGGCCACCATCGCCCAGAACACGGAGCTGGGCGCGGGTATGGCCGTGGCCATGAAGGACCTGGAGATCCGGGGCGCGGGCAACATCCTCGGAGCCGAGCAGTCCGGCCACATCGCGGGAGTCGGGTTC
This sequence comes from Saccharomonospora cyanea NA-134, assembly GCF_000244975.1. NCBI lineage: Bacteria > Bacillati > Actinomycetota > Actinomycetes > Pseudonocardiales > Pseudonocardiaceae > Saccharomonospora > Saccharomonospora cyanea. The sequence continues at coordinate 4,502,402 of NZ_CM001440.1, read as the reverse complement.
GACCTCTACGTGCGGCTCGTGGGCGAGGCCGTGGACGTGTTCCGCAAGCACGCGGGCGCGGGCGCGGCCGAGGAGGAGCCCGCTCCGACGGAGGTGCGGGTGGACCTGCCGGTGGACGCGCACATCCCGCACGACTACGTACCGGGCGAGCGGCTGAGGCTCGAGGCGTACCGCAAGATCGCGGCGGCGGCCGACACGGCCGAGCTCGACGCGGTGAGGGAGGAGCTGCTCGACCGTTACGGACGCCTGCCCGCGCCGGTGGAGCGGCTGCTCGCGGTGGCCGCGTTCCGGCAGGTGTGCCGCGAGGCGGGCGTCACCGAGGTCACGGTGCAGGGCAACAACATCCGTTTCGCGCCGATGAAGCTGGCGGAGTCGCAGACGGTGCGGTTGAAGCGGTTGTACCCGAAGGCGGTGTTCAAGGCCGTGACGAGCACGGTGTCGGTGCCCCGGCCCACCGAAGGGCCCGCGGGCGGCCGTATCGGCGCACCGGTGTTGCGGGACGAGGCCCTGCTCGACTGGTGCACCACGTTCGTCCGGTCGCTGACGAAGCAGCCTGCCGCCGTCGGGGCGTGAGACGGCGTGAGACGAGGACACGCGTGGGTGGTCACGTGGTCTTGCGGTGCCGTGTGGGGTGTGTGAGAAAGTACGCGCTGTGATTCGGACCATCCGCCGGCACTCCGGCCGCTCCAGCACCCTCCGGCGCTCCCTCGGCCTCGCCCTGACCCTCGTCACCGCGCTCGTGCTCACCGCGTGTGGCTCGGGACCGAGCACGGTGAACGCCGCCGCCGTCGTCGGGGAGCGCACCATCGCGCTCGACGACGTGCAGGCCGAGATCCAGTGGCTGCTCGACAACGCGCCGCAGGCCCAGCAGGCCCAGCAGCAACGCAAGGTCGACCAGATCAGCCGGGAGATCGTGCGCAGCAGGGTCGTGCACGAGCTGCTCACGGTCGCGCGGCAGCGGGAGAACCTGCGCGTCGACGAGACCGAGGTGGACGCTCTCGTGGAGGGCAGCGGTGGTCTGGAGGCCGCGGCCAGGAACATCGCCGTGGAACCCTCGCGAGTGCGTACGGTGGCGCGTGACCAGTTGCTGCTGGAGGACCTCGGCGCGGCGTACCAGGACCGGGTGACCGTTCACTACGTCGGCGCGATGGTCACGGGGTCGAGCGTCGAGGCCACCGACTCCGAGACCGCCCGCGAACTGGGCAGGCGCATCGCGGCCGACCCCGCCGACGTCGAGGCGATCGTGCGGGAGTCCGGCCACCAGGTGGTCGACCAGCGGATGTCGCTGTCGGAGGCGTTGGTCCAGGATCCGGAGCTCGCGATCAGCGCGGTGTTCGGTGCCGAGGAGGGGTCCGTCGTCGTGATCCAGCCCAGCCAGCAGCAGGTGGGTTGGCTCGTGGCCCTGATCAAGGAACGCACCGTGGGGGAGGGCACCGGGCAGCCCGCCGCGCAGCAGGTCGACCCTCGTCTCCTGTACTGGGTGGGGCTGCGGCAGCTCCAGCCGATCGCCGACGAGCTCGGAGTGGAGGTCAACCCGCGCTTCGGCGTCTGGGACAGCGCGGGTCTCGCCCTGGCGCCCAGCGAGGACGAGGTGACCGGCTACCAGTGGGAGTCCCGTACTGTGCAGCCATGACGTCGTTTCCGACCACGGCGGCCACGGTGGTGCTGGTGTCGCCTGCGGTACCGGAAGTCCTGCCTGCCGCGGCGTGGCCCGCGTTGAGAGCTGCCGAGGCGGTCTACGCGGCAGCCGATCTGCCGGAGGCGACCCGGGTGGCGCTCGACGCCAAGGCCGCGCCGCGTCCGGAGGAACTCGTGCGCACCCCGAGGGTCGTGCTGGTGGCCACGAGCGCCGACGAGCCGGGCGCGGCTGAACTCGTCCGCCGTGGGGCGACGGTCGTCGAGACCCCCGTGCCGCCACTCGTGCGGGCCGCCGAGGTCATGGATCGCCTGCGCTCTCCGGGCGGCTGCCCCTGGGACGCCGCGCAGACTCACGAGTCGCTGTTGCAGTACCTCGTGGAGGAGACCTACGAGCTCCTCGACGCCATCGAGGAGGGCGACCGCGCGGCGATGCGCGAGGAACTCGGTGACGTGCTGCTGCAGGTGTTGTTCCACGCGCGTGTCGCCGCCGAGCACGGCACCGACCCCTTCGACATCGACGTGGTCGCAGACGAACTCGTCACCAAACTCGTCAACCGGCATCCGCACGTGTTCACCGGCGCGGAGACGGTGCACACCCCGGAACACCAGCAGCAGCGCTGGGAGCAGCTCAAACAGGCCGAGAAACAGCGCGCCTCCATCGTCGACGGCGTGCCCCTCGGTCAGCCCGCGACGGCGCTGGCCGGCAAGCTCGGCCAGCGGACGGGGCGCCGTGGGCTGCCGTTCGACCTGTTTCCGTCGGGCAGCGACGAGGGCTCGAAGCTGTTCCGCGTCGCCGCCGCCGCACGGAGGGCCGGGGTGGATCCCGAGGGAGCACTTCGAGCCACGGCGAAGGACTTCGCGGCGAAGGTCCGCGCCGCCGAGCAGACCGCCCGTGAGCACGGGATGGACCCCACCGCGCTCGACGCCGACGGCTGGCGCCGGTTCTGGCCGCAGGGCTGAGTGGACCCCGACCGATCCCCAGCCGATCCAGGCCGGCTAGTCCTCGCGGTTCAACGCCAGGCGCGCCGAAACCTGCCCGAGCGCGTCCTGGTACTCGGGGATCGGGTTCATCGCGGTGGCCATGCGGAGTTGGGCCAGTGCCTCCACCAGCCTGCCGAGCCGCTGCAACGTCCTGCCGAGGACGAACCGCGCGTAGTGGTCGGACGGATCGAGTTCCACGACCCGGCTCAGCGCGCGTTCGGCGCGGCCCAGTTGCGCCGAGTGGAAGTACGCCCGGCCTGCGAGCAGTTGCACGCTCGGTTTGTCGGCGTCGGAGTCGAGCAGCGGCCGCAGGACCTTGAGCGCTTCGAGCGGGCGCCGGCGCACCAGCTCCTCGGCTCGGCGGAACGCCGCCAGCCGTTCGTGCCCGGAGGGGGTTCCGGCCACGTGTGGTGAGGGTGCTTCGTCAGCCATCGTCCATCGACGGTACTCGGATGCGAGCGCTCTGCCGACTCTCTCTTTCGTCTCGAAACGGTCTTCATCAGGTTGCTTCTACTGACAACCGACCGCGCCGCCGTCAATGCTCGGATGTCTTTTTCACCCGAATGGAGAGGTGCATCCCGTGGACGTGTTCGACCATCCCGACCTGCGGGATCCGGACTGGGCGCGCACGGCGGAGCGTAATGCGCGGCGGGAGGCGCGCCGGGCTCGCAGGCGGTCGGCGCTGGCTCGTCGGCCGCGCCGCCCGCGAAGCCCTCACCGGAAGGCGTGGGCGGGGGCCGTGGTGGTGTGTCTGCTGGCCGCGGGCGGCATCTACCTCGTCGACACACTGCGTCCCGCGTCGCCTCCGGGGACACATGCCGATCAGCCGGCGAGTGGCGGTGTCGACCTGGAACGGCCGTTTCTGGAGACCCCGGCGCAGGACTGGCCGGACGGGGCCGACGGGATCGTTCCCCCGAAGGCCACGGCGGTCGGCGAGTTCACGGCCGAGCAGGTGGCCGACGCGTACGAGGCGGTGAAGCAGGCACTCGTCACCTCCCGCCTCGACGAACGAATGCTGGAGGAGGGCGACACAGAGGCGTACCTGGCGTTGCTCGCGCCCAGTGCGCGCGCCTGGGCCGAGAAGCGGTTCGAGGGTGAGACGTGGCCCTTCAGCGTCGCCACGCGTCTCGACCCGTCGGTGTCGCTGTTGCCCGTGGAACCGAAGGTGAAGGGGGAGATGACCGCCGAAGCGGGCGCCAACCCCGGGGAGCTGATCATCCGTACGCGGTACACCTTCGCCTACGCCTTCGACGCCCCCGACCCGGATCAGACAGTGGTTCCGCTCGACATCGTGGCGGCCTACCGGGCCGATACCGAGTTCGCGGTACGCCAGGGCGAGGGCTGGTACGAGCGTGACCAGGGACTTTCGCTCGAAACGGCCGAGGTACTCGCCTACTCGATCGCGTGCGGTCCGCTCGCGGACGAAGGGCTGCTCGCGCCCGCCTACACCGAGGCCGACAGGCCGGGCCCGCCGGGCGGCAGGCGCCCACCCGAGTACTTCGACCCCGAGCGGCCGATACCGCAGGAGGCGAACACGTGCGGCGGCGATCCGGCGGGGCAGTGAAACCGGGAAACACCGATGTGGTGGACTTGCACGTCATGAGCGACGAAGTCCCGAGGTATCTCGGCCTCGCGCCGTACCTGTACTACACCGACGCCACCGAGGCCGTGGAGTGGCTGACGCGGGTGTTCGGCTTCCGCGAGAAGGTGCGTTACGTCGACTCCGCGGGTGAGGTGTTCCAGGCGACGTTGCTGGCGGGCGACGCGGAGGTGCAGGTGACCGCCGTCGACTCCACCTACTGGGAAGCCAAGGGGGTCGACGGGCCGGTCGGGCAGCTCAACGTCGTGTACGTGGACGACGTCGACGCCCAGTACGAGCGGGTGCGGGAGGCGGTTGGCGAATCTGTGGAGCTCACCACTCCACAGGACCAGCCCTACGGTGCGCGGCTGTTCACGGTGCAGGACGTCGGCGGCAACAGCTGGACGTTCTGGCAGCGTGTCTCCGACACCGTCGACCTGCCCGTCGGCTGGCAGGAGATCCGTGCCGACGACACTTCGGAAGGGCGGACCGGTGCGAACGGTGCCGCTCTCGGAGACGGGTCGCGGAACAACTCCGACCTGGGTTGACGGCCCTGGGGGCGTCGACCTGACTCCGTCGTGGCGCCGTGGACGGCTAGGCTGAAAACCGTCGGCCGTGCCCCGACGGCGTGGTGCGTCCGTGAGGGCCATGCAGTGGCGACAACCGGATGAGGAGCTGAGTGTGGCGGTTATCGAGCAGGTAGGCGCGCGGGAGATCCTGGACTCGCGTGGCAACCCCACGGTCGAGGTCGAGGTCGCCCTCGACGACGGCACGCTGGCGAGGGCCGCGGTGCCCTCGGGCGCTTCGACGGGTGAGCACGAGGCCGTGGAGCTGCGTGACGGTGACACGAAGCGCTACAACGGCAAGGGCGTCGAACGTGCGGTCGCGGCCGTGTGCGACGAGATCGGCCCCAGCCTCGTGGGCGTGGAGGCCGTCGAACAGCGCATCGTCGACCAGAAGCTGCTCGACCTCGACGGCACTCCCGACAAGAGCAGGCTCGGCGCGAACGCGATCCTCGGTGTGTCGCTGGCCGTGGCCAAGGCGGCGGCCGACTCCGCCGAGCTGGAGCTGTTCCGCTACCTCGGCGGTCCGAACGCGCACGTGCTGCCCGTGCCGATGATGAACATCCTGAACGGTGGTGCGCACGCCGACACCGACGTGGACATCCAGGAGTTCATGATCGCGCCGATCGGCGCTGAGTCGTTCCGCGAGGCGCTGCGCTGGGGTGCCGAGACCTACCACGCGCTGAAGTCGGTGCTGAAGAGCAAGGGCCTGGCCACCGGGCTGGGCGACGAGGGCGGGTTCGCCCCGAGCCTGCCCAACAACCGCGAGGCGCTCGACCTGATCCTCACCGCCATCGAGAAGGCCGGGTACCGGCCGGGCCAGGACATCGCGCTGGCTCTCGACGTCGCCGCGACGGAGTTCTTCTCCGACGGCACCTACACCTTCGAGGGCAGCAAGCGCAGCGCCGCGGACATGGCCGCCTACTACACCGAGCTGGTCGACGCCTACCCGCTCGTGTCGATCGAGGACCCGCTGTCGGAGGACGACTGGGACGGCTGGGTGCAGCTGACCTCGGAGCTCGGCCGGCGCGTGCAGCTCGTCGGTGACGACCTGTTCGTCACCAACCCCGACCGGCTCGAGGAGGGCATCTCCCGAGGCGCGGCCAACGCGCTGCTGGTGAAGGTGAACCAGATCGGCACCCTGTCCGAGACTCTCGACGCGGTCCAGCTCGCGACGTCCTGCGGCTACAAGTCGATGATGAGCCACCGTTCCGGCGAGACCGAGGACACCACGATCGCCGACCTCGCCGTCGCGACCGGTGTCGGCCAGATCAAGACGGGCGCGCCCGCCCGCAGCGAGCGCGTCGCCAAGTACAACCAGCTCCTGCGGATCGAGGAGACGCTCGCCGACGCGGCGCGTTACGCGGGTGAGCTCGCCTTCCCGAGGTTCAACCCGGAGGGCTGATCGGCGTGGCCGAGCGGGGCAGGTCCCGGAGCAGGCGAGGGGGAGGCAAGGGAGTTCGTTCCGTCCCCCGCCGCCCGCGCCGGACGAGCAGGGAACGCCGGGTGGCTCGACTGCGGCGCCTCGGGGCGGGCCGGGTGGCCGACGCCGCCAAGGCGCTCGGTCTGTCCACCACTCGGCGAGCCGCGCTCGTGGCCATCGTGGTGTGTGCATTGGCCTTCACCATCGCCGTCCCGCTGCGCACGTACCTGTCGCAGCGGGCGGACGTGGCCGCGCAGGAGCGTGAGGTCGCGGAGCTGGAGGCCGAGGTCGACCGGCTCGAGAAACGGCGTGCCGAACTGCGGGACCCCGCGCAGGTGGAGGCGGAGGCACGGCGCAGGCTGCGCTACGTGATGCCGGGGGAGACGCCGTACATCGTGCAGTTCCCCGACAGCCGGGCCCGGCAGGGCTCCGCTGCCGACGACCGGCCCGCCGAGCCCGAGCCCTGGTACGAGATGTTGTGGAACAGTGTGACGGAGAGGTGAGTCCCATCGAGTTCGAGCCGGTGACCGACACCGACCGCGAGGTCATCAGGCAACAGTTGGGCAGGCCGCCTCGGGCGTTGCGCGCGATCGCGGCCCGTTGCCCCAGCGGCCACCCCTCCGTTGTGCAGACCAGCCCTCGCCTCGAGGACGGCACGCCGTTTCCCACCCTGTACTACCTGACGTGCCCCACGCTGACGTCGATGGTGGGCAGGCTGGAGGCGTCCGGGATCATGCGCGGGATGACCGCGCGGCTGGCCGAGGACGCCGAACTCGCCGAGGCGTACCGGCAGGCGCACGAGTCGTACCTCTCGCAACGCGACGCGATCGAGCCGCTGGGCCACCAGGTGACCGCGGGAGGTATGCCGACGCGTGTCAAGTGCCTGCACGTCCACCTCGCGCACACGCTTGCTTGCGGTATTGGTGTGAACCCCTTCGGTGACGAGACTCTCCGCTTGTTGCGCGAGGAAGGGTGGCCGCTCGGTGATTGTGCGCAGTCGCGTTAGTCCATCCGGGGTAATCCGCGTTTGATCTACTCCCGAGGGGGTGAAACGTCCACAGGGTTTGCGGCAGGCTGTGCCCCGGAACGACTCGTGTGGTCGGCGGGAGGGTTCGATCTTGGGTGCTGGCGGAGGGACAGGCGCGGCCGGGCGTGCCGGCGTCAGGCGCAAGGCCACGATCGCGGTGCTCAGCGGTTCTCTGGCCGTACTTCCCGCCCTCGTCGTCAGCGACAGCACCGCGCGGTGGCTCGGCCTCACGGAGGACCGGACCGCGTCCACACCGCTCGCGGGTGGCAGACCCTCCGAGCTGAACCCGACGTCGGTGGACGGCAGCCTGCCCGAAGCGGTGACGCCCGAGGAACTGCGGGTGCACGACGAGCCGGTGAAGAGCTCCCTCGGCATCCCGGAGTCGGTGCTCGACGCCTACCGAAGCGCCGCCGCGCGCATCACCGCCGAGTACCCGGGATGCAACCTCGACTGGGCGTTGCTCGCCAGCATCGGCCGTATCGAGTCCAACCACGCCCGAGGCGGATACGTCGACACGGCCGGTGACACGCTCGAACCCATTCTCGGTCCGGTGCTCGACGGCAAGGGCAACGTGGCCGCGATCGCCGACACCGACGGTGGCCGGTACGACGGTGACACGACGTGGGACCGCGCGGTCGGCCCGATGCAGTTCATCCCGTCCACCTGGAGGCACTACGCCGCCGACGGCAACGGCGACGGTGTCACCGACCCCAACAACGTCCACGACGCCGCGCTCGCGGCCGGACGCTACCTCTGCTCCGGTGGGTTCGACCTGTCGGACTCCCAGCAGTTGCGTACCGCCGTCTACCGCTACAACAACTCGTGGGCGTACGTGGACACGGTGATCCGCTGGGCCAAGGCCTACCGCAACGGTGTGATGGCGCTGCCCGACAGCGAGCTGCCCGCGGCCGTGCCGGAGACCCTGCTCGCCCACGGTGCGGGACAGAGCCACGACGTGTCCTCGGGGGCTCAGCCACCGTCAGGCGGTCGCGAGCCGTCCGAGCCACCGAAGCCGTCCGGACCGTCCGCGCCGTCGCCGGGCGGTTCCGAGACGGTGCCCGAAGAGTCGACCGATCCGGGAACGCCGGACGAGAACGACGGCTCCACGCCGCCGAAAACTGAGCCGACGAACCCCCCGGCCACGGAACCGACGGACCCGGAGGACCCACCGACCGAGCCGGAGGATCCGCCGACCACGGATCCGACTGATCCGACCGAGCCGCCGACCGAGCCGGAGGATCCGACGACCACGGATCCGACTGATCCGACCGACCCACCGACCGACCCGGAGGACCCGCCGACAACGGAACCGGGCGACTGCGATCCGGATGGTGACGAAGGGAAAACCGGCGACGGCGAGAGCACGCCCACGGAGTCGCCGGAGCCCAGCACGGAGCCGACCTCGTCCACCGGGACGACCACGGACTCCGCCTCGTCCACCGGGGAGACCGCCGATCCCACGGACGAGGCGGACCCGACCGACCCGCCGTGCGAGGACGAGGAGAGTCCGGAAGACGGCACGGCCGGGGCGGAGCAGACATCGGCCACGAAGGAACAGGGCGCGGACGAGGACTAGGGTTGCTGGCATGCCACGGGTAGCTGCCATCGACTGCGGAACCAACTCCATCCGCCTGCTCGTCGCCGAGTTGACGCACCGCCACGACGGGAGCGTCGACCTTCGGGACCTGCACCGCGAGATGCGTATCGTGCGGCTCGGTCAGGGTGTCGACGCCACCGGCAGGCTCGCCCCCGAGGCGCTGGAACGGACCCGGGAGGCGCTCAAGGCGTACGCGGTCGCGGCGCGGCGCAAGGGAGTCGAGCGGCTACGCATGGTGGCGACCTCGGCCACCCGCGACGCGAGCAACCGCGACGAGTTCTTCTCGATGACGAAGCAGTTGCTCGGCACCGAGGCCGAAGTGATCACCGGAGACGAGGAGGCCCGGCTGTCGTTCGCCGGTGCGGTGGGGGAACAGGACGCCGACGACGGGCCGTTCCTGGTCGTGGACGTCGGCGGAGGCTCCACCGAGTTGGTGCTCGGCACGTGGGACGGCCGTGAAGCCGACGTGTGGGCGGCGCGGTCGGTGAACATCGGTTGCGTGCGGCTCACCGAGCGCACCCTGCGGTCGGACCCACCCACGGCCGAGCAGATCGCCGAGGCCGAGGAGCTCGTCGCGCGCACGCTGGAGCCCGCGTTCGAGGCCGTGGACGTGTCGAAGGCGAACCGGTGGATCGGCGTCGCGGGCACCGTCACGACACTGTCGGCGATCGCTCAGAACCTGCCCGAGTACGACTCCGAGCGCACCCACCTGTCGACGCTCGCCCGCGCGGACCTGGAAGTCGTGGTGGCCGGTCTGCTGGTCTCCGACCACGCCACGCGCGCGGCGAACCCCGTCATCCATCCCGGCAGGGTGGACGTCATCGGCGGCGGTGGGCTGATCGTGCGCGTGCTCGCCGAGCAGATCGCCCAGCGAGGCGGCCCCGCCGACCCGCTGGTGGTGAGCGAACACGACATCCTCGACGGCATCGCGCTCTCCCTGGCCTGACCCCAACGTCGTGTCCGCAGGCTGCGCACGCGTGTTCGCACTTCCCGTCCGCCGGGAACCGCTTCCGGCTCCAGCCGTTCCCGGCGGGACTCCGGCCGCTCACGCGACCGCCCACCCGTGAAGGTTCGGACACGTACCTCACGTGCCCCGTCGGGTGGGCTAACTCGATGACGTGCTCGGCGGGGTGACGTGAGCTGGTCCAGTCCCTTCCTTGCCTGACCGAACGAGAAGGTAGGGTTGGTGATGTCGAGGGACGGCTGTGGGCCGTCTCGACGGGTGGTGCACAGTCGCAAAGCCCACCCGTGGTCGTGCCGGGGCCGACGGCGCCCCCGGCGGAATTCGAGTCCCGCAGGAGAGCAGCGTGCGCGTGTCCATGGTGCCCAGCGCTTCGGCCTGCCCGCCATAACGCTCCGCCCGGGACGTGAGCGGCTCGTGCCGCCGTCCCAGTTGTCTGCGTCCTCACGTTTTCCGGCCCGCTCGTGTGGGCCGATTCGTGCGGAGCGCCGATCCGGTGTTCCGCGCCTCTCTCCGTTCCTTCCCCGCACGCCCGGCCTGCCCGTGGACGTGCCCGAGCACGACAGGTACCGCTTCTGTGTCTTCTTCCGCGTCTTCCTCCGTGGAAATCCCCGTTTCCCGCCGTCGCGGCGTGCTTCCCGACTGGTGGAACCAGCCGAAGGTCTGGCGTACCGAGGTGCTGGCCGGTCTGGTCGTCGCGCTGGCGCTGATCCCCGAGGCGATCTCGTTCTCGATCATCGCCGGTGTGGACCCGGCGGTCGGGTTGTTCGCCTCGTTCACGATGGCGGTGGTCATCTCGGTCGTCGGAGGTCGCCGCGCGATGATCTCCGCCGCCACCGGGGCGATCGCGCTGGTCATCGCCCCGCTCAACCACGAGTACGGCCTCGGTTACCTGGTCGCCGCCGTGATCCTGGCCGGCGTCATCCAGGTCGCGCTCGGGGCGCTGGGCGTGGCCAGGCTGATGCGCTTCGTGCCCCGGTCGGTGATGGTCGGCTTCGTCAACGCCCTCGCCATCCTGATCTTCCTGGCCCAGGTGCCCGAGCTGCACGACGTGCCGTGGCCCGTCTACCCGCTGGTCGTCGGCGGCCTGGTCGTCATGGTGCTCTTTCCGAAGCTCACCACCGTGATCCCCGCACCGCTGGTGTCCATCGTGGCGCTGACCGCCATCACGGTCGGGGCCGGGATCGCCGTCCCCACCGTGGGCGACAAGGGTGAGTTGCCGTCGTCACTGCCGGTGCCCGGCCTGCCGGACGTGCCGTTCACCCTGGAAACCCTGACCATCATCGCGCCCTACGCCTTCGCGATGGCCCTGGTCGGGCTGATGGAGTCCCTGATGACGGCCAAACTCGTCGACGACATCACCGACACCCACTCCTCCAAGACCCGCGAGTCCATCGGGCAGGGCATCGCCAACGTCGTCACCGGCTTCTTCGGCGGCATGGGCGGCTGCGCCATGATCGGCCAAACCATGATCAACGTGAAGGTGTCCGGCGCCCGCACCCGCCTGTCCACCTTCCTCGCGGGCGTGTTCCTGATGATGCTGTGCATCGCCTTCGGCCCGGTCGTCTCCGACATCCCCATGGCCGCACTCGTCGCCGTCATGATCATGGTGTCCTTCGCGACCTTCGACTGGCACTCCATCGCCCCGAAGACCCTGAAGCGGATGCCCGCCGGAGAGATCACCGTCATGGCCATCACCGTGGTCTGCGTCGTGGTCACCGACAACCTCGCCATCGGCGTCGTCGTCGGCTCCGTCACCGCGGTCATCCTGTTCGCCAAGCGGGTCGCCCACCTCGCCGAAGTCACCGCCGTCACCGACCCCGACGGCACCAGCGTCATCTACACCGTCACCGGCGAGCTGTTCTTCGCCTCCTCCAACGACCTGGTCACCCAGTTCGACTACGCAGGTGATCCGGACAAGGTCGTCATCGATCTCAGTGCCGCTCACATCTGGGACGCCTCCTCCGTCGCCGCGCTGGACGCCATCGAGACCAAGTACCAACAGCGTGGCAAGACCGTCGAGATCGTCGGACTCAACGACCCGAGCGCCCAGCTTCACGGCAAACTCAGCGGCGAACTCGCCGGCAGCCACTGACCGACCGGGACAGGATCCGAGGCATTGGATCGGGTGACCGCACACGACGCTCGGCTGGTTCCAGCCGTCTCGTCGTGTGCGGTCGGGTGCCGTGGGCACGTCATGGCTCGACCGGTCAACCGGTGAAGGACTCGGGGCCGAAGCGAGCCCACGCGATGAACGCGGCGAGCGCGAGATAGACCAGGTTCAGCATCACGAGCCCGGATTCACCGCGCCGGCCGTGGGTGATCATCGCGCCGATCATCAGCACGACCCAGCAGGCGGCGGTCACCGGCACCAGGACCGGTGCGATGCCGAGCGCCGCGGGCAGGATCAAGCCCGCAGCGGCCAGTAGTTCGAGGACACCGAGGGTCTTGACGAAACCGGCGCCCGCGTTTTCCGTCCATCCGCCGCCGTGGACCGCGGCCAGCTTCTCCTTGGGCACGAACGTCTTGCTGATGCCGCCGGTGAGAGCCACCGCGGCCAGCAGTCCGGCCGCGATCCACACAACGAGGTTCATCATTCACTCCCAGATCGAGGATTGCCGTACCCCCTAGACGCCACGGCGTCGCCGCCTGTGACATCCCCGATCACGCCGACCTGGATTCGCGTGCGGGTACGACTGCTCACCGCTAGCGGCCGACAGCACCACCGGCGGTTCCGGCCAGGGCGTACGGCGGCTGCGCGTCGGACCTCAGCGGGAGGGGCCGTGGGTGCCGGAGTTCCTCTCCTCGGGGCCAGTGCCGGTGGTGGGCGGGTTCCGGTGTCCGGCAGGGGTGACGGCCCAGCTGGCGAGAAGTCTGAGCCGGTCTTCGTCGGGGGTGCCCGGTTCCGCCGTGTAGATGGTCAGCGAGTGCGCCTCCTGGGCGGAGATGGGCAGGTCCAGCGGCTGGTACGTGAGTTCCAGGGGGCCTGCGTCAGGGTGCTGGAAGCGTTTGACGCCGCCGTGGTGGATGCGCACGTCGTGGGCGGCCCAGCGAGTGCGGAACTCGGTGCTGATCGTGGACAACTCTCCGACGAGCTCGCGTAGTGCCTTGTCACGCGGGTACCGCCCGGCTTCGGCGCGCAGCAGGGCGACGGTGATGTCGGCGGCGCTGTTCCAGTCGGCGACGAAGTGGTGGGCGCCGGGGTCGAGGAAGTAGTAGCGGGCGAAGTTGGGGCGGCCGCGTTCGTCCGTGGTCTGGCTGTCGAACATCGGCGCGAACAGGGCGCGGGCGAGTGCGTTCGTGGCCACGATGTCCAGACGGCCGTTGGTGACGAACGCCGCGGACAGCGTCATGGAGTCGAGCAGCCACTGGACGCGGGGAGGGACGTCGACGGCCTTGCGGCGGCGGGGCGTGCGGCCGGGAGGCTGCGCCGCCCTCGCCAGGTCGAACAGGTAGGTGCGTTCGTCCTCGTCCAGTCGTAGCGCGCGGGCGACCGCGCCGAGGACGTCCTCGGACACGCCACTGATGTGGCCCTTCTCCAGCCGCGTGTACCACTCGGTGCTCACGCCCGCGAGGACCGCGACCTCCTCGCGCCGCAGCCCCGGAACCCGGCGTCGGCCGCTGGTGGGCAGACCGACCTGCTCCGGGGTGATCCGGGCACGCCGGGTGGCGAGGAAGTCCCGGATCTCGGAGCGGTTGTCGGGTCGCTGGTTCACGCTCTCCACGGTAGGCGGCGGACCGCGGGCGAGGGGGGTGGAGCTGCTACCCCCATGAACGCGACCTTCCACGCCCGCGACGAAGCCGGTTGTGTGGTGGGGAGACGACTCCGGCGACGAATCGGAGCGGAGTCGAAAGCACAGGCGACACGAGCACGAGGAGATCCACACAGTGCGTGGAGTAGTGATGCACACGGCCGGTGACGTCCGGGTGGAGGAGCGCGAGGACCCGAGAATCGTCGAGCCCACCGACGCCGTCGTCCGGCTGACCGCGACCTGTGTCTGCGGGTCGGATCTGTGGCCCTACCGCGGGGTCGAGCCCGTTGACCACCAGGTCATGGGACACGAGTACGTGGGTGTGGTCGAGGAAGTCGGCTCCGAGGTGAGAAGCGTCAAGGTCGGGGACTTCGTCGTCGGGTCGTTCGTGATCTCCGACAACACCTGCGAGATCTGCCGTTCGGGCTACCAGTCCGGCTGCGTGCACCGGGAGTTCGTGGCGCAGACGATCGGCACCCAGGCGGAGAAGGCCCGCATCCCCTACGCGGACGGCACCCTGGTGCCCACGCCGGGGCAGCCGGACGAGGAACTGATCCCATCGCTGCTGGCCGCCTCCGACGTGCTCGGCACCGGCTGGTTCGGAGCCGTCGCAGCGGAGGCAGGTCCCGGCAAGACGGTCGCGGTCGTCGGTGACGGCGCCGTCGGGCTGATGGCCGTCCTCGCCGCCAAGCAGTTGGGCGCGGAGCGGATCATCGCGATGTCCCGCCACCCCGAGAGGCAGAAGCTGGCCCGGTTCTACGGCGCGAGCGACATCGTCGCCGAGCGCGGTGACGAGGGCGTGGCGAGGATCAGGGAACTCACCGGAGGGCTCGGGGCGCATTCGGTGATCGAGGCCGTCGGAACCCAAGAGGCGACCATGCAGGCGGTCGGCGCGACTCGCCCGGGCGGGCACATGGGTTTCGTCGGCGTCAACCACGACGTCTCGATCCCCGGGATCGACCTGTTCTTCGCCAACATCCACGTGCACGGCGGCCCCGCCCCCGTGCGGCGCTTCCTGCCGGAGTTGATCCGGCTCATCTGGGACCGCAGGATCGACCCGGGCAAGGTCTTCGACCTCACCTTGCCCCTGGAACAAGCCGCGGAGGGCTACAAGGCGATGGACGAGCGGCGCGCCACCAAGGTGCTGCTCACCCTCTGACGCCCGCCAGGGCCGGTGAAGCGGCGGCTCCTCTGACGATCGTCCAACGGGGTCCTCGCCTTCACCGGCCGGGCGTCGGGAAACGCGGGCAGAAACCGCGGTGGCAGGTAACCGCCGTCCCGCCATTCACGCGGCTCGGTCGCATACTCTCCGATCTGCCAGTCGAAATTCCGCCGGATCGACATCGACGTCGACATCGACGTCGACATCGACGTCGCCGAGGAGCGTGGCCACCGCGTCCACCGGAACGGCGTAGCCGCCGAGCATCGGATCGTCTCGGTCGGCGTTCACCGGTTCGCGTACCTCGGCGGCCGTCAGCTCCGGCAGCTCGAACTCGTAGGCGAGTCCTTCGGTCTGCCTGTCGAAGGCTTCCAGCACCCACATACCCATCCCGGTTCCGCCAGTTCCCGGTATGCCCGCACCCGTCTGCGACAAAGGTGCTGCCCGGGGTTTCGGCCGCTGTCGTGGCGCCGGGTTCGGGAAAACGGGACACGGGAGGGGCGAAGACACGAAAAGACGCAATTCCCGGAGGAATCTGCGGCATTCTACGAGGACGGCATGCGTGATCGGGCCAGCCGTTCTTGAGGAGATGCCATGAACACGAGCGGAACACGTCGGTGGTGGCGAGGGGCGTGCGTGGTCGCGCTGCTGCTGAGTGTCGTACTGGCCGGCTGTAGTCGTAAGAACGACAGGGATTCGGACGGTGGCCCCAACATCGATGCCGGTATCGACGTCGGCGTGGGCCCGGACATCGACGTGGGCCCCGACGTCAACGTCGACGGGGGAGCGGAGGAGTCGACGCCTGTCTACACTCCGCCGCCACCCACCACTTCGACCCCTGACCCCACCGAGGAGGCTTTCCAGGCGGTTTCGGTGGGCAGTTGCCTTCCCGTCCACATGACGGGACACGGGAGCGAGTGGAGCCACTCGATGCCGCCCGATCCGGTGTCCTGCAGTTCCAGTTACGGTGGGTTGGTCCAGGTCACGGGGGTCGTCGGCAGTAGTGCCGAGTGCGGTACGGGAACCGGTCACACCTCGTGGAGCTACTACGGCGACTCGGGGGAAACGACGCTCTGCCTGGAACGGGTGTGGGTGCCGCGGTACTGCATTCTCGCGGAGGGCGACGGCAACGGCGGCGTTTCCTCCCTCGGCACGTTCACCGCCGTGGACTGCGACGCGGACCGTATCCCGCAGGAGTACGACTACGTCCTTGTCGTCTCGGCCGTCTACCAAGCCCCTGCGAACGCCAACGCCGACCACTGTCGGCAGAGTGCGTACGATTCCCGCCAGTACTGGTCCCTGCTGGTCAACGAGGACGCCACCCTGGTGTGTTTCACCACCACCGGCTGACGTGGCGAAGACGTCGTTCGATCGACGTGCTCGCGCATCGGGATCACCGCGTGCTCAGACCGGTCTTGAGCACGTCGCGGTGCTCCGGAAGCCCGGCGGCGCGGTCGTGGGACAGGGAATTTCCTGCTTCGGTCCCACGACCGCGCCTGCCTGAAGCGTCGAGTACTACCGGTTCGAGCTGTTCACGATGAACTCCGCCAGGTCACGCGACTGCTGGACGCGCGAGGGCTCGTGGACGTACATCATGTGGCCCGCCGGGTAGTAGGCCGTGTCGATGTTGGCCCGCAGTTCCTCCGGAACCCGGAGCTGGGCGATGACGTGTTCCGCCGCGTAGTGCGGCGTGGCACCGTCGTAGTAGCCGAACGCGACGTGCACCTTCAGGTGCGGGTTGGCGCGCATGGCGGCCGACAGGTCGTCCACCACGGAGATCGGCCGACCCTCGAAGTCCGAATAGGACCATTCGCGGTTGACGTCGAGCGACAGGATCTCGTACGGAAGGTCGTTGGCGTAGCCGAGTTCGCTGCGCACGTAGTGGTTGAACGCCGCCGAGTACGCGCCGATGATGCGGGAGACCGACGCGTCGTCGCTCATGCGCTCGCGCCCGCCGTCGGGCTCCCACGTCGTGAACCGGCCGTCCATGCGGCCCGTCGTCAGACCCTTCTCGCGCAGCAGTTCGGTGAAGAACCGCACGTGCTCGATACGGAGGTCCACCCGGTCTACATAGGACTCGGAAAGTCCGGTGAGGCGAGCGAGGCGGGAGACCACGTCGGCGCGTTCGTCGGCCGACAGCCGCGCGCCGCGCGACAGCGCCCACGGCAGGTCACGCGAGGCGAACTCCTCCGCCTCGGCCAGCACCTCGTCCAACGGCCGGTCGCCGTGCTTGCCGTGGTAGTGCGCGATGGCCGCGTACGTCGGCACATACAGCGAATAGGGCAGGTCGTTGCCCTCGTGGAACATCACCGTGCCCATGTCCAGCACGGACGAGATCAGCAGCAGCCCGTTGAGGTAGAGCCCGTGCCGCTGCTGGAGGTGGGAGGCCAACGCGGCGGCGCGCACGGTGCCGTACGACTCGCCCGCCACGAACTTCGGGGAGAGCCACCGCTCGTTACGCGACGTCCACAGCCGGATCACCTCGCCGACGGCCTCCACGTCGGGGGTGAAGCCGTGGTAGTCCTTCGGCTTCTCGCCCTCGACGGCGCGCGAGTACCCCGTGGAAACCGGGTCGATGAACACGAGATCGCTGTGGGCGAGCAACGTCTCGGCGTTGTCCGCCAGCCGGTACGGCGGCGGCTCCGGGCTGTCGACGTCACCCGACACCACGCGGCGCGGCCCGAACAGGCCCAGGTGCAGCCAGATGCTCGACGAGCCGGGGCCCCCGTTGAACGCGAACGTCACCGGCCGTGAACCTGGGTCGGCCCCGTCGAGCGTGTACGACGTGAGGAACACCTCGGCCTTCGGCTTGTGCCCGTCGAAGGCGCCGTCCTTGAGCACTTCCTTGCGGAGCACGATGCGGCCCGTGCTGGCGGTGTAGGCGAGTTCCCGTTCGGGAAGCGACAGGGTGTGGTGGGTGGTGACCACGTCGTCGCGCGGTTCGGCGGGCTTGGAGTCCTTGGCGTCCGAGGAGGCTTGCGAGTCCTCGCTGATCTTGTCTGGCATGCGACCAACGTATGTCACGGGACAATGGTGCGGTGAGTGTCTCGTGGAAGTCGTTGGACCAGCTCGATGCCGCCGTCAGCGAGTGCCGTGCGTGTCCCCGCCTCGTGGAGTGGCGCGAGCACGTGGCGAGAACGAAACGCGCCGCGTTCGTCGACCAGACCTACTGGGGCCGTCCCGTGCCCGGTTTCGGACCCGACGACGCGGCCCTGGCCATCGTGGGACTCGCTCCGGCCGCGCACGGCGGAAACCGCACGGGCCGCATGTTCACCGGCGACCGCTCCGGAGACGTTCTCTACCAGGCGCTCTACGACGTCGGACTCGCCTCGCAGCCCACGGCGACGCACCGCGACGACGGCCTCACGCTGCGGGGCACCCGAATCACGGCACCCGTGCACTGCGCGCCGCCCGCGAACAAACCGACACCCGCCGAACGCGACACGTGCCGCCACTGGCTGGCCGACGAACTCGCCCTGCTGCGTCCGACGCTGAAGGCGGTGGTCGTGCTGGGGGCGTTCGGCTGGCAGGCGTTGCCGCCCGTGCTCGCCGAAGCCGGGTGGACGATCCCGCGGCCGAGGCCGAAGTTCGGCCACGACGTCCGTGTCACCCTCGACGGCCCCACTCCACTGCACCTGCTCGGCTGCTACCACGTGTCGCAGCAGAACACGTTCACCGGCAAGCTGACGCCGGCCATGCTGCGGTCGGTGTTGGAGCAGGCGAAGGAACTGGCGGGGATGGGATGAGGTCGAGGAAGGAGTGAGGATGTCCAACGAGTCCGTCGTGCCTCCGGTGCATCCGGGGGAGGTCCTGGCCGAGGAGTACCTGGAGCCGCTCGGTGTCACCCAACACCGGCTGGCCGTCGCGATCGGGGTTCCTCCCCGGCGTATCAACGAGATCGTGCACGGCAAGCGTGGAATCTCGGCCGACACCGCGTTGCGGCTGGCGCGCTTTTTCGGGACGTCCGAGCGGTTCTGGCTCAACCTCCAGTCGCGATACGACCTGGAGCGTGAGAAGAGCGCGCTCGCGGACACGCTGGCCCGCATCCAGCCACTGTCGGCCTGATACGGCGCAGCTTGCTGCGGTCGGTGCTGTCGAAAAGTCGCGTCACTGGCTGGGCTCGTCCGAGACGTCGGGGGTGCGGCGGAAGCCGTAGTGGCGCTTCACCTCGGCGACGTGGACCTCGAACTCCTCGTACCACCGTCTCCTGCCGGTCTCGCGGGCGAGCGTGTGTTCGGCGTGCTGTCGCCACGCCGCGATCGAGGCCTCGTCGCGCCAGTACGACACGGTGATTCCCAGCCCGTCACGTACGGAGTCGACGCCGAGGAAACCGGGTTGTTGCGCGGCGAGCTGCACCATCCGCTCGGCCGTGTCGCCGTAGCCGTCGTCGTCCCCGCTGAGCCGGGAGGTGAAGACGACCGCGTAGTACGGGGGGTCCGGGAACACCCGGCTCGTCGGCTGCATGCGGTAGGTATAGCAGCGGTGGCCGACAGTCGGCGTGAACGTGGCGGGAACAGGGACGCGCAGCTGGGAACCGGTCGCTGCTCCTGGCCCCCTCAGCCGGTCGCCCATCGACGTCAACTGAATCGTTTGGGTAGCGTGGCGACGCTGGTCACAGCCAAGGAGGGGTAGCTAACACCTTCCATACAGCGGTGCAACCATGGAGTCATGGCAGTCAAGTCGGAACCGACGCGGATCCTGATCCTCGGTGGCGGATACGTCGGCCTGTACACGGCCCTCGGGTTGCAGAAGAAGCTGCGGGCCAACGAGGCGTCCGTGACCGTCGTCGACCCGCAGCCGCACATGACCTACCAGCCCTTCCTCCCGGAGGCGGCTGCCGGCTCCATCGAGCCACGTCACGTGGTCGTGCCGCTGCGCAGGGTGCTCCGGCGCTGCCACATCCTCACCGCGCGCGTGACCTCCATCGAGCACGACAACAAGACCGTCACGGTGGAGGCGCCCGACGGCCACGTCGAGCAGCTCAACTACGACGTCCTCGTGGTGGCTCTCGGCTCGGTGGCCCGTTTGCTGCCGATTCCGGGCCTGGCCGAGCACGGCATCGCCTTCAAGACCATCGGTGAGGCCATCTACCTGCGCAACCACGTCCTCACGAAGCTGGACGAGGCCGCAAGCACCCTCGACCCCGAGCTGCGTAAGCGGCTGCTGACGTTCACCGTCGTCGGTGGCGGGTTCGCGGGCATCGAGGCGCTGGCCGAGCTGGAGGACATGACCCGCGACGCCTGCCGCTACTACCAGAACCTCGAACCGGAGGACATCCGGTGGGTGCTCGTGGAGGCGGCGGGACGCATCCTGCCCGAGGTGCGCGAGACCCTCGGCGTCTGGACTGCCGAGCAGCTGGAGAAGCGCGGCATCGAGGTCTACCTGTCGACGGCCGCGAAGTCGTTCGAGAACGGCCACGTCGTGCTCTCCGACGGCACGGAGTTCGACAGCGACACGATCATCTGGACGGCTGGGGTGAAGGCGAACCCGGTGCTCGCCAACTCCGACCTGCCCACGGACAAGCGGGGCAGGTTGCAGGCGACGGCAGCGTTGCAGGTGGTGGGCCACCCGGACGTCTGGACGGCCGGTGACGTCGCCGCCGTGCCCGACCTGTCGCGCACCGAGAGCGATCCCACGGCGACCTGCCCTCCCAACGCCCAGCACGCGGTGCGTCAGGCCCGGCACATGGCCAAGAACATCATCCGCGTCATCCGGGGCGGCACGCCGGTGGACTACTACCACAAGAACCTCGGCGCAGTGGCCGGTCTCGGCCTCCACAAGGGTGTCGCCGACGCCATGAAGCTGAAGATCAAGGGCTTCCCGGCGTGGCTGTTCCACCGTGCCTACCACGTCAAGGCGATGCCGACCTTCAACCGCAAGGTGCGCATCATGCTCGACTGGGCGCTGGGTGGCCTGTTCAAGCGCGAGACCGTCGCGCTCGGGCAGATCAACAACCCGAAGGAAGAGTTCGCCAGGGCGTCGCGCTCGTAGGTTGCTGCGGGGGCATAAGGTAGGTCCTGCCCCCGTAGCCCAACCGGCAGAGGCAGTCGACTTAAAATCGACTCAGTGCGGGTTCGAGTCCCGTCGGGGGCACCAAACGCGCTGGTCAGAGTCTTTCCGGCAGGACGGCCCGCGGTCACTTCCCCGGGTTACCCCCGGAATTGGGTCGGTGGTCACTCAACCTGAACGACTCCAACGCCTCCGCCGCACGAGGCGACGTCACCCCGCGACCGAGGTACACGTTCTGCGTCATGGACGCCTTGGCGTGACCAAGCTGGTCGGCGATCTCACGCCCGGTGAGTTCCGTCGTCGAGGGTCGTCGCCGCAACCTTCCTTGCTGGTCCTTCGGCGCGGTGCTGGCGCCCTGGCATCTGCTCCGCATCGTTTGCCACCACACGAACCGGGACATACTCCCCCGCTGAGGGAGCCGAATCGCCGACCGAGGGAGGTCCCGTGCCCGCTCGCCCGCACGCCGTCGCTTTCGACGTACTCGAAACCCTGTTGGACCTGGACCCGCTCCGCGCGCGGCTGGAGGAGATCGGCCAACCTGCGCAGTTGTTGCGGCCGTGGTTCATGCGTTTCCAGCGCGACGCCATGGCGTTGACCCTCAGCGGCGATTTCGCGTCGTTCGAGTCGGTGGCGCGGCAGGCGTTGCGCACCGACACCGAAAACACCGCCACCGAGGAGGACCTCGACTACGTACTGGAGGGGTTCGGCCGGCTACCCGCACACCCCGATGCCGACCCCGCGCTACGTCTGCTTTCCGAAGCCGGGTTGCGGGTCGGCTGCTTGACCGTCGGTAGCTCGGAGAACACGGCACGGTTCCTGGAACAAGCGGGACTGGCGCGTCACGTGGACCGCGTCATCACCGCGGAGCAGGCTGGTATCTGGAAACCCGCCCCATCCATCTACCGGGTGGCAGCCAGGGAACTCGGCACCTCACCGGAGAGCATGGCGCTGGTCGCAGTGCACGCCTGGGACTGCCACGGAGCCAAACGGGCGGGTTGCCTCGCTGGTTGGTGCGAGCGGTTGGAAGGCCGCTACGGCGATGTCTTCACCGCGCCCGACGTGAGCGGTGCCGATCTTGTGCAGGTCGCTGAACTGCTGCTACGACTCCCCTCTGAGTGAGGCCCGTCCAAGGGGCTCCGTCCCGCGCTCGGGGAAGGGACCGCTACCGCACACCGGTGAGGTGGCGGGGTCACGTCCGCCGCAGCCACCGGTTCCACCGACGGGGCGTCCCTCGCGACGGATCGGTGTCCGGATCGCGGACCGCGGCGGTGAGGGCGGTGGCGTACAGGCTCCACGCGAGGTACGGGGCGAGCAGGCTGGCGGCCACCGGATCGCGGGGCGCGGCAGTGGCGGTCTCCGCGGCGATCGCGCCGTCGAGCGCCACGACGAGCGCGAGGGAGAGTGGGCGGTTGCGCGCGGCGAAGAACGCCGCGGGCCAGGCGGCGTTCAGGGCGAGTTGCCCGAGATGCAGACCCAGCGCCGCCCGCCCGGCGTGCCGGGTCCACAGCCGCCACCCGGCGACGCCGATGACGGTGTACAGCGCGGTCCAGACCGGCCCGAACACCCCCGTAGGCGGAGCCCAGCGTGGTTTGTCCAGCCGCTGGTAGACGTCCGGTGCCTTGGCCGTGCCGAGCGAGCCGAGCGTGGCCGCGGCCAGGGCCGAGCCCGCGGCGAAGACCAGACCGCTCGCGGATCGCTGCATGGTTCGAAACTACCGCCGCTTCGGCGACCGGGCAGCGCGGCGAGACTCGGGTGGCATGCGGGCCGCAACCCGACACGCTCGGACTTCGGTGACCGGGCCTGGGAGCGTGAGCATCGTCGTCGCTCGCTACGCCGCGCACGCTGTCTGCCCGTTTCGGACCCCGGGTGTGTTTCGCTCGGGCACAATACCCACGGTGTCGACGCGTTCCAGCGCGTGTCGGACACGAGTGGCGGACCGTTCGAGTAGAGGACCTGCGATGACCTACCCGCCCCACCCCGGGCCAGCTTTTCACGGGCAGTACTCCGGTGGATCAGCTCCCCACAACGTCGGGCAGTACCCGGCCGCGGGGCCACCCGGTGCGTACGGGAGTTTCGCGCCTCCACCGCCACCGCCACCGCCACCCAGCGGGGGTAAGGCCGGGGTGTGGGCCGGTGTGGGCATCGCCGTCGTGGCTCTGGTGACCTTCGTCATCACGGCATTCGTCGCGCCAGGCTTCCTCGTCGGCGACGACTCCGAATCCGAGCGAGCCACGGAGGCTCACACCACTGTTCAGCGCACGGCACAGGACCTCGGCTACAGCATCAAGGATGCGTTGAAGGCAGGTCAGTCGAACGCTGTGACACCGTTGCTGTGCCCCGACGCCACAGAATCGCTCATGACGTTCGCCGAAGGTCTCCGGCAACCGCAACCCCACTTCTCCGGTTACGCGAGGGAAGACGGCGGTACAGCGACAGTGGACATACGTCTCTTCGGCGATGCGGTGGGGAGGCCCGACATCAACGGCGAGGTGACTGCGATCGCCGATCTCGAGAAGCAGAGCAGCGGGTGGTGCTGGCGGGATCTGCAGCACAGCGTCGGCTATCTGGACGAGCTCCGTGGTGTCCTGAACTCGGGTGACGTCGCCGCTCTCCACTCCATGCAGTGCCCAACGAGCGCTGTGGGCGCGTTCTCGGACCCATTCGCCGAGGCGGTCGCCCTCGCCAACCATTGGACGATACAGAACCCGGACTACGCGTCGTCGACCATGCCGGGCGCCGACTTCGTCAGTGTCGGTGGCACGTTGGAGATCGGCATTCACTCCCTCGGCGGGGACTTCTGCATCCAGAGCGCCACTCTGCGCTGACACGCCGACGAGCCCAGCTCCCCCGCGTCCTCGGGGAGAGCTGGGCTCGGCTCACGCGTACTCGTGCGCCGACCTCACCCCGCGACCGGGGCAGGAGGCGGTGTGGTGGGTTTGCTCACGGGCTGTCGCGAACTCACGACGCCGCGCAGTGAAAGGCCGTTCGTCTCCGGCAGGAGCAACACCGGCACCGTTGCGATCGCCGCCGCGCCCATGAGGTAGAACGCGGGCCACATCGTGTTGCCGGTGGAGTCGACCAGCGAGCCGACGATGTACGGCGCCGTGCCCGCGAAGGCCGCGGTCGAGACGTTGTAGCCGATCGAGAAGGCGCCGTAACGCACCTGCGTGGGGAACATCGCCGGCAGCGTGGACGCCACCACGGCCAGGAACAACACCAGGCACGCGCCGATCATGGCGAGTCCGCCCGCCAGCATCAGACCGTTGACGCCGGTGTCCGTCTTGCTGTTCCCCATCAGCGTGAACGCCGGGATCGGCAGCGCGAGGAAACCCGCGCAGCAGGCGATGAGGAGCGGCTTGCGGCCGATCCGGTCGGACAGCGCACCGATCGGCACGATCACGATCAACATCACCAGGATGACGCCCATGATGATCAGCAACGGAACGTTTCCTTCGAGTCCGAGCTGGTCCTTCAGGTACGTCTCGATGTAGCCGAGGAGGATCCAGTCGCCGACGTTCAGCAGGATGACCAGGCCGATCAGGTGCAGGATCGACTTCCAGTTGGTGGTGAGCAGCTCCTTGAGCGGCGACTTCGCCACCTTGTGCTCGACAGCGAGGTCCTTGAACAGGGGAGTGTCCTCGACCTTCGTCCGCAGCCAGAGACCCACCAGGCCGAGCGGCCCCGCGATCAGGAAGGGGATACGCCAACCCCACTCCTGCATGGCCGCGTCGCCGAGAACGATCGTGCACAGCGTCACCGTGCCGGCACCGAGGAAGAAGCCCACGAGGGTGCCGAACTCCAGCCAGCTACCGAAGAAGCCACGGCGCTTGGGTGGCGCGTACTCGGCGATGAACGTTGCCGCGCCCCCGTACTCGCCGCCCGCGGAGAAGCCTTGCAGACCGCGCAGAAGGATGACGAGGATCGCCGCCCAGATACCGATCTCGTTCCAGGTCGGCAGTAACCCGATCGTGAACGTCGAACCCGACATGAGGAGGACCGTCAAAGCCAGCACCCGTTGCCTGCCCAGCTTGTCGCCGAGCGGGCCGAGCACGAAGCTGCCGAACGGCCGGATCACGAAGGTCACCGCCAGCAGCGCGAAGGTCGCCAGTGCGCCCTCCGACGTGCTTCCGGCGTTGAAGAACGCCTGGCCGAGGATCGCCGGCATGAAGCCGAAGACGCCGAAGTCGTACCACTCGATGCAGTTCCCCATCGCCGAGCCGGCGACGGCCTTGCGGACGGCCTTCGGCTCCGGCGTGCTCTCAGTATGTGGCTCTTGCGTTTCAGGTGCCGTCATGAATCCTCCCCGACCAGACGGTTGTGTCCGGACAGTCTCCGTAAAGGTCCAGCCCTTCGCCACCGTTCGATGCGAAATGTCTGGAATCGACGAGGTTTTGCAGTGCCTGTGTCGCCGCACTGCCTCGAACGGAGTAGCAGAAGTGATGTCACTCTCATGAAGCGGGAACGGCGTCGTGTCCGGCCGCGTGGTCCAGTCGGCGATGTGAATGTTGTCACGGGAATCCGGAAGGTGGCAGCCTGCTCGTGTTGTGTTCGTTCCCCGCCGGACGCGCGATCACTCCCGGGGCACGACTCTCGTCCAGGGTGAATGTCCTTAGTAGACCAACAAGGTCCGGGTGGGACGGTGAACTCGGACCTCGGTGCCCGCACGGCGGGAGAGCCGGGTGAGGGGTTCCCGGTCGCAGCGTGGGGATGGCCGTGGCGACCAGGCTGATTCGCCGTTCCCGGAGCACCGCGAGACGAGTGGGCGACACTGCGTCACCGGAGCCGTCGACGATGGTGTGAGCGGTGCCGGGCACCGCGCGCTGACGGCACGTCACCGCGCGGGCGCGGGCTCACGACGGCGCACGGGAGTTTTCGCGCTCACGTGTGGGGCGTTCGCCTACCGGGTAGGGGAAGAGGGACACAACCCGCGACGACCCGCTCGGGAGGTCTGCCCCATGACGAGCAGTGACCAACGCATCGCCATCGTGACCGGAGCGGCTCGCGGTATCGGGAGAGGCATCGCCGAACGGCTGGCGCGAGACGGCCTCGCTGTCGCCGTGGCCGACCTCGACTCCATGCGAGAGGAGGCGGAGAGCGTCGCACAGGGCATCGAGCAGGCGGGTGGGCGGTCAACCGCGCTCACGGTCGACGTCAGCGATCCCGAACAGGTCAACGCGCTGGTGCGGGGCACCGTCGAGCGGTTCGGCAAGTTGGACGTCTTCGTCGCCAACGCCGGGATCGCGAGGGTCAACCCACTGCTCGACATGACGCTCGACGAGCTCGACACGCTCGTCCGGGTGAACCTCTACGGCGTGTTCAACTCCTACCAGGCCGCCGCTCGGCAGATGATCGAGCAGGGCACCGGCGGCAAGATCATCGGCGCCGCCTCGATCGCCGCGCACAAGGGCTTCGAAATGCTCGGCGGCTATTCCGTCACCAAGTGGGGCGTGCGCGGACTCACGCAGGTCGCGGCACAGGAGTGGGCCAAACACGGCATCACCGTGAACGCGTACTGTCCCGGCATCGTCGGCACGGCGATGTGGGAGCTCATCGACGAGAAGATGACCGAGCAGTCCGGTGAGGAACGCGGCACGGCTCTCAAACGGTTCTCCGAGTCGATCGCGCTGGGCCGGGTGGAGGAGCCGCGGGACGTGGCGTCGTTCGTGTCCTACCTGGCTTCGCGTGACTCCGACTACATGACCGGACAGTCGGTGATGATCGACGGAGGCATCATCTACAACTGAGGTGTCGAGGACGCCGGCACTGGGCGGATCGTCGTTGCTGAAGGGACCACCCGGGGTCGCCCGGGTGGCCCCTTCCGGTGTCAGGTGGACGCGCGCGCGGCGGCCCGCACCCGCGTGCCGATCTCGGTGACGTCGTCGTCGGTCATCGCGGTGGACAACGCGAGCAGCCCGTTGGTGCCCGCGAGCACCCCCTCGCGGTACAGGGCCCACCACGTCACGGTGGGGTCGTCGACGAGCAAGCGGATCAGCGATCCGAACCCGCTGACCGGAAGCCCCGAGTCGGCCAGCTCCTGCCGGAGCCGATCGCCCAAAGCGTTGAGCCGGTCTACTTCGGACTTTCCATAGAGACGTAGTGCGGTGGCACCGGCGCGCATGCTCACCGGGTTCGCGCTGAAGGTTCCGCCCCAGCTCACGACTCCGTCGCCGAGCGGGTCGAACGCCTTCATCACGTCCACGGAACCGCCGACCGCGCCGACGGGGAAGCCGCCACCGATCACCTTGCCGAGTGTGGTCAGATCGGCCGCCACACCGTAGCGCTGTCGGAGCCCGCCGACACCCAGCCGGAACGTGATCACCTCGTCGACGACCAGCAAACTGCCGTACTCACGGGTGCGGGCCCTGACGTGGTCCACGAAGTCACGTGGCACCGGCCGCAGTCCCGCCCTGTTCGGCATGAGGTCGATCAGCACCGCGGCGACCTCGTGGCCGTGCTGCCGCATGGCGGCGTCGAACGCCGCGCCGTCCGCCTGCGGCAGGATCACCGACTGCTCCTCCACCGCCCCCGGAACACCGGTGGCGGAAGCCGCGACCACACCGTCGTAGGTCCCGTGGTAGCTGGCCTCGAACCGGATGATTCGCGACCTTTCGGTCACAGCTCTGGCGACCCGGACGGCCATCATCACCGCCTCGGTGCCCGAGTTGCAGAACCGCCAGCGCGTGAGTCCGGTGCGGTCCCGCAACAGCTCCGCGAGTTCGATCTCCGACTCGGTGGGAAGCCCGAACGCCGAGCCCCTGGCCAGCGTCTCCGTCGCGACCTCGACGATCTCGCGACGTGCGTGTCCGTGCAGAAGCGAGGTGTAGTTGTTGTTGCAGTCGTACACCCGATGGCCCTGCGCGTCGGTGACCACGCACCCCTCACCGGCCACGGCATAAGGGGGGTGCGGGGGCACGAACACGGTGCTGCGGGTGTTGCCGCCGGGCAGCACGGCCCTCGCCCGCTCGGGCAACTCGTCAGGCGCGATCCGCATGGTGCCTCACTCTCCGCTTCCGACGCGAGTGCTGGACTGGGAACGGCTGCCGAGCCGACGCCGCAGGACGAAGGCCACCAGCACGACGGCCACGCTGGCGAGGCTGGCGTAGAGCTGTGGTGCGAGAGCGGACTGGAACGCCATGGCGACGAGCACCGCGACGATCGCACCGATCACCACGATGGTGAGCCACGGGAACAACCACATCTTCAGCGACAGTGACGTGCCCTCGCGTTCGAGTCGCCTGCGCAGCCGGAGTTGCGAGAACCCGATCAGCAGGTACACGAGCAGCATGATCGCGCCCGAGGCGTTGACGAGGAACGCGAACAACCCGTCCGGCGAGAAGATCGCGGCGCCGACGGCGACGTAGCCGACCACGCCTCCGGCGAGGATCGCCCGCAGCGGCACCCGGCGCTTCGACAGCCCACTGAACATCGTGGGCGCGTCCCCGCGGACCGACAGTCCGAACAGTACTCGGGACGCGACGTACACGCCGGAGTTCATGCAGCTCAGCACCGCGATGACGACGATGATGTTCATGATGTCGCCCGCGGCGGGGATGCTCATCTCGTCCATGGCGGCGACGAACGGGGACTGGCCGGACACGATCTTCTGCCACGGCACGACGGCCACGATGACCAGCACCGCGCCGACGTAGAAGGTGAGCACCCGGACGATCACGGAGCGCGTCATCTGAGCCACGCTCTTGGCGGGTTCGTCCGACTCCGCCGCCGCGATGGTGGCGATCTCGGCGCCGCAGATGGCGAAGATGACCGTGGGAACGCCCGCGAACACGGCCGCCAGCCCCATCGCGAAGAACCCGCCGCCGCTGGTGAGGTTGCCGAACGTGGGGCCCGCGTCGGATGTCCAGCCGAAGGCGTAGCCCAGGCCGAGAGCGATGAACACGATGATCGCGGCGACCTTGATGGAGGCGAACCAGAACTCGAACTCGCCGTACGAGCGGACGGCGAAGCAGTTGACCACGGTCATCGTGATCACGAGAGCCAGCGCGATGAGCCACATGGGCGCCGGGACCCAACGCTGGAGCAGCTCGGCGCCCGCGACGGCCTCGACCGCCACCACGATCACCCAGAAGTACCAGTACAGCCATCCGGCGGTGAAGCCGCCGAGATCGCCGAGCCCGGCGCGCACGTACTCGGTGAAGGAGCTGCGCCCGGGAAGGGCGACGGCCATCTCACCGATCATCCGCATCACGAACAGCACGATCAGACCGGCGAGCGCGTAGGTGACCGTGGCCGCCGGACCGATGTTGGCGATCGCCGTGCTGCTGCCGACGAACAGGCCCGCGCCGATGATGCCGCCGAGCGAGATCATCGTGACGTGGCGTTGGCGTAGACCCTTGCCCAGTTGCGGGCCTTGCTCCGACTCCGGAGCGACAGTCTCGGTGGACATCGTGGGGACTCCTGTTCTCAAGCGCCGATCGTGCGGCTCTGTTCGCGGCAGAAGCCGGGGAGGTACCAGGGGCCGAGTCCGCCCTTGCCCGTGGAGCCGCTGGCCTTCCACCCGCAGAACGACTGGATGCCCGGCCAGGCGCCGGTGGTGGCGCCCTCCCTGCGGTTGACGTAGACGACACCGGCTTCGATCTCGTCCAGGAACCGGTCCTGCTCGGCGGTGTCGGCGGTGAAGATGCCCGCCGACAGGCCGTAGTCGACGGCGTTGGCCTCGGCGATGGCGTCGTCGAAACCGTCGACGGCGGTGACGGTCAGAAACGGCGCGAACAACTCGTCCCTGGTGAGCGCGTGGCCGCGTGGAAGGTCGGTCACGATGACAGGGGCGAAGAAGTTCCCGTCCAGTCCGGCCACCCGGCCGCCGGTGCGGACCGTGCCCTCGCGGGCCGCGGTGTCGAGGGCCGCGTCGATGCGCGCCGCGATGGCGCCGTCGATGACCGGGCCGAGGTTCGTCACGGGGTCCAGCGCGTCGCCGACGACGAGTCGTTCCGCCCGGCTCACCAGTTTGTCCACAAGCTCGTCGTGGACGGCGCGGTCGACGACGACCCGCCTGCACGCGCTGCACTTCTGCCCGGAAAGGCCGAAGGCCGAACGCACGATCCCCTCGGCGGCGGCGTCCAGGTCGGCGGACGCGGTGACGATCGCGGGGTTCTGGCCGCCCATCTCCGCCAGCACCGGCCGCGCCCACGCACCCTGGCCGAGCGTGCGAACCAGGCTCCAGCCGACGGCGGCGGAACCGGTGAACGCGATCCCGTCGACCGAGGAGGCGGCGATGGCCTGCCCCGTGTCAGCGCCGCCGTGGACGACGTTGAGCACCCCCTCGGGCAGTGCTCGCCCGAGAATCTCGGCGGCGAGCGCGGTCGAGAACGGGGTCTTGTCGGACGGCTTGAGGACCACGGTGTTGCCGGTCACGAGCGCCGCCGCGGCCATGTTGACCGACAGCGCGACGGGGAAGTTGAACGGTGCGATCACCCCGAACACGCCGTAGGGCCGCAGGACGTCGGTGTTGCGCTCGCCGGACTGCGAACGCATCGGAGTGACCAGGCCGTCATGACGCTCCAGCTCGGAGCAGTACTGCTCGACGAGATCGATCGCCTCCTGCGCTTCGGCGAGTGCCTCCACGCGGGTCTTGCCGGTCTCGGCCGAGATCACGCCCGCGATCTCGCACGCCCGCTCGGCGAACTCCGGCTTCGCCGCGCGCAGCAGCGCGACGCGCTCGGTGTAGGGAAGGTTTCGCCACTCACGGGCCGCGGACCGCGCGGCGTCCACCGCCTCGTCCACTACCCGCTTCGTCGCAGTCCGGGCGAGTGCCACCACGTTTCCGGGCCGGGAGGGATCGGTGCGTTCGAAGATGTCGCCGTCCGTGACCGGCTTGCCCGCGACCAGGTGGGGCAGCGGTTCGCGGACGCCCTCGCGAGCGGCGCGGAGAGCCTGCTCGAACTGCTGGTCGAGCTTCTCGTCGCCGAGCGAGGTCGAGGAGTAGTTGAGTCCGGTGGCCATGAGGTGCGGGCTCCTTTCGTCAGTGGCTTCGTCAGTGGCTGAGGTCGTTGATCCGGGCAGCGCTCCAGCCGGGGTCCGTGGAGAACGTGGTCGACCTGCCGTCGACGACGGTCTCGGCCGCCATCCGCGCGATCGCGGGGGAGAGCTGGATGCCCGAGCCGCCCGCGCCGAGCGCGCAGACGACCTCGGGTGCGTCGGGATGCGGGCCGACGATCGGGCGGTGGTCGGGGCTCATGGGGTAGATGCCGTTCCAGCTACGGCCCACGGCGAGACCGTCGCAGTCGGCCATGCGCACGGCCATGAGCGTGCTGACCCGTTCGACGAAGTCCTGCGAGACCTGCCCGAGGGGGACGTCGGGCGACACGGAGCCGTGGATGACCTCGTCGGTGTGCAGGCCGGCGATCATCTGGTCGGCTCGTTCCGACCGGAAGTACACGCCGTCGGTGCCGGAACCCGGCACGTAGTCCATGACGAACGGCAGCAGGGGCGACATCGGGCGCTCCAGCTCGATCGTCACCGCCCCGTGGAGTTGTGGCCGCAACGGAACGGGAGCCCCGAGCAGTTCACCGACCACTCCGGCCCAGCCACCGGCCGCGTTGACGACGATGTCGGCGTGGACGGCACCGCTGTCCGTGGTGAGGACACGCTCGCCCTGGGGGCCGACGTCCGCGGCGCGCACGGCGCTGTTGGTGAGGACGCGCCCGCCCGCCTGTTGCACCAGCCGGGCCAGCAGCACGCAGCACTCGTACCCGTCGACGTGGCCGTCGGACGGTCCGAACAGGGCGCCCGCTCGGTCGTCCAGCACCAACTGGGGCCAGCGGCTGGCGATCTCGCCGGGGGTGAGCACGACCGCGTCGTGCACACCGAACTCGGCCTGGATGGCGACGCTGGCCGCGAACCGCTCCAGGTCGGCCTCGTCATGGGTCAACCGCAGGTAGCCGCCGTGGACGAAGCCGAGACCGTGGTCGCGTTCGAGGGCGGTGAAACGGGCGTGGCCGAACGCCCGAACCTCGATGTCCGCGGTGTCGAGGTACTGGGTCTCCACCATCCCCACGGACCGGCCGGAGGAACCCTCGCCGGGGTGCTTGGCCTCCAGCACCGTCACGTCTCCGACACCCAGTCGCAACAGTTCCAGAGCGGTCGAGAGACCGATTATCCCGCCGCCGATGACGGCGACTCGTACGTCGTTCATGGATTCTTCTTTCACGTCGGGTCTGCCCGTCTCTTCGACGGGAACGACCGCGTGTTCGTATTCAGGAAGAAGTCTGCTGTCGGCTTTTCGGAAAAGCCCACCGAATTGGGTGTGTGGCGATTTTCCCGACATTCGGGAATCGCCGTGTGGTCCGCCGGCTTCGCGGAAGGCCCCTCGTCGGTCCGGGGTGGATGCCCGGTCGGCGGAGGCGCGGGCTCGCCGGTTGCGCTAAAACATACAGCGCTGTTGTTTAAGTGTCAACGGGTGGCTTGTGTTCGGTTCGGCTCGTGTTTACGCAGGTGGTGGCCGTGCTGTGCCGGTCGTGGATCAGGCGGCGCGGAGAACGACCGACCAGCCGTAGCCGCAGGGGAAGCGGCGGATCGCGTCGACGGCCGTGTCGCCGCGGGTCCTCGGCGAGAGCCGGAGCCCCGTGGTCAGATCCGCGACCCCGGAAGCGATCACCCGGTCCTCGGCGTTGACCAGTACCGCCGGAGCGCCGAGGGAGTGCAATTGAGTGGCGGTCGCCGTCTCGAAACTCCGAACGGCGATGTCCGCGGCGACCACGCCGACGAAGGAATCGCTTTCCAACACCGGAACGGACGCGGTGATCGTCAGGTCGTCGGTTCCCCAGGAATCGATGAACGGCCCCGCGATGTGAGGTGTGCCGGTTCGGCGCGGCTCGGTGAACCACGGTGCGGTGTTGTAGTCGTAGAACGCGTCGGACGCCGGGTTGAGGGTGTGCCGCTTCTGCCTGACCACGTCGCCGTGTCGTACCCACCAGGCCATCCACGACCGGTGCGGCACCACGTGCCCGACCTCGGCGCCGAACCCGATGCCGGACAGCGGAATGTGGTGCGGCCGCGCGAGTACGTCGCCGCACAGCGGCTCCAGGGCGGCCCGGATCGTCTCGCCCATGTCCGCGTCCGCGCCGTGCCGGATCACGTGCGTGACAGTGGACCGCAGCGGTTCCAGGTCGGCGAACAACCTGTCGAGAGAACCCGCCACGACGTCGGCGAACCGTTGCGCCCGAGTGTCCGCCGACAGCGCAGCAGGCAGCTCACTCATCGCGACGGCTCCCCTCCTTCGGTCGTCATGCCGAGGCGAAGGTCCAGAAGGCGGTCTCTCGTGGCGATGACCGCTTCGTGTGTCAGTTGGCGGGCCTGCTCGGCGAAGCCATCCCGGATACATTCGGAGATTGCGCCGAACTGTACAGAAGCGGCCTTACGAACACCAGAGTCGCCGTAGACGAGCGTGAGCAGTGCGGCGTACTCCACCTGCAGCGTGATGGCCGCTCCGCTGAGCCGCGCCGACTGCGCCGCCGCCGCGAGGCCGATGTGGAACCGGGCATCCGCGCGGCGGGCGGCCACCTCGTCCTCGGCGAGGTTCACCTGTGCCGCCGTGGCGGCCAGCATCGTCACGTCCTGATCGGACGCCCGTTCGGCGGCGAGGTGGGCCGCGGTCGCCGACACGGCGCACCGCCAGTCGGCCAGGTCACGGAGGTCCAACGGGGAGAGCCGGAGAAGCTGGGTGACGGCATGCTCGATGTGCAACCGTTCGGGCACCCTGACGAAACTGCCACCGCCACGACCACGGCGGGTCTCCACGATGCCCTCGTCGCGCAGCACACCGAGCGCTTCCCGCAGCGTCACCGGCGAGATGTTGAGCTGGGCGGCCAGTTCGGCTTCAGGCGGGAGCTGTTCCCCCTCCGCCAGCACGCCCAGCGCGATGGCGCTGCGTAGCCGGTCGAGAACGGCCTCGGTCCGTCCGGACGATTCCAGCGGAGCGAACAGGACCTTCCTGGTGAGGGTCGACAACTGGTCGCCTGACACGATTCCCCGCACTCGTCGGACCGGTGCATGTGAAGGCCGGTACGGCCTCGCCCGAAAGTAGCACAGCGCTGTGTACTCGAACGTTTCCGTCGCACGCGACCGGGTAGAGATCGGGAACGCGGATTCCGAGGGCCGGCTTCGAGGAGGGCGTGCCATGACGAGCTGAGACCGGCGCGGCGCCGTGGTCACCGGTGCCTGATGCGGTGTCCTCAGGACCTCTCCACACGACCGGCACCGGACGGTCGTACTGCCCGCCGCGAGAAGTCGACAACAGACCGCAGGAACGCGCCGTTGCCGTCACAACTCCCATCTCGACCACCTGCCCGGATGCCGGTGGTGATCGACGGAGCGGCCATGGACGACTGAGGTGATCGATACGAACGGCCGCGTGCACGACCCGGGTGGCGTCGAACGTATCGTCACCTTGTCCGACGGTGTGTTCGCCATCGCCCTCACACTGCTCGCGTTGCCGCTCGTGGACGCTGACATCCGCGCCGACAACGTGAGTGAGAGCCTGATCGCCCTCGTTCCGCAGTTGCTGGTGTTCGCGCTGAGCTTCGTCGTCATCGGCCGGTACTGGCGAGTGCATCACCGGGTGTTCGCGCGCATCGAGCGGGCCGACGGCACGTTGGTGGGGCTGAGCCTGCTGTTCCTGTTCTGGGTGGCTTTGCTCCCGTTTCCCACCGCTGTGCTGGGCGAGCACGGCGACACCGCCGCCGCTGTGGTGCTCTACGCCGCCACGATCATCCTCACCGGGCTCAGCTCGACCGCCTTGTGGTGGTATGCGGCGGTGGGGCGGGCCCGGCTACGCGCCGGCGCCCGCCCGTTGATCCGCGAGGACACCGATCCCGAAGACGTTCGGCGGAGCCTCGGCAGAGGCGTCGCGGTCATCGTCGGGTTCACCCCGTCGCTTCCACTGGCGTTCGCCGATCCGACCCTGGCGGAGTTGTCGTGGCTGCTCGTGATCCCGCTGAGCCCCGTCATCGACCGAATGGCCCGGCGACGACGCTACTTCTGGCCGTAGCCGCGCAGCCGGTCGACGACGTGTTCGATCTCGGACCGGGGAAGCAGCCGAGGCGAACCGACCGAGCGAGCTGCCAGCCACACCTGGCACACCCACTCCAGTTGCTGTGCCCGCGAGTACGCCGCCGCCAGGTCGGTGCCATAGGTGACCGTGCCGTGGTTGCCGAGCAGGCAGCCACGGCGCCCGTCCAGAGCGGTCAGCATGTTCTCCGCGAGTTCCCGGGTCCCGTAGGTGGCGTACGGTGCGACGCGGACACTGGCGCCGATGGCGGCGACCATGTAGTGCACGGCCGGTACCTCGTCGACCAACGTCGACACCGCGACGGCATGAGTGGAGTGGGTGTGTACCACCGCGGTGACGTCCGCGCCGTCGGGGTCCTTGGCCTCACGGTAGACGGCGAGGTGCATGGGCATCTCACTCGTCGGCCGGAGATCGCCCTCCACGGGCGAGCCGTCGAGCCGCAGCACCGGCACATCCTCGGGCCGCAGGGACTCGTAGTCGACACCCGTCGGCGTGACCGCCACGAGGTCGCCTTCCCGCACGGAGATGTTGCCCGACGTCCCGACCACCAGTCCGTCGCTGACCATCCTGCGGGCGTAATCGCACACCGCTTCGCGGTGTTCGGCAAGCAGCATCTATCGGCTCCACTGTTGACGTGCCGAGGCCAGCGAGTCGAGGTAGTCGACGTACCCCTGCTCGTAGACCTCGGCGACCTGCGGTTGCACCTTCACCGTGCGCGAGTTGGCCGCCCAGACGTCCACGTCGAACGGCTCGGACAGCGCTTCGGCGGCCACCAGCACAGCGCCTCGCGCTCCGACACCGGGATCGCCGGGAATGACCACATCTCTACCGAGCACGTCGGCGAAGATCTGGGTCCACTCCGCCGAGCGCACACCGCCGCCGTTGGCGTACAGCGTGCCGGTGAGCCCCGCCGACTCGAAGCAGTGACGGGCGGCGTAGGCGATCGACTCGCACAGCGCCCGCACCAGGTCAGCGCGTGTCGTCTCCAGGGAGAGTCCGGTGAACTGCGCGCGTGCGGCGGCGTCGACGAACGGGGCCCGCTCACCCGAGCTCGACAGGAACGGCAGTGCTCGTACGCCGCCTGCCCCCGGTGTGCTCGCGGCCAGCAGTTCGCCGATCGTGGCCACTTCGATGCCGAGCATGCGGCATGCCCAGTCGAGCCCCGCGGTACCGACCATCGCGGGCATCCCGCGCAGGTAGCGGCCCTCGTCGGGAGTGCACAACAGCATGCCGGCGGGCTCGCCCTCCGGATCGAACTCGGGACTCGTGCTGAGCACCTGGCAGGCGAGAGTGGTTCCCGCGGTGAGGATGCCGTCTCCGGGCCTGCGCACACCCGCGCCGATGGCACAGGCGGGCAGGTCGAACGGTCCCCCGGTGACCGGCAGCCCTTCCGGCAGCCCCAGCAGCTCCGAGCCCGCGCGGTTCAGCCGGAACACGGTGTGGGGCTTGGCGGGCTCGGCCAGCAGTGACTTCCGGTGACTCAGCCCGCACGCGGCGATGGCGTCGTCGTCGTACTGCCGGGTGCGCGGGTCGACGAACGGCAGCGAGGCGTCCGAGATGTCCACCGCGACCTCACCGGTCAACCGCTGGAGCACCGCGTCGACGCAGTAACCCGCCACGGCCGCCCGGTCGAGCGAGGACGGTTCGTGCTCGTCGAGGTACGCCAGGATTGGCCCCGCGCACCCGGGGAACATGCCCGAGCCCGTGCGGCGGAACACCTCGCGCGTGACGCCCGTGCGTTGCCATTCGGTCAGTAGGGCGTTGGCCCTGCCGTCCAGCCACGAGATCGCGGGACGAACGCAGAACCCGTCGGCGTCGCGCAACCACACCCCGTCGCCCTGACCCGTGAGGGCCAGAGCGTCCACAGGGCCGTCGAGCTGTGCGGTGACCTCCCGCACCACGGACGCCACTGTCCCCAGTACCTGCTCGAAGTCCTGTTCCACCGCCCCGCCGGGCAGGTGCCGCACCTGGGACGGTGCGGACGCCTGCGCGACGGAGACGCCGGTGTGGTCGAAGACCACGGCCTTCGTCAGTGAAGTGCCGATGTCGACGCCGATGATCCGAAGCATGGCTACCTCGTCAGCACGTCCGGGTTGGCGACGTTGGCCAGCGCCTCGCCGCGAACGTACCGTCCGACCTCGGCCGCCACGATCGCCGCGGCGCGGTCGGCTGTCTGCTTGCTGGCGCCCGCCAGATGCGGCGTCGCGATGACGTTGGGCGCCTCCCGCAACGCCCAGTCGGCAGGCGGCGGCTCCACGTCGTAGACGTCGAGAGCCAGGGCTCCCAGCCGGCCGGAGCGCAGCGCGTCGGCGAGGGGCGCGTAGTCGAGGAGGCCACCGCGAGCCGAGTTGACCAGCACCGCGCCGTGGGGCATCAGGGCGAGCTTCTCGGCGTCGATGAGATTGCGGGTCTCCTCGGTGAGCCGGGCGTGCAGGCTGACCGCGAAGCTACGCCGCAGCAGGTCGTCCAGCTCCACGAGCTCGGCACCGGCCGCCTCGACGGCGGCACGGTCGGCGTACGGATCGGAGACCAGTACCTTCGCACCGAAGGCGACCAGAACCTTCGTCACGCGCGCGCCGATGGCTCCGTAGCCGACGAGGCCCACGGTGGTGCCTTCGAGCTCCACCCCCGCGTTGGGGTAGGCGTAGTAGTCACCGCGCCACGTTCCCGCCAGCAGTTCGGCCGACGACGTCGAGATTCGGCGCATGGCCGCCAGCAGCAGGCCCACCGCGAACTCGGCGGCCGCCGCAGCGTTGCGCCCCGGGGCGAAGGTGACGGCCACACCCGCCTCCGTGGCCGCGGCCAGGTCGACGTTCACGGGACCACCCCGGCACACCGACACGAGCTTCAGCCGCGGGGCCGCCGCGAACACCTTTCGCGTGAACGGCGCCATCTGTGTCACGGCGATCTCCGCACCGTCCAGCGCCTCGATCACCTGGTCCTCGGTACCGCTGGCCTCGTTCACCTCGGCGACCGGGCCGAAAGGCTCGATCGGCCAGGGGAGCGACAGCTCCCGGAACTCGGCGTCGGTCCCCGTGCCGGACAGCTCCGCCTGCACAGCGGCCTTCAACAGGTCGTTGCCGACGAACTCGTCGCCAGCGCTGAGAATCCGCATTCCCATTCCTCCTCGAACGCGCCGTCAGCAGGCGGCCTGGGTCTCGTAGTCGGTGATGCAGGCGACCTTGGCCGCGCTGGCCGACGCCGGGTCGAAGGTGTAGCCGACCCACTCACCCGTGATCTTCTTCGCCAGTTCGGGGCCGATGACCCGCGCACCGAAGGTGATGATCTGGCAGTTGTTGGACTTGATCGACCTCTCGGCCGAGTAGGAGTCGTGTGCGACTGTAGCCCGGATGCCGGGCACCTTGTTGGCAGAGATGGCCATTCCGATGCCGGTCCCGCAGACCAGGATGGCCCTGTCGGCCTCGCCCTTCGCGACCTTCTCCGCCGCGGCGATACCGAAGTGCGGATAGGCGGTGTCGTCGGTTGCGCTGTCGGCTCCGAGGTCGATGACCTCGCTCACGCGCTCATCCGCGTTCAACTGGTCGCGCACAGCGTTCTTCAACTCGACTCCGGCGTTGTCCGCCGCCACCACGACGCGCATCAGTTCTCCTTCTCCAGTTCGTCGCCGATGGCCGACACCAGCAGCGCGAACGATGTCGCGCCGGGGTCGGCGTAACCCTTGCTGCGCTGCGCCAGCCGCGCCGCCCGGCCCTTGGTAGGCAGGAGGTCGGCCGTGTCGGCCGCGGCCTGGGCCGCACGCTTCGCCGCCGCGCTCCACGCCTGCGCCACGCCCGCGTCGGTCTTCGCCTGCTCGCGCAGTGCGGCGCGGAACGGTTCGATGGCGTCGAGCATCGTTTTGTCGCCAGGCTGCGCCTTACCGAGCTCGACGAACGCGGCCACGGCACGGTCGACCGCGTCGGCGACCGTCATGGCGGTCACGTCACCGCTCAGTCCGGCACCCGTCTCGGCGAGCAGAACGCCGTACAGCGCGCCGGACGCTCCGCCCGCCGCGTCGGCGAACGCCGTGCCCGCCGCCAGCAGCGCGGCGGACAGGCCGGCTCCCGACGACTCGGCCTGTCGCGCGGCGGCGACGGCCGCTCGCATACCGCGGGTCATGCCGAGCCCGTGGTCACCGTCGGCGGCCACGGCATCGAGCCTGCCGAGCTCGTCCTCGTTGTCCTCGATGCGCACCATCGCCGCCGTGAGCAGACGATCGACCAACCCGGCGGTCTCCGTGGCGTCCGGCCGTGCCAACGAGTCGTCGACCGTTGCCACGGGCGAGACCGGCTCCAGCTGCGCACCGGCGCTGCGGTACGCGGGCGTGTCGCACGGTGCGGCGTAGAGGGGGGCGAGGTCGTCGTCCAACGCGAGCACGGTCAGCGACACCCCGGCCATGTCGAGCGACGTGACGAACTCGCCGACCTCGGTGTGCAGCGGATTGAGACCTTCGGCCGCGAGCCGTTCGTGCACACGCTTGTAGAGCACGAACATGTCCTCGTACTTCGTGGTACCGAGGCCGTTGAGCAGCACCGCGACACGGCCGTCACCGCCGTTCGGCAGCTCGGGCAACAGACCGTTCACGAGTTCGTCGGCCACACCCACGGCGTCGAGCCTCGACACCGTCCGCACCCCAGGCTCACCGTGGATGCCGAGACCGAGTTCCATCTCCGCCTCGTTCACGGTGAACAACGGCTCGGCGGCCCCTGGAAGCGTGCAGCCGTCGAAAGCCACACCGAACGTGCGCGTGCTGGCGTTCGCCCGTGTCGCGAGCTCGTACACAGCGTCGAGGTCGTCGCCTCGTTCGGCCGCCGCGCCCGCCACCTTGAAGACCATGAAGTCACCGGCCACACCGCGGCGCCGTTCCGGCTCGTCGGCGGGGCCGCTCGCGACGTCGTCGGTCACCAGCACCGTGCGGGAGTCGATGCCCTCGGCCGCCAGCCTGCGAGCGGCGAGCCCGAAGTGGAGCACATCGCCCTGGTAGTTGCCGTACGAGAAGAGCACTCCCGCACCACCTTCGGCCGCGCGCGCGGTGCGGTACACCTGCTCGGCGCTGGGACTCGTGAAGACGTCTCCCACCACGGCGCCCGTGGCCAGTCCCCTTCCGACGAGACCGGCGAACGCCGGGTAGTGCCCGCACCCTCCACCGATGACCACGGCGACCTTGCCGCGCTCCGGCGCATGGCTCGCGACCACGCCGTAGGCGTCCGGCACCTTGCGCACCGTGCGCCCGTAGGCGCCGGCGAAGCCGTCGAGCCAGTCGCGTTTGAACGTCTCGGCGCGGCCGAGGGTCCGTGACTTCCGCTGGGTCATGCCGTCCTCCCCACGGTGTCGTTCCTGGTGCCGATCGAGAGCCGTTCGAGCAGGAGGCGGCGCACGGCGTCGTTGCTGTCAGCCACCGCGCTGGCGAGCTCCAGAGCGTCAGGCTTGGGCGGGTAGACCTTGTTGGGCAGCGCGATGACGGTGAGGCCGGCCGCCGCCGCGGCACGGATGCCGTTGCTGGAGTCCTCGACGCCGAGGCACTCCTCGCCCTGCCGACCCAGTCGCGACGCTGCCTCCAGGTAGACGTCGGGGCTCGGCTTGCCGCGAGGCACCTCCGCGCTGGACACCGTGGCGGTGAACTCGTCGGTCAGTCCGTAGGTCGCGAGAACGGCGTCGATGACGTTGCGCGGCGCGGACGACGCGAGCGCGATCGGAACCTCGGCGCTGACGTCGGTGACCATGGCGTCGGCGCCCGGCAGCAGTGGCGCCCTGCCGTCGGCGATCGCCGCGATCATGCCGTCGACGACCGCGCGCTCCACCTCCTCCGGGCTCTCGGGGGAGCCGCTTCGCTTCGCGAGGTAGGTGGCCCACTCGGGCGCGCTCATGCCCTGCACCGTGGACGTGTCCTCCGCCGTCCACTCGACGTCGTATCTCGCCGCGTAGGCGACCCAGTTCTCCTCCCACAGGTGTTCGCTGTCGACCAGGACACCGTCCATGTCGAACACCACCGCGGCGAGTGCCATCGAATCACAGCCCCTTTCACACGCTTGCTGTTAAGTTAACACCGCGATCCGGGAAATGTAACTCCCCGAAGCAGGCGAACCGCCGTCCCCGAACGCCACATGAGCGTGTGACCAGCCGTGGTGCCGGTGTCGGTCCGTGCGGACGGGAGAGGAGAACCGTTGCCGGAAGTGACACACTTTCCACCATGAGCAGTGATAAGTCCGGGACCACACGCAGTCGACAGGTCCGGCAGCAGCGCATCGCCGACTTCGTCATCGACCACGGCTCGGCGGCGCTAACCGACCTGGTGGAGCTGACGGGCGTCAGCCACATGACCGTCCACAGGGACATCGACGACCTGGCCCGTCGTGGTGTGCTCCGCAAGTTCCGGGGCGGGGTCTCCGCACTGCCGTCCACCGTGTTCGAGAGCAACGCGGAGTACCGGCTCGGCGCCCACGTCGAGGCCAAGGCGGCCATCGCGCGCCGGGCGGTGACCCTGGTCGAACCCGGAATGTCGATCATGCTGGACGACTCCACGACCGCGTTGGCGCTGGCCAGGCTGCTGCCCGACCTCGCGCCGCTGACCGTGGCGACCAACTACCTGCGTGCCGTCGACGTGTTGAAGGACGTCGACGACATCAGGCTCATCTGCATCGGGGGCGACTACTCGCGTACGCACGACTCGTTCCTCGGCATGCCGTGCCTGGAGACCGTCGAGCGCATCACGGTGGACGTGGCATTCCTGTCCACCTCCGCCATGAACGCGCACATGACGTTCCACCAGGAGCCCGAGATCGTGCTGGTGAAGCGGGCGATGCTCGCGTCGGCCGAGACGAAGGTGCTGCTCATGGACTCCAGCAAGATGCCCCGGGCCGCGCTGCACCGGTTGGCGCCGGTCGATCACTACGACCGGTTGGTCGTGGACTCGGCGGTGGGGGACACGCTGGTGAAGGATCTGCGGGAGCGCGTCGAGGTCGACGTCGCGCCACTGTGACCCGCCGGCGTCCCAGCCGGTGGGCAGGTCATCGACTGGAACGGTCAAGTGTC
The DNA here is from genome assembly GCF_000244975.1 of Saccharomonospora cyanea NA-134. Lineage (NCBI taxonomy): Bacteria > Bacillati > Actinomycetota > Actinomycetes > Pseudonocardiales > Pseudonocardiaceae > Saccharomonospora > Saccharomonospora cyanea. The sequence goes on along the minus strand of NZ_CM001440.1, from coordinate 4,460,658 downwards.
CGAGAAACCGGTCGTAACATCTTGCGCGTTAACTTAACGGCGTTCATGATGCTTTCCGTCTGAGTACGGAGGCGTTCATGGTTTCAACGACGACACCACGGTCGAAGGGTCAGGGTGGCCTGGCCCGGCTGCTGGACCGGTGGGGGCTTCCCGCGCCCCTCTTCCTCGGTTACGTCGGTCTGCTGTTGTTCATGATCGGCGACGGCGTCGAATCAGGCTTCATCACGCCGTTCATCGCCGACAACGGCGCGGGTACCGAGGTCCGCGCGTCCTACGTCATCACGGTGTACGGCGTGGCGGTCATGCTCGCGTCGTGGCTCTCCGGTGCCCTGTCCGAGCTGTGGGGCCCGCGCCGCGTGATGTTCGTCGGCCTCGCGGTGTGGCTGGTCTTCGACGCGTTGTTCCTCGCCGTGGCCGTGGCCGGTGAGAACTACGCGCTGATGCTGGTCTTCTACGGCCTTCGCGGGTTCGGCTACCCGATGTTCGCCTTCGGCTTCCTCGTCTGGATCACCGCCGTCGCACCGGTGGCCAGACTCGGTGCCGCCGTCGGTTGGTTCTACTTCGCGTTCACCGGTGGGCTCCCGACACTGGGTTCGCTGGTCGCGAGCTTCACCAACCCGATCCTCGGCCAGTACGGCACCCTGTGGCTGTCCGTCGGCATCCTCGGCCTGGGCGGTCTGGTCTGCCTGTTCGGTGTGCGGGAGCGCACCGGCTACCAGCGGCTCGCGCCGCCGGAGGTCAAGCCCGTGCAGAGCCTGATGTCGAGTATGTCGATCGCCTGGAAGAAGCCGAGGGTCGGTGTCGGCATGGTCGTGCGGATCATCAACACCGCGCCGGAGTTCGGCATGCTGGTGTTCTTCCCGACGATCTTCGCGCACCAGATCGGGTTCGGCATGAGCCGTTGGTTGCTGCTGGTCTCCGTGATCTACGGGACCAACATCTTCTTCAACCTCATCTTCGGCGTGCTGAGCGACAAGATCGGTTGGCAGACCACGATCTTCTGGTTCGGGGCCATCGGTTGTGCCATCTCGATCCTGTTGCTGTACTTCGTGCCTCTGCACCTTGGCGCCGACTACTACTGGGTCGCGCTCCTCGTCGGTGCGCTCTACGGCGCCACGTTGGCGGGCTTCGTTCCGATCTCGGCGTTGCTGCCCTCGCTCGCGCCGGAGAACAAGGGCGGTGCGATGGCCCTGCTGAACCTGGGTGCGGGCGCGGCCACGTTCGTGGGGCCCGCCATCGTCAGCCTGTTCCTCGGGCCGGTCGGAGCGGCGGGCGTGGTCATCATCTTCGCGGCGCTCTACGTGGTGGCCGCTGTGCTCACGCGCTTCCTCACCCTCCCCGAGACCGCGAAGGAGGCGGCCGAGAAGGACGTCAGCCTCACCGAGGTCGCGGAAGGTAAGCCCGTGCCGAACTGAGCTCCGCTCTCGAACGCGAAGGCCGCGGTGACATCGGACGGTGATGTCACCGCGGCCTTTCGTTTCCCGGGGGCCGTTCTTCCGGCTGCTTGACCGCCGCCGTTCGCCGGCGGTTGAATGGCGGCGTGTCCGTGACGAGGCGTGTGCGTCGGCGTCGTGGGCACCGATTCTCTGGGGAGGGCGCCGTGGCCGCACAGATCACCGCGGGTCGTATCTGACCTTCCGCGCACCGCCCCTTCGGCCGTGGCGATTCCTCGTCACGCCTTTCCTGCTGCCTGTTCTCAAGGCCGGTCGTCGTCTCGTGACGGGTGCGGTGCGTCCGAAACAGCCCACTGTGTTCACACGTACTCCGCATGTCCGAAAGAGCGTGATGACCGACTTCAACACAGCTGTGATCGAGGAGTTCCGCGCCGGCGAAGGAAGGGTCGGCGGGCCGTTCGAGAACGCTCGTCTCCTGCTGCTCACCACGACCGGCGCCCGCAGCGGCAAGCCGCACACGGTGCCGCTCGGGTTCCTGCACGACGGCCAGGGACGCATGCTCGTGATCGCTTCCGCGGCGGGCTCGGCTCGCCATCCGGCCTGGTACCACAATCTCCGTGCCAACCCGAGGGCCACCGTGGAGACCGGCACGTCAACGTTCGAGGCTGATGCCGAAATCCTCCCCGAGCGGGAGCGCGCCGAGGCGTTCGCCCGTGCCGTCGAGGCCGACCCGGGCTGGGCGGAGTACCAGCGGAAGACCGTCCGGGTCATCCCCGTCGTGGCGCTGGTGCCCGTGGCGGCGAAGCCGAGCGACCGCCGGTGGGGCGACGACCTCGTCGCCATTCACACCGTGTTCCGGCGAGAGCTGGCGCTTGTTCGCCACGAGATCGCGAGCTCAGGACCCGGGCTGGGAGCTCAGCTTCGGATCAACTGCCTGATGGTCTGCCGTGGGCTCAGCCATCACCACACGGCGGAGGACACCGAGCTGTTCCCCGCCCTCGACGAACAGCACCCCGAACTCGGTCCGGTGATGAGACGGCTGCGCGCCGGACACGAGGTGGTCGAGCGGCTCATCGGCGAGCTGCAGGCGGCGATCGGCACCGACGGCCTCGGCCGTGACGAGCTCCGGGAGAAGGCCGAGCACCTCACCAAGGAGGTCGAGGCTCATCTCGACTACGAGGAGGAACAGCTAGTGCCGGTGCTGAACAGGATGCCGGAGGCGTAGCGCCGACCGACGCGGACGGTGACGCCCCGTTATCGTCAGGCCACGGGTACGAACGGCGTTGTCGAGCGTGCACGTACCCGGGCGCACAGAGCCCGACGGGACTTCGCGCAGGGCCGCGATCCGGTGGCGGTGTTCGGTCCGGACCGACTGCCCGACTCCGCCCGCTCAGCCATCCCGGTCCTCTCGAATCGGCGCGTTCACCTCGGCCCATACGACCTTGCCGGTCGGAGTGACCTCGGTGCCCCAGTCGTCGGCGAACGAGGCGATGAGGAACATCCCGCGTCCGTGCGGCCGGTACGGCGACGGTGTGAGCACGAGCGGGGGCTCCGGGCTGCCGTCGTGCACCTCGGCGCGCAGGACGGAGCCTTCGCGCAGCACACGCAGCCGCCTGGGACTGCGGGAGTGCAGTACGGCGTTGGAGACCAGCTCGGAAACGATGAGCAGGAAGTTGTACCTGGTGTTGGGTTCGATGTCTCCGAGTACGGCATCGGCGTCCCGCCTGGCCTGTGCCGGGATGTTCCTGTCCATGCTGAGCCGCACGTCCACCAGGGGAGTCGCGTGCAGGGCCCTGGCCCGCCGAGTCATCACGTTTCCGGTTCTATGTCGAAGAGGGGCAGCAGACCGGAGATCTGAAGCACCCGATGGGCGTACTGGTCGACGTTGACCAGCTTCACGGTGCCGCCGCGTTCGGTGACACGTGCGTGGGCCCGGACCAGCGCACTGATACAGGCGGAGTCGAAGAAGGACAGCCTCTGGAAGTCGACGACGAGCCGGTCGGCTCCTTCGGCGAGAAGCTGGTCCAGCGCGTCGTCCAGTTGAGGCGCCACACCGTGGTCGATCTCGCCGCAGAGCGTGATCCGTCCCTCGTCGTTGCTCACCAGCTCGACGTGGACCGTCGAGCTTCCGGGACTGTCGGAGATTCGTGTGGTGGGCGGTTCGTTGCCGTCCGTCATGTTCGACCGCTCCTGGATCTTGCCTGCACCCCCTACCGGGCAGTACCCAACCTGGAGGTTAGCCCTGTCGTGCCTTAAGTTTGCCAGGGAGAGCCGCATATATCAGCGTGAAGACCCCACCCCTATCGGAGCCGATACATGACCGACGAGACCCCCCACCCCGTCCGGAACCGCGTACTTCAGTTCCTGGAGGATCGCAAGGAGGACATCCAACGCGAGTGGGTGGCGACCCCGCTGTTCAGCTCCCGCAACCGCGCGGACTCGGCGGAGGAGGTGGCCGCCCTGCTGAGCGGCGTGAAGGAGGTCATCCACGGGGGAGCGGAGGAGGATCCGTCCGCCGACGGGTTCGCCATGGTGCGTACGGTGCTCGGCTCTCTGGCCGCCCGGTCGGCGGGCGGTCCCTCGGGTAGTAGCCGCCCTGACGTCACCATGCTCAAGCAGCCGCTGCTGCGGTTGTGGGAGCAGCAGGAGGTGAGCGGAAACGACGCCTACTACGGGGCGCTCATCCTCTCCACCGCCCTGAGCACCCTGCGGGTCGCGTTGCTGGAGATCGAGCTGTCCGCGGGCGCCGACACCATCCTCGCGCAGCAGGAGCAGCTCGCCGAGCTGTCCACCCCGGTGGTCAAGCTGTGGGAAGGCATCCTCGCCATCCCGTTGATCGGCACGCTCGACAGCATGCGGAGCCAGGCCGCCACCGAGAGCCTGCTCGAACAGATCGTGAAGCAGCAGGCCCGGGTCGCGATTCTCGACATCACCGGCGTCACCGCGGTCGACACTCTCGTGGCACAGCACCTGCTCAAGACCGCGATGGCGGCCCGTCTGATGGGCGCGGAGTGCATCATCAGCGGAATCCGCCCGCAGATCGCGCAGACGATGGTGCAGTTGGGCATCGATCTGGGTGAGGTCGCCACCCGGGCGACCCTGGCGGATGCCTTCGCGTACGCGTTGCGTACTTTGGGTTTTCTGGTCGCGCGGACGGACGAGGTGAAGTGACCTCCTCATGAGCACCACGACTTCGATCGTCGGACTCGGAGACGTCCTACTCGTCACGATCCAGGGTGAGCTGAGCGACGACGACGCGCTCAGCCTGCAGGAAGAACTCACCACGCGCGTGGCGAACACGAGCGCGCGGGGCGTGCTCATCGACATCTCCGGTCTGGAGATCGTCGATTCCTTCCTCGCGAGGACGTTGCACGACATCGCCGGCGCGAGTGCCCTACTGGCCGCGAGAACCGTGGTCGTGGGTATGCGACCGGAGGTGGCCATCACGCTCGTCGAACTCGGGCTGACGTTACCGGGGCTGGAGACGGCGTTGACGGTGGCAGGGGGCCTTTCCCTGCTGAACAGCACGGGGCCGCGATGACGAGCGTCTCGACTGTGCATGAGGTGCCGATCCGCGAGGAGGTCGACATCGTGCACGTCAGGCAGGCTGCGCGCGAAGTGGCGGTCTCGGTCGGCTTCTCCCTGGTGGAGCAGACCAAACTGGTGACGGCGGCGAGTGAACTCGCCCGCAACACCCTCAAGCACGGCGGCGGTGGGACGGCGGAGGTGGAACTGGAACGGACGCCGGGGTACACGGTGCTGCGGCTGGTGTTCCGCGACGAGGGTCCGGGGATCGACGACGTCGACCTGGCACTGACCGACGGATACAGCAGCGCGGGCGGGCTCGGACTCGGGCTCAGTGGCGCCCGCCGACTCGCCGACGAGTTCGACCTCCGGACGGCGTCGGGGGAGGGGACGACGGTGGTCGTCGCGTTCCGCACGAGATCGGTAACGAGATGACCGGTGGGGCGCTTGCGGTGACGTCACCGGTGCACGTGACGCAGGCGCGCCAGCTCGCGAGCCGTGCGGCGCGGAACGCCGGCCTGTCGGACGCCGACGTCGAGCGCGTGATGCTCGCCACCGTCGAGTTGGCCACCAACCTCGTGAAGTACGCCACGGAGGGATTGCTCGTGGTGATGCCAGCCGAAGACCGGTTGGACGTCATCGCCACGGACCGAGGCCCTGGCATCGAGCACGTGCCGGAGAGTCTGCGTGACGGCTTCTCCACCACGGGGACGCTGGGTGTCGGGCTCGGCGGGATCACGCGCATGGCCGACGAGTTCGACATCTTCTCGCGCTACGGCGAAGGAACGACGGTGCTGGCGCGCTGGCGCACCACCGCACAGGTGACCCCAAGGTTTCCTGACCTGCGGATCGGTGCCGCCCTGGCCGCCGCACCAGGTGAGTCGACGTGTGGCGACAGTTGGGTCGCCGCGCACGCCGACGGCGTGTTGACCGTGGCGTTGAGCGACGGCCTGGGGCACGGTCCCGACGCGGCGGCCGCGAGCCGGGCGGCCACCGCTCACGTGGCGGCGCGTCCGGCCGCGTCTCCGGTCGAGTTGCTCGCCGCGATGGACGCCGACATGGGGCCGAGGCGCGGCGCGACGGTGGCGATCGCCCAGTTCCGCACCGGGCGGGCGACGGTGTCGTTCTCCGGTGTCGGGAACTCCGCCGTCCGCCTCATCAGGGGTGACGGCTCTCACGAGACGTTCGTGTCGACACCTGGCATCGTGGGGAGGAGGCAGCGAAGCGGCAGGCGGATGTTGCCGTTGGAACGCCCGTGGGACGACCGCAGCTTGCTCGTGATGCACACCGACGGTGTGTCCGAGCGGTGGACCCCGGCAGGTCAGGCGGACGTGTTCGCCCATGATCCCGCTACCGTGGCAGGCTGGCTGCTGGGAACGTACGGCAGGCACCGGGACGACGCGTGTGTCGTCGTGGTGTCCGGAATTGGAAGTACATGAAGGACGATCTTCGCGCAGCAGGACGGGACGACGTCGTGCGTGCCGCGCTCAGCGATGCGCTGCACGGACGCGAACTCCCGCCCGACGTGTGGCGTCGGCTGCTGACCCGGCTGGGCGAAGACGACCCGGACGACGTACTGGCCGCGGCGCTGCGGGAGTTGGCGGACGTGCTCCGTGACCGCGACCGCAACCTGAGCTGGCACCAGTCCGAACTCGAACAGACGAACGCCGGGCTGCTCGCCCTGCACGCCGAGATCGACTGGCAGCGGCAACGCACGTCGTTCCTCGACGAGGTGGCGCGTGCCTCCGCGAGGTCGCTGGATGCCACCCACCTTCTGGACGAGGTCGCCGAGCTGGTGCGTTCACAGGGCTTCGCCGACACCACGAGGGTCTGGACGCTGACGGAGTTCGGACTGTCCTGCCTCGACGATCCCGAGTGTGAACCCGATCAGGCCACGCGTAGCGCGGCGAGGACGCGGGAACCGGCGCGGGCGGGCGCTCTCAGGGTGAGCGTGCCGTTGACCGCGGGGCCTCACGTGCTGGGTGTTTTCGACCTGTACCGGAACGCCGCCGAGTTCACCGAGGACGACCTGACGCTGGCCATGGGTATCGCCAACCGCGTCGCGGTCGGACTGCGCAATGCCAACGAGTACGAGCGGGAGCACGAGCTCGCCGAACGGCTGCAACGTGCGATGTTGCCGACCCTGGCGTCGCTGCGTGATCTCGGGCTCGTCGCTCGATACCGCTCCGCCACCAGCGGTGTCCACGTCGGGGGTGATTGGTACGACGCGGTGACCCGCCCGGACGGCACGGTGGTGCTGACGGTCGGGGACGTCACCGGCCACGGTGTGGACGCCGCCGTCGTGATGGGGAAGCTCCAGAACGCCCTGCGCGCCTATGCCCTCGAAGGCCACGGCCCGGCCGCGTCCCTGCGTCTGGTGCACGACCTGCTGCGAGGTCTCGACACGCCGCTGTACGCCACGGCCGTGGTCGCGGAGCTGGAGCCGGAGACGGGGCTACTGCGCTGGACCAGCGCGGGCCACCCCCCGCCGTTGCTCCAGGAGCGTGGTGGCGAGGTCTCCTTCCTGGAAGCCGAGCACGCTCCGATGCTGGGGATCCACATCCCACCGGGACTGGAGTTTCCGCAGCACGAGCGCGAACTGCCGCCGGGTTCGTCGGTCGCGTTGTTCACCGACGGGCTGATCGAGCGCAGGACGAGTGACCTCGACGCGGGCATGGCTCGGCTGGTGGAGGCTTTCCGCACCTGCGAGAGCGACGCCCTGGACGCCAGGGCCGAGCACGTGCTGAAGGTGATGCTGGGCGCCACCGACCACGACGACGACGTCTGCCTGCTCATGTGCCGCTGGGAGGGGTGACCCGGGCGTCCCTCAGGGGTCGCTCACGGTGAACTCGACGACGGCCAGCTTCTCACCACCGGCCCCACTGGTGTGGTAACTGCGCACCGAACGCACCAGCGCGGTGAGCATGTGCCAGTGGAGCCCGTTGCCGGGCAGCGCGGTGCCTTCGTGGCAGCCGGCCTCCGTGCGGGCCGTGATGGTGCCCTCCCCGATGGTGAAGCGGGTGCGCAGGGTGGTGGGCGTCGCCGCGCGGGCCAGCAGCAGTCCGCAGGTCTCGTCCACGGCGAGTCGCAGGTCGGCGATCGTGTCGAGTTGCAGGTCGAGCCGGATGGCCAGGTCGGCCGCGACGTTGCGCACCACCGGTACGAGCACCGGGTCGGCCTCGACCGTCACTTCTACGGTCCGGTTCGCCACCTTCGGCCCCCTTCCTGACCTGTGCACCGTATGACGAAGGGGTTCGAGGGCGAACCGACGACCCGGTGAGATCACACTTCCGAGCGAAATTAGGTTCGTCTAACCTAACCGCATGCCTAGCTCATTGTCTCGTCGCGCGTTCCTCGGCGGCAGCCTCGCACTCGGTGCGACAGGGCTGCTCGCCGCCTGCGGCGGTGGAACGTCGAGTGGTCAGGGAGGCGGCTCGGGGTCGTGGTCGTTCACCGACGACACCGGCAACACCGTCAGCCTCGACCGGCGCCCCACCCGCATCGCCGGTCTGAACGACGCCATCGCGTCGCTGTGGAACTACGGCATCGTGCCGGTGGCCTCCTTCGGATACACCGCGCTCGCCGACGACGTGAACTTCGAGGGCAAGGACACCTCCAGGGTCACCGAGGTCGGCACCACCTACGGTCAGATCGACGTCGAGGCGCTCGTCGCGCAGAAGCCGGACGTGATCGTCACCCACGCCTACCCCGTGTCCACCTCGGGCAAGCTGGACCCCGAGAAGCCGCTGTACGGCTTCAACGACCTCGAACAGCAGAAGCTCGTCGGTGAGATCGCCCCCATCATCGCCATCGCGATGGCGGGCTCGGCCACCCAGGTGGTCTCCCGCACCGTGGAGCTCGCCAAGTCCCTCGGCGTGACCGACGAGACCCTCGCCAAGCCGAAGCAGGACTACGAAGCCGCCCGTGACCGCCTGCGCAAGGTCGCGGCGAAGGATCTCACGCTGATGGCGGTGGCCGCCTATCCCAGCGAGGGCGTACACATCGCCAAGGCCCAGGACGACCCCGCGCTACGCAGCTACGTCGAACTCGGTCTGTCCTATCCGGACCCCGGTGGTACCGACTACTACTGGCGTGCCGTGAGCTGGGAGAACATCACCGACCACCGCACCGACGTGGTGCTCTACTCGCTTCGCGCCATGGACGGAAAAGCCATGCTCGACCAGCCCACGTTCGCGCAGCTGCCCGCGGCGAAGGCCGAACAGGTGTACCCGTGGGAGTTCAGCTCGATGGACTACGTCGCGCAGGCCCGGACCATCGACAACCTCGCGGCCAACCTGGAGAAGGCCCGAAAGGTGACGTGAGCCCGCGGCGGGACGGTTCGACACCGTCGTCCGTCCCGCCCGTTCGCGTCAGAGGTTCTTACGACCGGCCGGGGGCCTTCGTGAGGGCGGCTTCCTCGTCGGGCGTGGGCAGCAGTGCCGACTCGCCGCGCCGCAGCACCTGGTCGGCCTCGGCAAGCCGCGCGCGGGCCTCCTCGCGGATCCGCGTCAGGCGGTTGACGACGTCGTTCGCCTCCGTGGTGCGACGCTCGGCCTCGGCGGTGGCCTCGTCGACCAGCTTGCGGGCCTTGGCCGTGGCTTCGTCCACCAGCCTCTTCGCCTCGGCCGTCGCCTCGGCGACACGCCGCTCCGCCGCGTTCTTGCTCGCCGTCGTCTGGTCGGCGATGTGCTTCTCCAGCGCACTCTTCTCCGCCGACATCCGAGCCTGGAAGTCGCTTTCGATCCTGCGGCGCTTGCGTTCGGCCTCGGCGTCGAGCTGTTCCCGACGCTTGGCCGCCTCGGTGGTCATCCGCCGAACCTCTTCCTTCGTGGCCGCCAGCGCCTGCTCGTGCTCCCGCTTCAGCTCGTCGGCGTGGCTGTCGAGCGTCTTCAGCAGGTTCTGGTAACGCTCGTGGAGCCGCTTCGACACCTCACCGCTCTCGGCCCAATTCTTCTCCGCCGCCGCCTCGGCGCGGGAGAGGATCTCGGCGGCCTGGGTCTCGGCGAGCTGGACGGTGCGCTGCATCCGCTCGTCGAGGTCCTCGACGCGCTCCGGCGGTTTCTTCAGTTCCTCCACGCGATCCCGGAGCTTGGCGATCTCCCGGCGGGCGCCGTCGAGCTCACGGGACGCCTCGTTGGCCCTCGCCATCGCCGCGTCCCGCTCGGTCATGAGCCGGTGCAGGTGAGCCTCGAGATGTTCGAGGTACTGCACCACCTGGTTGCGGTCGAAACCATGCCATGCCTGGCCGAACTCCCGCCTCAGCGGAAGCAGACGGTGATCGTGGTCGGAAGCCATGTTCTGACCGTACCCGCGAGTGCCCACGTGTCGGCGTCAGGCAGGCCGAGTGGGTGAGTGGTGTGTACCGCTCGTGGTTCTCACGCCGGCTCGGCGATCACCACGCGGTTCTCCGCGTAGCCGGTGGTGCCGCCCAGCCAGCGTCCGCCGCACGTCACGAGCACCAGCCGGTGTGGGCCGCTCTGGCCGAACAGCTCGGTGGCGCGGGCGGGCAACTCGTTCTTCCCGAGCGTGATGATCTGGGCGACGGAGTAGGCGAACGTGGTGCCGTCGTCGTCGGTGACGGTCACCTGCTCTCCGACGCGGACGTCCCACAGCTCGGCGAACGGCCCGGTGCGCCCCTGCCAGTTGACGTGCCCGGCGAAGACGCTGGCGCCGCTCGGTGCGTCGAGCCCGGCGCCCCACCAGGTGGCTTCGCCGAGATCGTCAGGCACCGGCAACACCGCGTCGGGGCCGAGTTCCTTGCGGACCAGCGTCGCCGTGCCGCCGTCGGGCAGTACGACGGTTCCGGGACGCTGACCGCTCGGCGCGGCGGCGGGTTGCTCCACCGCCGGCCTGGTGGGCTCGTCCTCGTCGTCCCGGGGTTCGTCGCGATCGGCATCCGCTTCCGGCTGCTCACTCGGCCCCGGCGTGGTCTGGGCCGCCACCGTGGCAGGTGGGGCCGGGGCGGGCACCGCGGTGCCCGCCACCACCACCGGTGAGCGCAGAGCCAACACGCCCACCACCACGAGTTCCACGGCGAGCACACTGCCCGCCCCGAGCAGGTAGGCCCTGCGCCACCGGCGGCGGTCGTCGGGTCCGGAGGACCCGGTGGTCGGTGCTGTCATCGCTGCCGGACGATCCTCTTCCGAGCCACCCAACCCACGAGCGCCGACACGGCCAACGCGAGAACTCCGAGGGCCACCAGCGCACCGACCGGAGCGCCCGTGGTGGTCGCCGCCTGCGCCGTCGCTGTGCGCGCGCCGGCGGGTATGGTGCGGGGCACTTCGTTCGCCACGTTGGCGATGCGGAGTTCGAGGGTTTCACCCGGCCGGAGTTCACCACAGGCTGTCGGTGGGTTCTCCGGGTCGAACGCGTCGGTGTAGCCGTTCGGTGGCCGCACCTCGATGACGCACACCTTCTGCGGAGTACGCAGGTTCTCGATCGTGACGACGCCGTCGGTGCCCTCGGTGGTCACGACCAGCGGCTTGCCGTCGTCGCCCACGAGTTCCCCACCGTCCGAGGCGACGGCGGGAGAGGACTTGTCCTCGGCCGTGAGCCGCAGCGGTACTCCGGCGATGCCCTCACCGGTCTCCTCGTCCACCTTGGTCACCTTCACGACACCCGGCGCCGGGATGGCGTTGGTGGCCGCCTCGGCGGTCAGCGTCTGCTCGCCGCCGGTGGAGACCACGCGCTGGGTGTCGGCGGTCACCGGGTCGCGGACGTAGGGGCGTTCGGCGGGAGCCTCCAGAGTCGCCACGATGCCGGGCTGCTCGCCCGTGGGCGCGGCGCTGAGGCTCACGGTGCCGTCGTCGTCGGTGACCAGCGTGATCTGCTGCGCCTCGGGGGTTCCGACGTTCCCCGCGTCGTCCTCCGTGCCCTCTGTGCTTTCCGTGCCTTCCGTGGTCCCTACGACGTCAGCCTCCGCGGTGGGTCCGGTCGTCTCGGTGGGGGCACCGGCAGCGGCAGCCCCGTCGCTGCCGGAACGCTGGTCCACCCCGCCGTCACCAGCGAGCACCAGATCGGTCAGCGCCAGCGTCACCTCGACGCCCGGAATGCCCTTGCCGTCGGCGTTGGTGACCGTCACCGACCACTCGGCCGGGGTGTCGATGATCTGCTCTTCTTCCGGGGCGCTCGCCGTCACGTCCCAGGGGCCCCGGTTGGCCTCGGCGTCGGCCCGGAGTCGCTCCACGGCGTCCTGCGCCGACTTCGGGAGCTTGGCGAAGTGGGCGTCGACGTCGTAGCCGATCTTTGTGAACGGCTTGTCCGGGTCGAGGTCGGCCGCGCTGCGGGGAGCGGCGGTCCAGGAGTGCAGTAGGTGGGCCAGCGCGGCGGCCTCGTCCGCGTCCTGTGTGTCCCCGTAACGCAGCAGCAGGTACGAGATGTTGGCGGCGACGTCGGCGGGCAGCGGCTCGCCCCACTTGGTGAGGAGCTCGTCGCCCGGCTCGTAGCGTTCGTCGCTGTCGGGGGCCTTGAGCGCGAACGACACGCAGAACACGTGTTCACCGTTCACGACGTAGGAGCCGAGCCAGTCGTAGGCGCGGTCGCGGCCTCCCCAGGACTGTCCCGGGGTGGTCCGGTGGCCGATCCCCTCGTCGACCTCCGCGGACGCCGCGGGGGCGACCACGACGAGGGACAGTGCACCGAGCAGGGCGACAAGAGCGAGGCGGACTGCCTGCGTGAGGCGTCTTCGTGTCACGGGTTCGAAACCCCCATTGTGTTTTGTGAGATCCCCATCACGTCGACGCGGGAATTCGACAGTCGCGTCGGCGGATCGATTCGCCGTGGTGAGAATGGCGTGAGACCTGCCACAACGCAATCGGCCAGGTGGTGGACGTGTGGGGGCCTGATCGGGAAGGATGCGGGGCGGCGTCCTTGTCGTCGGGCCCGATGTCGGACACGGGGTCGGACACGGGTTTGCCTTCCCGCGCTGGTCCGAGCGGGTAAAGTTGTTTTTACTTCAGTGCAGGGAACCAATCGGCGCGCGCGGTCGTTGAATCCGATGCAGGTGCCGAAAGATCCAGGAGGATCAGGTGCGAACTTCCAGCAACCCCGCCTTCCGCAACCTGCCCAGGGGTGCGGCGGGCGCCCCGTACGCGGGCTTCCAGCAGCCGCACGGCCAGCCGGGCTACCCGCCGCCGGCGGGTTACGGTGCTCCGCAGGCGCCGTCCGGCGCGGCCGGTCGTCCCATGACGGTCGACGACGTGGTCATGAAGACGGGTGCCTCCCTCGGCGTGACCCTGCTCACGGGTGTCGTCACGGCGGTCTGGGCGCAGACCCAGGCGGCCGCGGGCTCGATGGGTGCCATCACCGGCGCCATGATCGGCGGGATGCTCGTCGGCCTCGTGCTCTCCCTGGTCATCATCTTCAAGCAGATGGCCAGCGCGCCGATGACGCTCGCGTACGCCGCCGCCGAGGGTGTCTTCCTCGGCGCGCTCACCGGCGTGTTCGAGATGCTCTACCCGGGCATCGCGTTGCAGGCGATCCTCGGCACCGCAGCGGTCTTCGTCGTGATGCTCGTGGTCTACAAGACCGGCGCGGTGAAGGTGACGCCCAAGTTCCGTAAGTGGATGATCGGTGCGCTCGGAGGCGTGCTGGTCGTCATGCTGGTGAACCTCGTGCTCGGCCTGTTCGGCATCAACACGGGTCTGCGGGACGGCAGCGGGCTGGCCATCGTGTTCAGCCTCGTGGTGATCGGTATCGCCGCGTTCAGCTTCCTGCTCGACTTCGACATGGCCGACGAGGCCATCCGGCAGGGCATGCCCGCCAAGTTCGCGTGGTTCGTGGCGTTCGGTCTCCTGGTCACCCTGGTGTGGCTGTACCTGGAGATCCTGCGTCTGCTGTCCTACTTGCAGAACGACTGACGAGCGCGTTCCCGACGCGGTGGACGAGGGGCGTTCGACCGAGAGGTCGGGCGCCCCTTTCGTCTGTGTCGATAAGGTCTCGAACCGCCTCCTGGCGGAGGACGCCTGCACTCGGCGGTGTTTACTCTATGCCGATCGTCGCTGTCAGTCCCTCGAACAGGTGAGGTCGCGGTGAGCCTTCCCCCCGGCTCCGGTGCTCAGCCCGGTGACCCCTACTCGCACTCGCCGTACGGGCAATCCCAATACGGGCAGCCCCAGTACGGGCAGCCCCAGTACGGGCAGTCGTACGGTTCCGCTCCCTACGGTGAGCCGCAGTTCCCGCAGCAGCCGCGCTACGGCGAGATTCCCACCGGGCCTCCGCCGATGCCCATGCCACCGGTACCGCCGAAGAAGTCGAAGACCGGCGCCATCGTGGCGGCCATCGTGGTGGCGCTCGCCGTGGTGGGCGGAGCCGTCACGCTCTTCGTGGTCAACCAGCAGTCGGACAGGATGGGGATCGACGGGGAGGACGTCGCGGTGGGCCAGTGCATCACCGTGGACGGCTCCGACGAACTCGCGCTGGCGAAGTCCGTCGACTGTTCCGATCCGAAGGCGCTGTGGCAGGTGGCCGCCAACCTCGACAGCACGTCGAGTCCGTGCCCGGACGGCGACTACGACGAGTACCACTACAACAGCGGCACCAAGCTCTGTCTCACGCTCAACGTGAAGACCGGCGACTGCCTCGCGAACCTCAGCGGGAACATGGCGGAGATCAGCAAGGTGAACTGCACCGACGCCGGTGCCGAAGTGGTGATCCTGGCGGCTCAGGACGGCGTCACGGACGTCGAGGGTGTGTGCGGCGGTTTCGAGGACGCCTTCGGCGGTGGCTACTACTCCGAACCCGCCAGGGTGCTCTGTTTCGGATACCCGCGGGGAGTCTGACCGGAGCGGCGGTGTGCGCGGAGGGTGTCCGCGCACACCGCGTCGCTCAGCTCAGCCGTTCGATCACCATGGCCATGCCCTGACCGCCGCCGACGCACATCGTTTCGAGCCCGAACTGCTTGTCGTGGTGACGCAGGGAGTTCAGCAGCGTCGTGGTGATGCGCGCGCCGGTCATGCCGAACGGGTGGCCGACGGCGATCGCCCCGCCGTTGACGTTGAGCTTGTCGATGTCGATGCCGAGGTCCCGGTACGACGGGATGACCTGGGCGGCGAACGCCTCGTTGATCTCCACGAGATCGATGTCGTCGATGGTCATGCCCGCCCTGGCGAGAGCCTGCTTCGACGCCTCCACGGGGCCGAGCCCCATGATCTCCGGTGACAGCCCGGATACACCGGTGGAGACGATGCGGGCGAGTGGTGTGATGCCGAGTTCGCGGGCCTTCGTGTCACTCATGATCACGAGGGCTGCGGCGCCGTCGTTCAACGGGCACGCGTTGCCCGCCGTGATCCGGCCGTCGGGGCGGAACACCGGCTTGAGGCCCTCGACGCCTTCCAGGGTGACGCCGGGGCGCGGGCTGTCGTCGGCCGACACCACGGTGCCGTCGGGCAGCGTGACCGGGGTGATCTCCTGGGCCCAGAACCCGTCGGCGAGTGCCTTCTCCGCGAGGTTCTGCGAGCGGACGGCGAACTCGTCCATCTCACGCCGGGAGATGCCCTTGTGCAGCGCGAGGTTCTCGGCGGTCTGCCCCATGGGGATGTAGATGTCGGGCAGCACGCCGTCGTCACGGGGGTCGGTCCAGTCGTCGGCTCCCGACTCGGCTCGCTGCGTGGTCCGGGCCTCCGCGTCTGCGAACAACGGGTTGTGGGTGTCGGGCCACGAGTCGGACGTGCCGTTCACCGCCCGCGACACGGTCTCGACACCGGCCGAGATGAACACGTCGCCCTCGCCCGCCTTGATCGCATGCATGGCCATGCGCGTGGTCTGCAGGCTCGACGAGCAGTACCGGGTGATCGTGCACCCCGGCAGGTGGTCGTATCCGAGCTGGACGGCGACGACCCGGCCCATGTTGAACCCCTGCTCGCCGCCGGGCAGGCCGCAGCCGAGCATGAGGTCGTCGATGTCGCGCGGGTCGAGTTCGGGCACCTTGTCGAGCGCCGCCCGTACCATCTGTGCGGTGAGGTCGTCGGGACGCATGTCCACGAGTGAGCCCTTGCGGGCCCGCCCGATGGGGGAGCGGGCGGCGGACACGATGACGGCTTCCGGCATCGGACACTCCTTCGGGTCGCTAAGCGCGTGCTTAGTCACATCCTGCCCGTCCCGCACGGGAATGCAAAGAGCGGGCGCCCGACACCACACCGCAGGCGGTGGGTGCCGGCACCGTACTCACCGGGCGGTGATGCGCCCTTCACCGCCCTCCGGGTAGTCGGCCGAGGTCACCGCACCGCCCAACCCCTCGGTGAGATAGCGCTGTACCGCCTGCTGGTAGGTCATGCCCACGCTCGTGAACGGCAGGTCGGCGAACGGGTACCCGTCGCCGCCGCGTGCGGAGAAGTCGTTGGTCGCGACCGACACCGGCGGCCCGTCCACGACGGTGCCGTCCGACACCAGCACCGTGCCGTCGTCCAGGACCACGTCGCGCACGCGTTCGCCGGGCGTCACGATCTCGTTGGTGCCCTCGCGGACCTCCTGTGCCTGCCTGGCCGGATCGTACGTGAACGACAGCCCCGCCACCTGCATGAACGCGCCCGACGCTTCCGGCGCGGCGGCGACCCCGCGTTCCAGGAGCTGCCGCAGCACGTCCCTCGGGACCTCCGGGACCACGGCCACGAAGTTGGCGAACGGCGCCACCTCGTAGGTGTGCAGCGCGGTCAACTCGCCCGCGGGCAGCACCGAGTCGTTGCGGATGCCTCCGCCGTTCTGGATCGCCACCCGGGGCGGGGTCACGCCGTACTCCGCCGCGTTCTCGCGGCCCGCCCACAACAGGCTGTCGGCAACCAGGTCGCCGAGGTTCGTCTCGCCGCTGCGGACGTCGCCCCGCACCCCGTTCAACGGCACGTCACTGGTGGCCACGACCTCCTCGGCGAGCGAGGCCACGTGCTCGGACACCGGCTTCTCCACCTGGGCGCGCACCACCGGGTCACCGTGGACCGCGTCGGGACCGACCCCGGACACCCGCACCGGCTGGGTCCGCTCGTCGTCCACGCTCACGACGGTGCCGTGCCGGTCGAAGTTCAGCACGAGCCTGCCCACGTACTTGTAGTCCCCGGCGACCGTGACCACGGGCACCGACCGGCCGTCGGCGTCGGAGGCGTGCAGCGGGAAGCCCCGCTCGGCCACGTCGCCCGGGACCAGCCGGTCACCGGGGTCGGCGAGGATCTCGCCGCCGCCCGCGCCCACCACGGCGTCCACCCCGCGCAGCCGCGGCACCAGCGCGAGTTCGTTGTCGATGTCCTGAAGATGGCTGACCAGCACCACCTTGTCGACACCGCGCCGGGCGAGGTCGTCTGCGAGCGCGTTCGTGATCTCGGCCAGCTCCGGGCGCACGTCGACGTTGCGAGGGCTGGAGATCGCGGGAAGCTCGGGCGTGGTCAGGCCGATGACGCCGATCCGCTCACCCGCCGTCCGCAGGACACGGCTACTGGCGAGCGTGCCGTCGGCGGCGTGCGCGGCCAGTTCGGGTTCGCCCGAGACGTCCAGGTTCGCGCTGACGAACGGCACCTCGTCGCCCGCCGTGTCGAGGAACCGGCCGAGCACGTCCGGTCCGAAGTCGAAGTCGTGGTTGCCGAGCGCGCTGAGGTCGTAGCCGATGTGCTCCAGCGCGAGCGCGTCGTAGAACGGGGCGCCCTCCCGCGTGCTCGCCGAGTACTCGGGCCCGGCGAGGAAGTTGTCCCCGCCCGACACGGTGATCGCACCGCGGTGCCCGGCGTGCCCCGGCGCGGGCCTGCCGCGGGTCGCCTCCGCCCGCAGCTCGTCCACCAGGGTCGCCACGCGCGACGGGCTGCCGTACGGGCGCTCACCGCCGTCGACGATCGGCCCCTCGTCCGTGTCGCCACCGCCCGGCACCCCGAGCAACGCGGACTCCATGTCGCTCGTGAACAGCACGGTCAGGGTGAAGTCGACCCGGCCGGGGCCTGCAGCGGAGGCGGGAAGTGCCACCGCTCCCAGCAGCGTCGCCGTGGCGAGCGTGCACAGCCCGGCCTTTCGGAGGGATCTCACGTGGGCTCCTCGGTTGATCACGCGAACGATGTCGCGCCAGAGCTAACCACATGAGTCCTTTTCGGACAATGCTGGCCGGGCGGACCCGACGAAGGTAGGTGTCCCTCCCCGCTCGACGGGCCGCATACCCTGGTCACATGGATTACGCCGAACACGTCACCGACCTTGTGGGCAACACACCCCTGGTCAAGCTGAACGCCCTCACCCAGGACGTGGAACCGCTCGTGCTCGCCAAGGTCGAGTACCTCAACCCCGGCGGGAGCGTCAAGGACAGGATCGCCCAGCGCATGATCGAGGCCGCGGAGGCGTCGGGCGAGCTCAGGCCGGGCGGCACGATCGTGGAACCGACCTCCGGAAACACCGGGGTGGGGCTGGCCATGGTCGCGCAACGCAAGGGATACCGGTGCGTGTTCGTGTGTCCCGACAAGGTCAGCGAGGACAAGCGCAACGTGCTCAAGGCGTACGGCGCCGAAGTGGTGGTGTGCCCCACCGCCGTGCCGCCGGAGCACCCCGAGTCCTACTACAGCGTCTCCGACCGGCTCACCCGTGAGATCGAGGGCGCCTGGAAGCCCAACCAGTACGCCAACCCGCACAATCCGGAGAGTCACTACCACTCCACCGGCCCGGAGATCTGGAAGCAGACCGAGGGCAAGGTGACGCACTTCGTGGCGGGTGTGGGCACGGGGGGCACCATCTCGGGCACCGGCCGTTACCTCAAGGAGGTGTCCGAAGGCCGCGTCAAGGTCGTCGGCGCGGACCCGGAGGGATCGGTGTACTCGGGTGGTACCGGCAGGCCGTACCTGGTGGAAGGCGTCGGCGAGGACTTCTGGCCGGACACCTACGACTGCGGCGTCGCCGACGAGATCATCCCGGTGTCCGACGCCGACTCGTTCACCGTCACCCGTAGGCTCGCCCGGGAAGAGGGCCTGCTCGTCGGTGGGTCGTGCGGCATGGCCGTCGCCGCCGCGCTCGAACTCGCGAAGCGGTGCGGCCCGGACGACGTGATCGTGGTGCTGCTGCCCGACGGCGGCCGCGGCTACCTCGGCAAGGTCTTCAACGACACGTGGATGTCGTCGTACGGGTTCCTCTCGCCCGAGTCGCAGGACGCGACGGTGAGTGACGTGCTGCGTCGCAAGGACGGCACGCTGCCCGACCTCGTGCACACGCACCCGAACGAGACGGTGGCGGAGGCGGTCGCCATCCTGCGGGAGTTCGGCGTCAGCCAGATGCCGGTCGTCAGCGCGGAGCCGCCCGTGATGGCGGCCGAGGTGGTCGGTGCTGTCAACGAACGCGACCTGCTGGAGGCGCTCTTCACAGGTAAGGCGGCTCTGGCCGACCGGCTCGAACAGCACATGTCGCCTCCTCTGCCCACCATCGGTGCGGGTGAGCAGATCGGTGCCGCGATGAAGGCCCTCGGTGCCGCCAGCGGCGCGCTCGTCCTGGAGGACGGCAAGCCGGCCGGTGTCGTGACCCGCCACGACCTGCTGGCGTTCCTCTCCGGCCACGCGTGAGGCTGGATAAGATCATCGAGCGAACCGCCAGGGGCGTTACACGCTGGGGGGATCACGATCCGATAGCGTGTGCGCGAGCGAAATCACCAAGGTCCTCGTCAAGGGGGTTCACGACCCAATGAGTGCTCCGCAGCCACCGAACCAGCCCTGGGGTGGCGAGCAACAACCCCAGGGGCCGTCCAGCGGTCCCCAGCCTCAGCAGAACAGCCCTTTCGGCACGTCCGAGCCGACCCAGGTGGTGCAGCCGCAGCAGCCCCAGCAGTCGCAGGGTGAGCAGCAGCCGTTCGGGGACAACCCCGAGCCCACCCAGGTCGTCCAGCCGCCCAACCCGGCTTCTGCGGGGCAGCAGGGCGACAACGCCGAGTCGACACAGCTGGTGGCGCCGGGGTCGCAGCCGCAACCCGCGATCCCGTACGCCCCGCCTCCCAGCGCGGCGGACAACCCCGCTGCGGTGAACCCGCAGGGCGGGTTCGGGCAGCAGCCTCCGTCCGGTGGCTTCGGAGCACCGGGTCAGCTCGGTCCGCAGTCCGGACCGCAGCCCCAGCAGGGTTTCGCTGGTCAGCCAGGTCAGTTCGGCCCGCCGCAGGGCGGTTTCGGCGCTCCTCCCGGGGGCGGATTCGGTGGTCCGCCCCAGCCCGCGTTCGGTGGCGGTGCAGGCGGTGGCGGAAACAAGCTGAAGTCGCTGGTCGCCGGTGGCGTCGTGGCGGTGCTCGCCATCGTCACCGCGATCCTGGCGATCACGCTGATGTCGGACCTCAGCGGTCCGGGCAGCAGTGAGATCGACGAGGCCGTCGAGCAGTGCGTGGCGGCGGGTGCGCCCGAGGACATGTGCCGGGAGAGCGTGGAGCAGTACGCGGATTCCGCGGAGGGGGCGCCCGGCTACATCTGGTTCTACGTCATCATGGTGCTCGTGGGCGGTGTCCTCGCCACCGCCAGTGGTGTGTTGCTCGCTCTGTTGGGCAAGCTGAAGGGCGGCCTGCGCAAGCTCGTCGCGCCGTTCATGCTGGGCGGTGGCTTCTTCACCCTGCTCTTCTCGATCCTGCTGATGATCGAGGTCGAGGGCCAGGTCACGCGGGTCATCTTCACGATGATCTTCGGTCTCCTCATCACCGTCGCCGGTGTGCTCGCGCTGCTGCCGGCGACCGCGCCGTTCCTGGGCATCGGTGGTCCCGGCGGTGGTGGTGGCGGCTTCCCGCCGCCCGGTCAGCCGGGTGGTTTCGGTCAGCCCGGTCAGCCGGGTGGTTTCGGTCAGCCCGGTCAGCCGGGTGGTTTCGGTCAGCCCGGTGCTTTCGGTCAGCCCGGCCAGCCGGGTCAGCCCGGTGGTTTCGGCCAGCCCGGAGGCCAGTTCCCGTCGAGTGGTGGTTTCCCGCAGCCTGGTCAGCCGGGCCAGCCCGGCCAGCCCGGTGGTTTCGGCCAGCCCGGTGGCTTCGGTCAGCCCGGCCAGCCGGGTGGCTTCGGTCAGCCGGGTCAGCCGCCGCAGCAGTGGTGAGCTGCTGAGCCAGATCTCCTGAAAGGGCCGTGGGTTTCTCGCCCACGGCCCTTTCGGGTCTCGGCGGCGTGTCCAGGGGGCCGCCCGTAGGCTGTGGGCATGGTTGCAGAACCGCGCTACGGATTCGAGACACGCGCCATCCACGCAGGGCAGGAACCCGACCCCCGCACGGGTGCGGTGATCGTGCCGATCTACCAGACCTCCACCTATGCGCAGGACGGTGTCGGTGGCACGCGCGAGGGAGACTACGAGTACTCCCGGACCGCCAACCCGACGCGTACCGCGCTCGAGGAGGCCCTCGCCGCGCTGGAAGGCGGCAGGCACGCACTCGCGTTCGCCTCGGGCATGGCCGCCAGCGACGCGGTGCTGCGTACCACGCTCCGGCCCGGCGACCACCTCGTGCTGGGCAACGACGTCTACGGCGGCACCTTCCGGCTGATCGACAAGGTCCTCACCGAGTGGGGCGTGAACTACAGCGTCGCGTCCCTGTCCGACCTCGACGAGGTCAGGGAGGCCCTGCGCCCCGAGACGAAACTCGTCTGGTGCGAGTCGCCCACCAACCCGCTGCTCGGCATCGCCGACATCGCGGCGCTCGCGGAGTTGGCCCACGTCGGCGGGGCGAAGCTCGTCGTCGACAACACGTTCGCCACGCCGTACCTCCAGACGCCGCTGGAGCTCGGAGCGGACATCGTCGTCCACTCCACCACCAAGTACCTCGGCGGCCACTCCGACGTCGTGGGCGGAGCGGTGATCACCGACTCCGACGAGCTGCGGGAGCGGCTGTTCTTCCTGCGTAACTCGGCGGGTGCCGTGCCGGGTGCCTTCGACGCGTGGCTGACGCTGCGGGGCTTGAAGACGCTGGCCGTGCGCATGGAGCGGCACTGCGGCAACGCCGAACTCATCGCCGAGGCGCTGGCGGTCCACCCCAAGGTCGAGCGCGTGTACTACCCGGGCCTTGCCGAACACCCCGGTCACTCACTGGCGGCCAAGCAGATGCGCCGGTTCGGCGGGATGGTGTCGTTCACGCACGTCGACGGCGAGCAGGCGGCGCTCAACGTGGCTGCCAGGACGAAGTTGTTCATCCTCGCCGAATCGCTCGGCGGTGTGGAGTCGCTGATCGAGCACCCGGGCCGCATGACACACGCCAGTGTCGCCGGGTCGCTGCTTCAGGTCCCCGCGGAGCTGGTGCGGTTGTCCGTGGGCATCGAGGACGCGCACGACCTGCTGGCCGACCTCAGGTACGCGCTGGACGCTTCGTAAAGCGCCGTAGAACACCGCAGAACGCCGTAGAACTCGGTAGCGCTCAGGGGCGGAGGTTGCTGGGGGAGGTGTCGTCGGCGCCCGACCGGTCGCGGTCGTGGCCGATGCCCGCCTCTCTCAGCTCCGCGCCCGAGACACAGCTTCCGACGAGGGTCGCCTGCCTGCCGTCGGTGACGTAGTGGCCGGGGTCGCACCGCGCCTCCGTGACGGTGTAGACGGCGGCTCCGGTGAGGGCCAGGGCCGAGACAACGCCAGCGAGAAGCGACATCACACCCGCGGAACGTGAACCGTCCGACGTGCGCACCCTTCCCATACGTGTCTCTCCCACTCTGAAGGCTCCGGTGACGTCCGGTGTGCCACAAGCTTACCCAATCGTGATCTGAGCGAGCAGGTAACCTCGTCGTGACGCTGGGTGCAGTGACATCATCTGCGGTCATGGGACTTGTCAGCGTGGACACAATCCGCGAGGCGAGGCGGCTGCTGGAATCCGTCGTGCGGAAGACGCCGATGGAGCATGCGCGTGACCTCGAACCCCCGCAGGGCGGGCCGGTGTACCTCAAGTGCGAGAACCTGCAGCGCACCGGCTCGTTCAAGATCAGAGGCGCGTACACCCGAATTCACGGGTTGAGCGACGAGGAGCGCTCCAGGGGGGTCGTGGCCGCCAGTGCGGGCAACCACGCCCAGGGAGTGGCGCTCGCCGCCGCCCTGCTCGGCACGAAGGCGACCGTGTACATGCCGGAGCGGGCTCCGCTGCCGAAGCTGGCCGCCACCCGTGGGTACGGCGCCGACGTCCACCTGCACGGCGAGTCGCTGGAGGAGGCGTTGGCCGAGGCGACGGCCTTCGCCGAACGCACGGGCGCGGTGTTCATCCACCCGTTCGACCATCCCGACATCATCGCGGGGCAGGGCACGGTCGGGTTGGAGATTCTGGAACAGGTGCCCGACGTCGCCACGGTCCTGGTCGCCACCGGCGGCGGCGGGTTGGTCGGCGGTGTGGCCAGTGCGGTGAAGGCGGTGAAGCCGGACGTCCGGGTCGTCGGCGTGCAGGCCGAGGGCGCGGCCGCCTTCCCGCTCTCGCTGTCCGCGGGCAACCCCATGCGGCTCGAAACCACGCAGACCATGGCCGACGGCATCGCGGTCGGTGCGCCCGGCCCCATCACGTTCGAACACGTTCGCGCACTCGTGGACGACGTCGTGACGGTGAGCGAGGAGTCGCTGTCGCGTGCCGTTCTGCTGTGCCTGGAACGCCGCAAGCTCGTGGTCGAGCCTGCCGGCGCGGCGGCGGTCGCCGCGTTGCTGGAGCATCCCGAAGTCTTCGAGCCGCCGGTCGTCGCGGTGCTCTCGGGTGGAAACGTCGACCCGCTGCTGCTGTTGCAGATCATCCAGCACGGCATGACGGCCGCCGGCCGCTACCTCAGTCTGCGGTTGCGGGTTCCCGACCGGCCCGGGTCGCTCGCGGGCCTGTTGTCGAGGGTCGGCGAGCTGGGCGCGAACGTGCTCGACGTCGTGCACTCGCGCATCTCGGGTCGGCTGGCGATGGGCGAGGTGGAGATCGCGTTGAAGCTGGAGACCCGCGGCCCCGAGCACTGCGCCGACGTCGCCGCCCAGCTCCAGCGTGCGGGTTACCGCGTGCTGGTCTGACGGCGGACGTGCCGTGGGGCCGCCCGGAGCGGGCGACCCCACGGGGCGGTGTCACAGGTTGCCGCGACGGGCCTGTTCGCGTTCGATGGCCTCGAACAGCGCCTTGAAGTTGCCCTTGCCGAAGCCGAGCGAGCCGTGCCGCTCGATCAGCTCGTAGAACACGGTCGGGCGGTCGCCGATCGGCTTGGTGAAGATCTGGAGCAGGTAGCCGTCCTCGTCGCGGTCGACGAGGATGCGGTGCTCCTTCAGCGTCTCGATCGGTACCCGGACCTCACCGATGCGGGCCCGCAGTTCCGGGTCGTCGTAGTAGGAGTCCGGCGTGTCGAGGAACTCCACACCCGCGGCCCTCATGGCTTTGACGGTGCCGATGATGTCGTTGGTGGCCAACGCGATGTGCTGGCAGCCGGGGCCGTCGTAGAACTCCAGGAACTCGTCGATCTGCGACTTCTTCTTGGCGACGGCCGGTTCGTTGAGCGGGAACTTCACCCGGTGGTTGCCGTTGGCCACCACCTTGCTCATCAACGCCGAGTACTCGGTGGCGATGTCGTCGCCCACGAATTCGGCCATGTTCACGAAGCCCATCACACGGTGGTAGAAGGCCACCCACTCGTCCATCCTGCCGAGCTCGACGTTGCCGACGCAGTGGTCGACGGCCTGGAAGAGCCGCTTCGGTGCGCCTTCGGGCTTCGGCGCGGAACGCTCACGGGCCTCGTAGCCAGGCAGGTAGGGCCCGGAGTAGCGAGAGCGGTCGACGAGGCTGTGCCGCGTGTCGCCGTAGGCGGCGATGGCGGCGATCCGCACGGTGCCGTGTTCGTCGGAGACGTCGTGCGGTTCCTCCAGCACGGTCGCGCCGTTCGCGCGGGCGTGCTCGACGCACTTGTCGACGTCGGCGACTTCGAGGGCGAGGTCGGTGACCCCGTCGCCGTGCTTGCGGTGGTGGTCGAGCAGGGGGGAGGTGGGCTTCACCCCGCCGTTGATCACGAAACGCGCCGAGCCCGACTTCAGGACGAACGACTTGTACTCGTAGTTGCCGGTCTCCGGGCCGGAGTAGGCGACGAGGTCCATCCCGAACGCCGTCTGGTAGAAGTGTGCGGTCTGCGTGGCGTTGCCGACCGTGAACACGACGGCATCCATCGCCTTGACAGGGAACGGGTCGCTGGCCAGGTCGTGGTCGACCAGGCCGACGAGCTGACGGAGCTGGTTGTAGTCGATGTCGTCGAGTGCTGGGTTCGCCATGTGACGAAGAATGCTCCGCAGCGCGCAGACTGGGCAACAGTCATGCGAAACGATGGACAATCTGCCCAGCCGAATCGGCATTCGGGTGATCAGATTGGCGCAGATTGCGCAGGAGGACGCATGACACTGGACTCGCTGGACGCTCGGTTGCTGCTGTTGCTCGCCGACGCGCCCCGCCTCGGCGTGCTCGAATGCGCGCGCAGACTCGGAGTGGCTCGGGGCACGGTGCAGGCGCGGCTCGACCGGCTCACCGCCTCCGGCGTGCTCAGGGGTTTCCCACCCGAACTCGACCTCGCCGAGATGGGTTACGGCCTCACCGCGTTCGCCGTGCTGGAGATCGCACAGGGGCGCCGCGCCGAGGTCGCCTCCGCGCTCGCCGCCATCGACGAGGTGTGCGAGGTGCATGCCACGACGGGACAGGGCGACCTGTTTGTGCGGGTGGTCGCGAAGTCCAACGACGATCTACAGCGGGTCATCGACGAGGTCGTCGGAGTGCCCGGTGTGCGGAGGACGGCGACGTCCATCGCGCTGTCCACGCCGGTGCCGCCGCGCGTGCGGCCGTTGCTCGAACGCATAGCCGACCGTCAGGGTTGAAGGTCGGCGGACAAACCAACGGCCGGTGCGCCACCCACGCGGCTACACCGGCCGTCCACACACGCTCGGGGTCGACCCCGGCTCAGGCGCTGTAGGGGACCGCTTTCACGAGCGTCACCTTCTGGGTCTTGCCGTTGGGCAGCGGGTACTCCCGTGCCTCGCCCTCCTTCGCTCCGAGCAGGGCCCTGCCGAGCGGCGAGTCGGGCGAGTACACCTCGATCGGCCCGCTTCCGCCTTCCTCGCGGGTGGCGAGCAGGAACGTCTCCTCGTCGTCATCGCCGTCGTAGCGCACGGTCAGCACCATGCCGGGCTCGGCGATGCCGTCGTCCTTCGGTGCCTCACCGACCTTGGCCGAGCGCAGCAGCTCCTGCAGGTGCCGGATGCGGGCTTCCTGCTGACCCTGCTCCTCACGGGCGGCGTGGTAGCCACCGTTCTCCTTGAGGTCGCCTTCTTCCCGACTGGCGTTGATCTTCGCGGCGATGACCGGACGATTCTCGATCAGCTCGTCGAGTTCGCTCTTGAGCCTGTCGTAGGCATCCTGGGTCAGCCAGGTCACCTTGCTGTCGCTCACGGTCACCATCTCCTCCTAGGGGCCTGCCGAGCCTGGGTATACAAGCCGGCCGCCACGCCGTCGTGGCTGGTAGATAAAGGAAAGACACGGCCCCGCGGGACCGTGCCGACAAGTAGAGGATAGCACGAAACCGCCCCCGAAGGCCGCTACGTTCTCGGTCGCCGGGCGTTCCGGCGCCTATTTCACTCCGTTGGCCGCTCGGGGGTTGACAAGTATTCGGGAACATCATAAGAGCACCCGTACACGTCCGCAGTGACGGGCCGTCCGATGCTCCGCACGACGGTGTTCAGGCGATGCACGCCCGGCGGAACGTAGAGCTCCTTCCTTCCCGACTCGGCTCCGTTGATCTCACGGACCCTGACGATGCACACGGCCGGACGCGACGGATCGTCACGGTTCACGTCCACCGTGATCTCCATGGCGTTGCCCGGCCGTTCCTCGAACGCCACACGTTGACCGTCGATGGGTGTGGCGAACCACTGCGAATAAGCGACATAGCTACCGAGGCCGAGAACCACGACGGTGGCGAGCCCGGCGAACCAGGCCTTCCTGCCACGCAGGCGGCGGCGCGGCCGACGGGTACGGGCGGATCCGTAGCGGTCCTCCAGAGCGCGCGCCGACTCCTGGCCGGGCTCCGAACTGCTCAAGGGAGGGCCTCCCGAACGGTCTTGTCGTTGCGGCGGGGAGAATGAAAACACCCACCTCGCGTGTTGAGTATCCGTGAGAGCGATACGGACGTGGGCCGGGGGGTCCGCACATGACGTGGGATCGGAAAGGAACCGAGCCGAACATGGCGCGAACCGATGGAGAGAGGGCGGACAGGGTGGACGCGGGGTTGCGGCTGATGGCGGTGCACGCCCATCCGGACGACGAGTCGAGCAAGGGCGCCGCCACGATGGCCCGCTACGTCGCCGAAGGGCACGAGGTCATGGTCGTGACGTGCACCGGTGGTGAAGCGGGCAGCGTGCTGAATCCGGCGATGGACCGGCCCGAGGTCCACGAGAACATGACGATGCTGCGCAGGGAGGAGATGGCCAGGGCGGCCAAGATCCTCGGGGTGCAGCACCGCTGGCTCGGCTTCATCGACTCCGGTCTGCCGGAGGGCGACCCGCCGCCGCCGCTGCCGGAGGACTGCTTCGCCAACGTGCCGCTGGAGGAACCGGTCGCGAAGCTCGTTCGGGTCATGCGTGAGTTCCGCCCGCACGTCGTCACCACCTACGACGAGAACGGCGGTTACCCGCACCCGGACCACATCCGTTGCCACGAGGTCTCGATGGCGGCCTACGACGCCGTGGCCGACCCCGAGCAGTACCCGGACGCGGGCGAACCGTGGCAGCCGCTGAAGCTGTACTACGGCCACGGATTCTCGCGGGCGAAGTTCGAGGCGTTCCACGAGGCGCTCACCTCCAGGGGGCTGTCCTCGCCCTACGAGGAGTGGCTGAAGAACTGGGACCCCGACCGGCCCGACGTCATGGAGCGCGTCACCACGCGCGTGCCGTGCGCCGACTACTTCGAGGTGCGGGACGACGCGCTGCGGGCGCACGCCACGCAGATCGACCCCAACAGCCGGTGGTTCGCGGTGCCGCTCGACGTGCAGCGTGAGGTGTGGCCCACCGAGGAGTACGAGCTGGTGCGCTCGCTCGTCGACACGACCCTGCCCGAGGACGATCTGTTCGCGGGGGTCCGAGAGAGGGTGACGACATGACACTGCCGGCCTTCGCGGCCGTACCCGCCATGAACGCCGGGGTCTGGCTCTCCCAGCAGCCGCCCGGCGGCAACGGCGGGGACGGCGGCGGTCAGGGCGAGGACTTCGGCAAGTCCTCGCCCGTCGGCCTGCTGCTTCTGCTGGTGTTCTTCGTGGCGGTCGCGTTCCTCGTCCGCTCGATGACCAAGCACCTCAAGCGGGTGCCCGCGAGTTTTGACGGCACCTCCGGGCGCGGTGACTCCGGCGGCGGTGGCAGCACTCACCACCACGACGGTGGCAGCGGGGACACCGCCGGAGCCGACACCGGTTCCGGCGGCGGTGACTCCGGCGGCGGGGGCGGCGACTGAGCGCCGCGGTTACCCGTTGGAGACGGCGGGTCGGACCGCCCTGCGGAGGTACTCCGCCGTATGGGAGCCGCGCGCGTCGAGCAGTTCGCGCGGCGTGCCCTGGAAGACCACCCGTCCGCCCTCGTGACCGCCTTCCGGGCCGAGGTCGATCACCCAGTCGGCGCGTCCGATGACGTCGAGGTTGTGTTCGACCACGAGCACGGTGTTGCCGCCGTCCACCAGGCGGTCGAGGACCGAGAGCACCACCTCGACATCGCGGGGGTGCAGGCCGGTGGTCGGTTCGTCGAGAACGTAGATCGCTCCCTGTTTGTGCAGCTCCGTGGCGAGCTTCACCCGCTGGCACTCACCGCCGCTCAACGTGCCCAGGGGTTGTCCCAGCGTCAGGTACCCGAGGCCCACGTCGAGCACCGACGACAGGATCGCTTTCGGCTTGCGTTCGGTGAAGAACTCCGCGGCTTCGGCGGCCGTCATGGCCAGCACGTCGCTGATGGAGCGGTCCCGGAGCCGGTGGGTCAGCACCGGGTCGGAGAAGCGCCGTCCCTCGCACGTCTCGCAGACCGACTTGAGCCCCTCCAGGAACGCGAGGTCGGTGTAGATCACCCCGGCGCCCTGGCAGTCCGGGCAGGCGCCGTCGGAGTTGAAGCTGAACAGTGACGCCTTCACTCCGCACTCGCGGGCGAAGAGGCCGCGGACGACGTCGAGCAGACCGGTGTAGGTGGCGAGGTTGGACCGCCTCGACGTGCCCGGCGCGGACTGGTCGATCACCACGGCCTCGGGATGCTGGGGAAGGAATCCCTCGTGTACGAGCGTGCTCTTGCCCGACCCGGCGACCCCGGTGACGACCGTGAGTACTCCCGCGGGCACGTCCACGATGATCCCGGTGAGGTTGTGCGCGTCCGCGTCGACGACGGGCAGCGCACCCGTCGCGGTGCGGACCGTCTCCTTCAGCCGGATACCGCGTGAGAAGTACCGGCCGGTGAGCGTCTCCGCACGGGCCAGGCCCGCGACGTCGCCGCTGTAGACGACGTGTCCTCCGCCCGTGCCCGCGTCGGGCCCCATGTCGATCACGTGGTCGGCCACGGCGACCACGTCCGGGTCGTGCTCCACCACCAGTACGGTGTTGCCCCGGTCCCGCAGCCTCACCAGCAGTTCGGTGAGCCGGTGCACGTCGCGTGGGTGCAGGCCGACGCTCGGCTCGTCGAAGACGTACAGCATGTCGATCAGCGCGCTGCTCAGGTGCTTGACCGTCTTGATCCGCTGCGACTCGCCACCGGACAGCGTGGCGGTGCGCCGGTCGAGGGAGAGGTAACCGAGACCGATGTCCACCAGGTTGCGGAGCCGCTCGACCAGATTCGCGACGACCGGTGCCACGACCGGCTCGGTGATGCCGGCGACGACGTCGACCAGGGCGGTGATCTCCATCGCGGACAGCTCGGCGATCGAGTGACCGTTCACCCGGCACGCGAGGACCTCGGGGCGCAGCCGAGCGCCCCCGCACCCGGGACACTCCGCTGTGGTGGTGAACCGGCGCAGCAGTTCCTGCCTGCGGGCGGACGCGCCGTCCCCCTCGCCGTCGTCCTTGTTGATGTAGAGGCGGGTGACCTTGTCGACGAACCCCTCGAACGTCGACCTCACCGTGCTGCCGTTCCAGTCGAGCGCGATCTTCGTCTCCTCCGACGGGCCGTGCAGGAACGTCTCCCACTCCGCGGCGTCGTAGTCGGCCAGGGGTTTGTCCGGGTCCAGCAGCCCGGAGTGGGCGTACAGCTTCCACATCCAGCCGCCGACCTTGAACTGCGGGTGCCGGATCGCTCCGTCGGCCAGTGATCTCGACGTGTCCAGCAGGGCGTCGAGGTCCGGCTTCGTGATGTTGCCGAGGCCGTGACACTCCGGGCACATCCCGGCGGGGTCGTTGAACGAGAAGGCGTTCGAGTACCCGACGTACGGCGTGCCCGCCCGGGAGAACACCAGCCGCAGCAGAGGTGCGATGTCGGTGACGGTTCCGACGGTGGAACGGGCGTTGCCGCCGAGGCGCTTCTGGTCCACGATGATCGCGGCTGGCAGGTTCTCGATGCTGTCGACGTCCGGCCGTGAGTAGCTCGGCAGGAAGGTACGGGCGAAGGCGGAGAACGTCTCGTTCAACTGCCGGCCCGACTCCGCCGCGATCGTGCCGAACACGAGCGACGACTTCCCCGAACCGGACACGCCGGTGAACGCGGTGATCTTGTGCTTCGGCACGCGGACGGTGATGTCGGCGAGGTTGTTCTCTCGCGCGCCGGTGATGACGATGTGGGTGCTTTCCACCTGGAGCTCCTAGCGGCTCAACCGCCGGTAGCGGCGAACGGACAGCGGGAAGAAGACGGCGATCAGCAGCACCGGCCACAGCACGGCGGGCAGCATGGGGTGCGCCGCGACCCACGAGTCGCTCGCCCAGCCCGGGTTTCCGAGCAGCTCGCGGACGGCGGCGACCGTGGCCGACAGCGGGTTCCACTCGGCGATGGGGCCGAGCCAGTTCGGCATCGTGGCCGGTGAGACGAAGGCGTTGGACAGGAAACCGACCGGCCACACCAGGATCTGGAGTGCCATCACCGACTCCGGGCCACGGGCGACGAGACCGAGGTAGATGCCCACCCACAGCATGGCCAGACGCAGCAGCAGCAACAGACCGAACGCGGCGAGCGTCGGCGCGAGTCCGCCGTGGGGCTGCCAGCCCACGGCGAGGCCTGTGGCCACCAGCACGGCAAGGGTGACGGCGCTGTTCAGCAGGTCCGCGCTCGCGCGGCCGACCACCACCGCCGAAGCGGCCATCGGCAGTGAACGGAACCGGTCGGTGACGCCGCGCGCGAGGTCGGTGCTCACGGCGGTGAACGTGGACTCGATGCCGAACACCATGGTCAGCGCGAACACGCCGGGGACGAGGAACTCCCAGTAGTCGCCCGGGACCGCCATCGCGCCTCCGAACAGGAAGCCGAACATCAGCAGCACCATCACGGAGAACAGCAGGTTGGCCACCAGCATCCCGGGCTGGTTGGCCCAGTGGGCGAGATCGCGGCGGGTCACGGTCCACGCGTCCGCGACCGCCCATCGCAGCCGCGAGCCCGTGGTCGTGGGCACCTCGGCGGGACGGGGCGCCGAGGTGGTCGAGATCGTGGGAACGGTCATGCCAGTCATGCCAGTCATGCCAGTCATGCCACTGTCTCCTTCGCGGTCCGTTCGATACCGGTGAGCTGCAGGAACACCTCGTCGAGCGTGGGGCGGCGGACGGTGACGTCCTCGATCGCGAGGCCGTCCTTCTCGACCGCGCGGAGGAAGTCCGAGAGCGTGCCGACGCGGTCGGCGACGGGCGCGCTGAGACGGGCCCTCTCGGCATCCGTGTGGACGTCGGCGTCGGAGACCCGCCGCAGCAGTTCCGCCGCCGCGGTGAGGTCGGAGGTCCGGCGCACCGTGACGTCGAGCCGGTCGCCACCGACGAGCCCCTTCAGCTCGTCCGGCGTGCCCTGGGCGATCACCCTGCCGCCGTCCACCACCGAGACGGCGTCGGCGAGCTGATCGGCCTCCTCCAGGTACTGGGTGGTGAGGATGACCGTGGTTCCCGAGGCGGCCAGTTCACGCACCGCCTCCCACATCTCCGTGCGGGCGCGCGGGTCGAGTCCCGTGGTGGGTTCGTCGAGGAACAGCACGGACGGCGCCGTGAGCAGCCCGGCCGCGAGGTCGAGCCGGCGGCGCATCCCTCCGGAGTACTGCTTCACCGGCTTGCCGCCCGCCTCCGTGAGCCGGAAGGCGGCCAGGAGTTCGTCGGCCCGGCGCGCCGCCTGCGCGGGGGTCAGGTGGTAGAGCCTTCCGAACATCACCAGGTTCTGACGTCCCGTGAGGGTCTCGTCCACGGCGGCGTTCTGCCCGACCAGGCCGATGCTGCGCCGCACGTGCTCCGCCTGCGTGCTCACGTCGAAACCCGCGACGCGGGCTGTGCCCGAATCGGCGCGCACGAGCGTGCTGAGCACGCGCACGGTGGTGGTCTTGCCCGCGCCGTTGGGGCCGAGGACGCCGTGGACGGTGCCGGGCGGCACGACGAGATCCAGGCCGTCCAGCGCGTTGGTCGTGCCGTAGCGCTTACGCAGTCCGATGGCCTCCACGGCCAGAACGGCGCTCATGCATCCTCCTAAACTCTCTACGTTGTATGGATTAGAAAGTACTATACGGCGTATGGAGATTTCAAGCCGGAGGTAACGTGAGTGAGGTGAGCAGCGTGTACGTGGGCAGCGGAGACCCGAAGCGCAGCATGGAACTGCTGTGGGGGGTGGTGGACAAGCCCCGGCGCGGGCCCAAACCCCGGTTCACCGTCGACGACATCGTCGCCACCGCGATCGAGCTGGCCGACGCCGAAGGAATCGACGCCGTGACCATGCGGGGAGTCGCCTCGGCGCTCGGCCTCACGGCCATGTCCCTCTACGGGTACGTGCCGGGCAAGGCCGAGCTCGTCGACCTCATGGTCGACCGCGTCCACGCCGAGCTGAGCCCGCCCGAGTCGAGCGCCTCCGGCTGGCGGGCAAGGCTGGAGGCCGTGGCCCGCCGGACGTGGGAGCTGTACCTACGGCACCCGTGGCTGCTCCAGGTGTCCACGGTACGACCGGTGCTGGGACCGAACGTCATCGCCAAGTACGACGCCGACCTGCACGCCGTCGCCGACCTCGGGCTGACATCCGTCGAGATGGACCAAGTGATCACCCTCGTGTCGAACTACGTCCACGGTGCAGTGCGAGCCGCCGTCGAGATGCGCAGGGTCAGGCAGGACACCGGCAAGGACAACCCCCAGTGGTGGAGCGAGTACGCGCCGCTGTTCACGAAGCTGTTCGACGACGAGCGTTACCCGGTGGCCGCGAAGGTGGGGAGCGAGATGGGCGAGGAGCACTACGGCCCCGACGCCCCCGAGCTGGCGTTCGAGTTCGGTCTCGAACGCATCCTCGACGGCGTCGCCGTGCTTGTCGAGAACGCCGCCCGCCGTGCCGGACCTGACGTCACTTCGCTGTGAACCGCCCGGACGTGTGACACGCTGGGGTCATGAACCGCCTCGCCACCGCCACCTCGCCCTACCTGCTGCAACACGCCGACAATCCCGTGGACTGGTGGCCGTGGGGACCCGAAGCGCTCGCCGAGGCGCGGCGCCGGGACGTGCCGATCCTGCTGTCGATCGGATACGCCGCCTGCCACTGGTGTCACGTGATGGCACACGAGTCGTTCGCCGACGACGACGTCGCCGCGTTCATGAACGAGCACTTCGTCAACATCAAGGTCGACCGGGAGGAACGTCCGGACATCGACGCCGTGTACATGACCGCCACCCAGGCCATGACGGGCCAGGGCGGGTGGCCCATGACCTGCTTCCTCACCCCGGACGCCGAACCGTTCCACTGCGGCACCTACTACCCGCCCGTGCCCGCACACGGGATTCCGGCGTTCAAGCAGCTGCTGACGGCGGTCGACCAGGCGTGGCGGGAACGTCGTGACGAGCTCGTCGAGGGCGCCGGGCGCATCGTCGACCACATCGCCGAGCAGACCGGGCCGCTGAGCCCGCACCCGGTCACCGGCGACACCGTCGCGTCGGCCGTGTCG